>NZ_BAAASL010000022.1:0-122229 GCF_039532865.1 Streptomyces luteosporeus
TGCGCGTCGGCTGCGGGCCGTCGTGGCCGATCGCGCCCACGCGGCGGCAGCCGCAGATCGACGCTGCCCCGCGCCCCTACGGGGCGTCGTGGTGCCGCGTGACGGAGATCCACCGGACACGCCCTAGCCCTTCACTGCGCCGGAGGTGAGGCCTCCGACCGCCTTGCGCTGCAGGATGACGAAGAGGACGAGGATCGGTACGGCGAAGAGCGAGGAGGCGGCCATGGTGGCGCCCCAGTCGTCGCCGAAGGTGGTGCGGAATCCGGTGATCCACAGCGGGAGCGTCTGTGCGCCCGGGTCCTTGTTGAGGATGAGGACCATCGGGAATTCATTCCACACGGTGATGAAGCCGAACAGCGACGTGGCCATGACGCCCGGCGCCAGCAGCGGGAAGATCACCTTCCGGAAAGCCTGGAGCCGGGTGCAGCCGTCGACCATGGCGGACTCCTCCAGCTCCTTGGGCACGGCGGCGACGTAGCCGCGCAGCGTCAGGACGGTGAAGGGCAGCACCATGACGGTGTAGATGGCGATCAGCGGCGGCAGGCTGTTGAGCATGTCCGCGTCGCGCACGATCATGTAGTACGCGATGGTCATGACCTCCCAGGGGGCCATCTGCGCCATCATCATCACCAGGACGAAACCCTTGCGGCCCTTGAAGCGCATGCGCGCGATGGCGAAGGACGCCAGCAGCGCGATGACGAGCGAGAGCCCGACGGCGACCAGGGTGACGGTGAGGGAGTTGCCCACGAACGTCCAGAAGCCGTCCGCCGCCACCGCCTTGTCGAAGTGCTCGAAGGTGGGGCTGGCCGGGAACCAGACGGGGGTGTCGCCGACGATGTCCTTGTTGGCCTTGAAGGCCGTGGCGAACATCCAGTAGACGGGGAAGGCGAAGACGACGAACAGGACGCACGCCGTCACGGGCGGCCAGACGCGGCCGATCAGCGGGCGCCTCACAGGTCGTCCTCCTCTTGCTTGAGCACCAGGCGCAGGTAGTAGGCGGTCAGGCCCAGCAGGATCACGATGGTCAGGATGGAGATGGCGGCGCCCATGCCGAAGTGCTGGCTGCCCATGCCCTCGGCGAAGGCGTACACCGGCAGGGTCTCGGTGAGCCGGTCGGGGCCGCCCTCGTTGATGGCGAAGACCTGGGTGAACGCCTTGAAGACCCAGATGACCTCGAGGAAGGTCGTGGCGAGGAAGAAGGGCTTGAGGAAGGGGAAGGTCACGGAGGTGAACTTCTTCCAGGTGCCCGCGCCGTCCAGGGAGGCCGCCTCGTACAGCTCCTTGGGGATGGTGGTCGTCGCCGCGTAGAGGTTGATCGCCACGAAGGGGATCGACTGCCAGACGATCAGCACGGTGATGACGAAGAACGTGGACAGCTGTCCGCTGGTCCAGTTGTAGCCGGCCATGGAGTGCGCGCCGAGGGTGTCGAGCAGGTAGTTCACGACGCCGAAGCGCTGGTCGAACAGCCACTGGAAGACCGTGGTCGCGGCGACGACCGGCATCGCCCAGGCCAGGACCAGGCCGAGCGAGAGCAGCAGGCGGGCCTTGCCGCCCAGCCGGGCCAGCAGCAGGCCGATCAGACAGCCGAGCACCATGATCAGGGCGACGTTGGCGGCCGTGAAGAGCACCGTCCGGCCGGTGACGTGCCAGAACTCGGTGCTGCGCAGCACGTCGGAGTAGTTGTCGAGGCCGGTCCACTCGGTGACGTGCCGGATCAGCTGGCGCTTGTTGAGGTTCTGCAGCGACAGCAGGCCGTTCTTGACCATCGTCCAGCCGAGCAGCAGCACGGTCAGCGCGACGGTGGGCAGGATCAGCAGGTACGGCACGCTGCCGGCAGCGCGCTCACGGCCGCGGCGGGGCGGCGGCGCGGTGCCCTTGCCGGTCCGAGGCGCGGGCGCGGTGGCCGGCACCTCCTCGATCTGCGCTGACATCGTCGTCCGCCTTCTCCCTGTGGACCTGTGGATCTGTGGATCTGTGGAACGGTGGTGCGTGGGTATGCGGAGCCGGCCCGGGCCCGAGGGCCCGGGCCGGATCCGCCGCTCTCCTGCTTGTGAGCTCCTGCTTCTGGGCTACTGCTTCTGAGCTACTGCTTCTGGCTGAGGCGCTTGTTCATCTCGGCCTCGACCTGCTGGGCGGCGTCGGCCGGGGACTTTCCTTCGAGGACGGCCGTCATGTACGCCTTGACCGGGTTGGGCGCGTTCTCGACGTTGGCCCACTCGGGGATCAGCGGCGTGGTGCCGCCGCCCTTGGCGGCCGGCGCGGCGGCCTCGGCGGCGGCGTTGCCCTTGAGGTTGGTCAGCAGCGCGTCCTTGTTGGGGATCGAGCCGACCTCCTTGGCGAGTGCCGCCTCGTTCTTGTCGGAGAGCGCGATCTTCAGGAACTCCTGGGCGAGGTCCTTCTTCTTGCTGCCCTCGGCGACGGCGAGGTTGGAGCCGCCGAGGAAGACGCCCTCGGGCTTGTCGGCGCTCTCACCGGGGATGGTGAAGTAGCCGATCTCCTTCTCGATCTGCGGGTTGGCCTTGATCGCCGTCTGGGCCTCCCAGCCCATGCCGATGAACGCGCCCGTCTTGCCCTTGGCGAAGACGTCGGCCTGCTGCGGGGTGGCCTCGTCCTTGTCCTTGGGGGCCTTGCTGAAGGCCTGGTACTGCTTGTAGATCTCCATGGCCTTGCCGACCTTGGGGTCGGCGAGGTTGGAGACGTACTTCTTGCCGTCCTTCTTCACCAGGTCGGCGCCGGTGCCGATGGTCAGGCCGTCGAAGAAGTACCAGTTCTGGCCGGGAAGGTAGAGCGGCTCGGCGTCGCCCTTCTTCTGGATGGCCTCCAGGTCCTTGAAGAACTCCTCGCGCGTCTTCGGCACGTCCTTGATGCCGGCGTCCGCCCAGATGCGCTTGTTGTAGATGACCACGCGGTTGGCGGCGTACCAGGGGGCGGCGTACTGCTTGCCCTCGAAGACGGCCGCCTTGTTGAGGGACTCGGTCCAGCCCGCGCCGATCTCCTTCTTCAGGTCGTCGAGCTCGGCGAGGCCGCCGGTCTGGGCGTAGGAGGGGGTCTGGGTGTTGCCGATCTCCAGGACGTCCGGCGGGTTGGACTCGGAGAGGGCGGTGGTGATCTTCTGCTGGATCCCGTTCCACTTCTGGACCTGGATGTCCAGCTTCGCCCCGGTCTTCTGTTCGAACTCGGCCTGGACGGCCTTGGTCCAACCCGCCGGATTCGAGCCATCCATCAACCAGACGGTGAGGGTCTTGCCCTTGGAACCGTCCGCGGCCTTTTCCTTGTCGCTGTCGCTGGACCCACAGGCAGCAACACTCACCAGCATGGCCGCGACACCCGTCGCCGCTATGAGCCCTCGCTTCACGGCACTCTCCCTCAAGGACCGACTGTGGTCTTTAATGGTTTAGACCAGTGCCCGCAGCTTGGCCTAGACCTTTTGGGGTGTCAAGGGTGTATAAGAGTCGCCTCGGCTCCGTTACCGGACCGACACCTCGGCACCGGCCGGGGGCATCTCCGGCCATCCCGGGCCATGCCCGTGCCACCATGTGACCGCTACGGACGGAGGAGCCGGTGACGGCAGCAGGACCATCGGAGTCGGGAAGGCACGCCATGGCGACCGAGGGCGGTACGGCGGAGAGCGGCGGCGCGGGAGGCGCGCGGACCGCGCGCATTCCCAAGTATTACCGCCTCAAACGGCACTTGCTGGACATGACCGAAACCATGCCCCCCGGCACCCCCGTGCCCCCCGAACGCACCCTCGCCTCCGAGTTCGACACCTCGCGCACGACCGTGCGCCAGGCCCTGCAGGAGCTCGTCGTCGAGGGCCGGCTGGAGCGCATCCAGGGCAAGGGCACCTTCGTGGCCAAACCCAAGGTCTCCCAGGCCCTCCAACTGACCTCCTACACGGAGGACATGCGCGCCCAGGGCCTGGAGCCCACCTCGCAGCTGCTCGACATCGGCTACGTCACCGCCGACGACCGCCTCGCCGCACTCCTGGACATCACCGCCGGCGGCCGCGTCCTGCGCATCGAACGGCTCCGGCTGGCCAGCGGCGAACCGATGGCCATCGAGACCACCCACCTGTCGGCCAAGCGCTTCCCGGCGCTGCGCCGCAACCTGGTCAAGTACACCTCGCTCTACACCGCACTGGCCGAGGTCTACGACGTCCGCCTCGCCGAGGCCGAGGAGACCATCGAAACCTCCCTGGCCACCCCCCGCGAGGCCGGCCTGCTCGGCACGGACGTGGGCCTGCCCATGCTGATGCTCTCCCGCCACTCGCTGGACGCGGAGGGCAACCCGGTGGAATGGGTGCGCTCGGTCTACCGCGGGGACCGCTACAAGTTCGTGGCGCGGCTGCGCAGGCCGGCGGAGGAATGACGGCGACGGCCGACCCGGGCCGGGGGCCCGGGGGAGGAGTGAGGCTTCCGGCATAAGGAAGGACTAAGGGGCCGGGGGCCCTTCATGACCATTCGATGAGCGTTCCGCAAACATGCACGCACAGTGGCACCCGGTGTCAGTGGGCCCTCGTAGCCTGTGGCCATGTCCTGCAACACGCTCACGCCCCCGACCCCGGAGCAGCTCAACGCCGAGATCCGCACCTTCCTGGCCGCCCGCGCCGGACGCACCCTCACCAGCGCCGAGCGCGACGTCTACGAACGGCTGCGCACGGCCTGGCTGGCCGCCGGCCGCCAGGCCCGCCGCGGCCGCTGACGCCAAGCGCGTACGGTATCGGAATGAGCCACGCCGTCGAAGCCGTCGATGCCGCCGCCAGCGCCCTCCACCAGGGCACCTGGACCCCCGCCGACCTCGAACTGAGTCTCGCCCGGGACTTCCTGGCCCACCGCGACGCCCTGGATCCCCGCCTGCTTCCGGCCATGCCGCCCTCCCCCTCGCCCCAGGGCTGGGTGACCCAGCACGTGCTCTGGCTGGAGGACGTCGCCCAGCTCGCCGACGCCTTCCTGGCCGGCTGGCGCCCCTGGCTCGCCGACGGCCACATGGTGGCCCTCCTCACCGCCTACGCCACCCTGGCCCGCACGGCCACCCCCCTGGCCGCCCGCCTCGCCCAGGACTGGGCCGCCGAATGGCAGGCACCCCCGACCCAGGAACAGACCACCTGGTGGGAGGAGTGGCACCTCCCCCACGAACAACGCCGCGAACTCGACGCCCTGACCGACCGCCTCGTCATGACGGGCGCGGTGATGGTCATGGCCCTCAACAGCGCGGAGAACGCGGGGCAGTGACGCTCACGCGGTGACGGTGAGCTCGACGTCCAGGACGACGCCGTCGGCGGTGGCGAGCCGCAGCACGTACGTGCCCGGGTGCCCGTCGGCGTGGATCGCCGGCAGGGCGATCACGCCATCGGTGCCGGGTGGCGGCAGCACGAGGGTGCGGACGGCCTTGCCGGAGGCGTCGGTGAAGTACGGGCCGAGGGTGTTCTCGGCGGCGTTGTCCTTGCTCGTGAGGAAGGTGGCGGTGAGGACGGTGCCGAGGGCGGCCTGGCCGTAGCGGGTGGCCTTGACCCGCAGACCCTCGGCGAAGGCGCCGTTCGCCGGCGCTGTCAGGGCCTGTTCACCGACCCGTGCCAGGGTATCGGCGGTGGCGGTGGCGGACAGCCGGGCGTTCACCCGGAATGTCACCTCCTTGCCGGCGGTGCCGGCCCTGACGACGAAACCGCCCGGCCGGTCACCGACGCGCAGCCGCGGCGCGACGGCGATGCCCTGGGCGTCGGTGGTGACGGTGACGGTCGTGGCGTCACCGTGCTCGGGGAACCGGGCATCCGTGGCGGCCCCGACGATCTCGAAGGTGACGTCGGCTCCGGCGACGGCGTCGCCGCGGGCGTTGCTCGCCCGGACGCGCGCGACCTGGTCGAGGTCCTGTCCGGTCTCGGCGTCGCGGCTCTGCTCCCCGAGAGCAACAAGACGGGTGACGGTACGGACGTCGGGCTCGGGCCGGGGCTCGGGCGTGGGCACCGGCGTCGGCTTCGGCGTCGGCGTCGGCGTCGGCTTCTCAACGGACGCGGTGGTCGCCGCGGTCCGTACGACCACGCGGGTGGGAGCCCCGGACCGCCCGTCCGCCGGGTCGGGGTGGTGTGGAACGGCCGGGGCATCGTCGGGAAGGGCGGTGACCTTGCTGCCCTGGTACGTCCGCATCCACTGCAGGACGGCGTTGACGTATTCCCGCGAGTTGTTGTAGCTGAGGATCGCCTTGTCGAGGTCGGCGAGGTCCGTGAGGTTCCGGTCGCCCGCGCAGAGGTACCGGGCGGTGCCGAGGGCGGCGTCGTAAATGTTGTTGGGGTCCTTGACCCCGTCGCCGTTGCCGTCGGCGCCCCAGGTGACCCAGGTGGAGGGGATGAACTGGGTGGGGCCGACGGCACGGTCGTATTCCGTGTCCCCGTCCCAGCGCCCGCCGTCGGTGTCGCGGATGAGCGCGAACTGCTTCCCGTCCAGCCGCGGCCCCCGGATCGGCCGCTCCGTCGACCCGTCGGTGCGCAGCCCGTAACCGGAAGCGTGCACGGACTCCACCCGCCCGATCCCCGCGACCAGCTCCCACGGGATGCGACACCCCGGCTGGCTCGCGGCCAGCGCCTGGGCGGCCTTCTTGTACGCGTCCAACGCGGTGGCCGGAATACCGGCTTCACCACCGGTGGACAGCCCGGATCCAGCGGACTTGCGCAGGTCCGGCAGCACAAGGTCGGGCACGCCCCTGGACGGCGCCGCCTGCGCGCTGTCCGGCCCGGGCGCGGCCGGCCGGGCATCGGCGGTGAGCGGCCCCGCCCCGGCGGCCGTCGTCAACGAGGCGGCGAGCGCGGCCCCGCACAGCCCCCGGCGGGCACGGCGGGTGAGGAGAAAGGCGGGGGCGAGCTTCACCGGTACGAACTTCATGGGGTGCGGTGTCCTGGGATTGCTGGTGAACGGGTTGCGGGGCCGGCGCTCCGGGCGCCGGCCCCACGGGACGGATCAGCGCTTGAGACCGCTGTTCCAGACCTTCACGGGAGCGTTGAAGCCGCTCCCGTTGCTGGTGAAGGTCCACAGTCCGGTCGCCGTACGGCCGTCGGCGCCCTGCCCGTAGTCGTACGTGACGCTGATGTCGGCCTTGCCGTCACCGTTGAAGTCACCGGCGGCGAGCTCACTCGCTTCCCAGGTCCAGCTGTCGACCGAGGTGCCGCTCTCCCAGACCTTTCGCGGGTCGGTGAGGCCGTCCTTGGTGCCGGAGAAGACCCACAGGCCCGTCTTGTTCTTGCCGGAGACCGGGCCGTAGTTGTACAGGACGGCGATGTCGGCCTTGCCGTCACCGTCGAAGTCGCCGGCCACGACCTTGCTGGCCTCCCAGCTCCAGCTGCGGCCCTCCCAGGTCAGGCTGTTCCAGACCTTGCGGTGCTCGACGAAGCCGTTGCTGTTGTCGGCGATGAGCCACAGCGCCGTCTCGTTGCGGCTGTCCGAGGTCGTGCCGTTGCCGTAGAGGACGGCGATGTCGCTCTTGCCGTCACCGTTGAAGTCACCGGCGACCATCTTGCTGCTGTTCCAGTTCCAGCTGGTGGAGCCGCTCTCCCACGCCTTGCGGGGCTCGGCGAAGCCGCTGCCGGTGCTGGTGAAGGTCAGCAGGCCGCTTTCGTTGCGGGATCCGCTCTTGCCGTAGTTGTACAGGACGGCGATGTCGGTCTTTCCGTCGCCGTCGAAGTCGCCGGCTGCGACCTTGCTGGCATCCCAGTTCCAGCTCTTCCAGGTGCTGGAACCGCTCTCCCAGGCCCTTACGGGTGCGTTGAAGCCGTTGCCGTTGCTGGTGAAGGTGAACAGACCGGTCCGGTTGAGGCCGTCGGCGGTCCTGCCGTAGTTGTACAGGGCTCCGATGTCGGTCTTCCCGTCACCGTTGAAGTCACCGGACGTCAGCTTGACGGCGTCCCACCGCCAGCTGTCGGAGCCGGTGTCCCACACGGCGCGCGGCTCCCGGAACCCTTCGCCGGTGGCGGTGTGGACCCACAGCGCCGCACGGCCCCGGCCGTCCTTCGCCGGACCGTAGTCGGTCAGCATGGCGACGTCGGCCTTGCCGTCACCGTCGAAGTCACCGGTGGTCGTCGCGTAGCGCTTCGGCAGACCACGCACCTGCTGGATCCAGAAGGCGACGTCGTCGACCCGGCTGGCGACGGCACCCTTGCGGGTCTCGCCCTCGTTGCCGAAGCAGCCGCCCTGCCAGGAGGTGCTGCTGACGGCCACCAGCTCCTGGCGTCCGTCACGCTCCCGGAACACCGGCCCGCCGGTGTCGCCCTTGCAAACGGCCCCGTCCTTGCCGGTGATGTCGAGGCCGGTGCCCTTCACGGCATCGACGCCGAAGGCACCCGAGTGCACGCGGTCCGGCACCCACTCGTCCTTCGTACGGCCGTAGCCGGCGGCCCGCAGGACGTCGCCCTTGGCGGGAGCGGCGGCAGCGAGTGCTGCGGGCTCGGCACCGGCGACGGGAGCGGCGAGCCGTGCCATGACGAGGTCGCGGTCGTCACGCGGGACGAGCTCGACGACGTCCCGCACCTGCCCGGTCTCGGTGGCGAGGTCCGCCCGGCCGACGGTCGCCCGGGTCTTCATCTGGGGCGCGCCTGCGGTGACCTTGCCGCCCGGCTGCGCGGTGTCGGCGAAGCAGCTGGCGGCGGTCAGCACCCACTGCTCGTCCACGAGCGTGCCGGTGCAGGCACGCAGGCCTTCACCGATGTCGAGTTCGACGGTGGAAACGTACTGGCCGTCCTTGGCCACGTCGCCGATGACGGCGTGTGCGGGGGCCGTACCCAGTGCGCCGGCCGCGACGACAGTGGTGAGAAGGCCGGCTGCCCACGCTGCGCGCGAACGAGTGCGGTTCATGTGTCTTTCCTCGAGAGTCACAGATCCGGTCGCCGCCGCGGGGAGGCGGCGGCGACCGGACACATGAGGGAGCGCCGGACTCAGCCGACGAGCTGGACCTCGCCGTGCGTACCGCCGGCGTCGATGCCCGGGTAGTAGCTGACGTTGCCGTCGTTCCACCCGATGAGGAGGTCGTTGGGAGCCTTGCCGGGGGCGGTGAAGGAACCCACCGTCAGCGTCCGGGTGTTCTTCCACGCCGAACCGACGGGCCGGACGGTGATCCGGCTGCCGTGGTACCCGTCGGTGTCGACACCCGGGAAGAGCTGCGCCTGACCGTCGTTCCAGCGGATGAGGAGGTCGGCTGTCTTATTGCCGGTGAACTCACCGGCGGCGATGGACACGGCGTTCTTCCAGCCGTTGTCCGCCTTCGTCAGCTGGCTCTCCTTCTTCACCCCGTTGACGTCGGTGTCGGAGTACATCGACGTGGAGCCGTCCTCCCACAGCACGAGCAGATCGTCGCGCAGGGCGTTGGCGGTGAAACGACCGGCCGTGATGAGACGGGCGTTCTTCCACGAGTCGCTGCGGGCAAGGGTCTTCTCGTCGTGGACACCCTTCTCGTCGACGTGGGTGTACGTCGAGAGTTTGCCGCTGGCCCAGCGCACCGTGATGCCGTCGGAACCGCTCTCGGTGAACCGGCCACCGGTGACGGCGCGGGCGTCCCGCCAGTAGCTGCCCTTGTCGGCGATCTTGTACTCGGCGGAGAAGGGCTGCTTCGCATCGTCGTGGTCGGCACCCTGGAAGAGCGTGGCCTCGCCGTCCTGCCAGACGACGAACAGGTCCATGCGGCGCTTGCCGTTGTGGGAGTCGCCGGTGAAGTAGCCGGACGCGGTGTGGGCGGCGTACTTCCAGTTCGAGCGCGGCAGCAGCGTACGCGAGGACACGGACTGAACCCACCCGGCAATGTCGTCGACCCGCGCCTCGACGGCACCCTTGCGGGTCTCGTCCTCATTGCCGAAACAGCCGCCCTGCCAGGAAGCGCTGTTGACGCCGACGAGCTCGTAGCGGCCCCCGACCTCACGGAAGGCGGGACCACCGGTGTCGCCCTTGCAGACGGCGGCCTCAGCGCTCGCTCCGGCCAGCTCGACCGCCCCGTCCCGCAGGGCACCGACGGTGAACTTCGCCGAGTGCAGCTTGTCCGGCACCCACTCGTCCTTGGTACGGCCATAGCCGACGACACGCAGCTCCTCGCCCTGCGCGAGCGGCTTGAAGCCGATTTCGGCGGGAGTGACGCCGGTGACGGGCTTGGCCAACCTGGCCATCACCAGGTCGCGGTCCTCGCGCGGGACGAGCTCCACGACGTCCTGGACCTGACCGGCGCCATCGGAGAGGTCGGTACGACCGATGGTGGCGGTCGTCTTCAGCTTGGGGGCTCCGGGGGCCACCTTGCCGCCCTGAGCGGAGTCGTCTGCGAAGCAACTAGTGGCGGTGACGAGCCACTGCTTTTCGACCAGAGCAGCAGTACAGCTGCGCTTGCCGCCACCGATGTCGAGCTTCGCGGTGAAGGCGTACGTTCCGCTCTTGGCGACGTCACCGACGACGGCATTCGCGGGGGCAGCGGTCAGCACGCCGGCCCCAACAGTGGCCGTGAGAATTCCTGCTGTCCACACGGTGCGTGGAGCTGTGCGAAACACGATTCAATTCCTCAGAACGCGGTGAGTCAAAAATGATCTAGCGGGGGCGAGTCGATGACGCGGTGAGTGGAGTTGGATCAACCAGTCACGCGGAGCTCGAGCAGGGTGGCCTTCTTCGAGCCGGTGCTCGCGTCACCTTCACCGAAAGACGTCACCTCGTCCTTAGGGACGTCGACGGTCTTCGTCTTCCCTTCAGTGGTGATCGTGGCCTTCACCTCATGGTCCTCGTTCCAGAGGCCGAAGAACCTCGGAAGCTCCAGGGAGAGGTA
This sequence comes from Streptomyces luteosporeus, assembly GCF_039532865.1. Taxonomy (NCBI): domain Bacteria; kingdom Bacillati; phylum Actinomycetota; class Actinomycetes; order Kitasatosporales; family Streptomycetaceae; genus Streptomyces; species Streptomyces luteosporeus. The sequence goes on from NZ_BAAASL010000022.1 coordinate 10,774, forward strand.
CCCCTTCTTCCCCGTCACCTTGAAACAGTGCTCAACGGTGTTGAGGTCTCTGTTGGCCTCGACCTTCATGCTCCACGAGCTGGAACACTCGGTCAGAACGATGTGTCCGTCACCCTTGATCAGCTTGAGGCCCTTTTCCCTGAGGATCTTGTCCGCACCCGGGTAACCGAAGTCCTCCACCGCCGAAGGCGGCGTCACATCCGTCGCACCGGACTGCTGAACGACGCGATCCTCGGCCTGAGGGGCAGCCTCGGCAGCAGTCAGGGTGCAAACGGCCGTAGCGGCCGCGACTGCGCCGACGACACCGGCGAGCAGCATTCTGCGCGCACTAAAGATCACCAGACATTCCTTCCAGGTGTATGCGGCAACAGATGCAAGCCGCGTGCGAAGCCCAGGTAAAGGGCAGGTATGGAACCTACCATCGACAGACCAAGGCGAGTTAAGAGGGGTACTCGATCACAAGTCGGACACAATGCCTGGAACCGTCCAGGGTCCACACACCCGCCAATCCTCCGGCCTCGACGTTATTAACGATCTTGGAATGAGGTTGTTCGACCGGCTGACGCACCCCTCGCGGCCAATCGAGGCGGTTATGCTCGCCCCGCCGATCTGGGCAGCAAGCAACTACCAAGAAAGGCGCACTTCGTGAGGCGCAGAGTCCGCTCGAACGGAGCGGGTAGAACATGGCCGCGTGGTATACGTGCGTTGTGTGCAGGCATACTGCCGCTGACACTCGTGGCGGGCGTCGTTGGGACGAGTCCCGCCGGTGCCGCAGAACCGGGCGAGGAAAGCAGAGATGCCGGCCCCATTCCGGCGACCGACCGCGGTCGCGTCGTCGGCTATTGGAAAGAAGGGGGCCCGGCTGTCAAGGCGGTGGCCGAAGCCGCATTGCTGGGCACGGATGCGGACGTAAAGCGCTTCCTCGACAATGAGAAGGACCTGGCAGCTCGTCAGGACGACCGCGTCGAAACGATGCAGATCCTCTCCCTCGGCGGCAGCAACGTGCGCGAGGCGGCGAAGCGGGCCCTGAACGGGTCACCCCAGGACCTACGAGACTTCGTGAAGGACGGCTGGGAGAAGCCGCTCGAAGCAGACCAGCGGATTCAGGCCTTCCAGGTCATGAGCACTGCAGGACCGAGCGTGCGGGAGGTCGGCAAGGCTGCCCTCAACGGCTCGCCCGACGACGTACGCGAGTTCCTCAACAAGACGCAGCACTCCGCTCAGCGAGCGGACGACCGTGTCCGCATCATGCAGATCCTCAGCACCGGTGGCCCCGCAACCAAGGAGGCGGCCAAGGTCGCCCTGAAGGGCTCCCCCGAGGACGCCAAGGAATTCCTGGAGGTGGGCCAGTACGTCGCCCGCGACCGGGACCAGGAACGTGCCACCGTGGAGCAGCTGGCGGATCTGGCCAAGGAAGCCGGCGTACTGGCCAAGCGTGAGACCGAGGCCGCCAAGGCCGCGTCGGACCGTGCGGTCGCCGCGGCCCAGCTCGCCAAGGAAGCCGCTCAGAAGGCGGCGAAGGAAACCGAAGCCGCTCGTAAGGATGCGAACAAGGCCGCCGGCGCGGCCAGCCGCGCGGCGGACGCGGCGAAGGGCGCCGCCCAAGCCGCTCAGCAGGCGATCAGCGCAGCCCGGGCGGCCAATGCCTCCGCACGCATCGCCGCGAGCGCTGCCTCACAGGCTGCGGCCGCTGCTGCGGGCGCGGCTCAAGCCGCGGCCCGTGCGCGCAGTGCTGCGGCGGACGCGGCGTCGGATGCCTCCAACGCATCTGCGGCGCGCAAGGCCGCCGAAGATGCCCGTACTGCCGCCAAGGGCGCCGAAAAGGCTGCCGAGGCCTCCGAGTACGCAGGTGTCGCGGCGAACGAAGCCGCCAACGCGGCCGACGCGGCGGCCAGCGCCGGCGCCAACGCGGACGAGGCAGCCAACGCCGCGTCCGAGGCCAGCGGTTTTGCGGACGCGGCCGGAGCGCACTCGGAAGAGGCCGCTGCCGCAGCAGCTCAGGCCAGGCGACATGCCCGTGAGGCGACTCGTGCGGCCAATGCGGCCTCAGCCCTTGCGCGTCAAGCCGCGAGCGCCGCATACGAGGCACGCAACGCTGCCACTTCCGCTGCCAAGCACGCCCGGGCAGCCGCGGAGGCTGCGGACGAAGCTGCCAAGCATGCCGGCGAGGCGGCCAAGGCCGCCGACGAGTCCAAAAAGCACGCGAAGGCCGCCAAGGACGCCGCTGACGAGGCGACCGCCGCAGTGAAGAAGGCCCGCGAGGTCCACGATCTGGCACGCAAGACCGAGGCCGAGGACCTGAAGACCCGCACTGCAGCCGCAATCGAGCAGGCCAAGGACCTCAAGGCAGCCGACGACGAGCGCCAGGCCGAAGAGGAGCGCTCCGCCAAGGAGGCCAAGGAGCTTGCCACGGAGGCGACCCGTCTGGCCGGTGAAGCCGCTGCGTCGAGCGTCGATCTCAATGACGTGGCTGTCAAGGGACGCAAGGTGGCGATGCTGACCTTGCGGACGGGCGGTCCCTGGAGCCAGGCCGCTGCTGAGGTTGCCCTCGCAGGCTCCGATCAGGCAGTGCGTGACTATGTACGCAACGGCTGGAAGGCCGCGCTGGCGCAGGACGAGTACGCCCGCGTCGAGCACGTGGCGGAGGACGGTGTCTCGGAGCCGGTCCGCCAGGCGGCGGAGAAGGCGCTCGAGGAGGGAACCGAAGCAACTCACGAGTTCCTGGTGTCCGGGCAGCACAACGTTGCGGCAGCTGCTTACCGGGTCAAGGTGATGCAGGTCAACAGCCTCGGCGGTCCGTCAGTGAAGGAGGCGGCCAAGCAAGCCCTGAAGGACGGTTCCCCCGCCAAGCTGCAGGAGTTCCTGAACAAGGGGCAGTACACGGCGCGTGGAGCCGATGAGCGGGTCCGTGCCATGCAGCTGATCAGCACCGGTGGTCCCGAGCTCAAGGCCGCAGCAAGGATCGCCCTCGAAGGCCCACCGCAGCTCCTGCACGACTTCATCGTGTCGGGCCAGTACATGGCCCAGCGCAAGGACAAGCTCGCCGCCACGCACGTCGCCCAGGTCGAGCGTCTGATCGCCGAGGCCGCGGGCATCGCGGCCACGGCACAGCAGAATGCTGCCAAGGCCGGCGAGTCGGCGGCCCGCGCCGCCAAGGCTGCCGACGATGCTGACAGGTACGCCAAGCAGGCTGCGGCGTCCGCCCTGGAAGCCGACAAGTACGCCAAACAGGCCGCACAGTCCGCAAAGGAAGCCGAGGCGTCGGCCGCGCAGGCCGCCGAGTCGGCGCGCCAGGCCCGCGCCGCCGAGGCAGACGCCCAGCGCGCCGCGGACGAGGCGGAGGTCTCCGCCGCCCTGGCCGAGAACTCGGCCCGCGCCGCGCGTGGCTCGGCCGACGAGGCCTGGACCGCCGCGAGTGAGGCCCGCGCCTCCGCCGAGGCGGCCGGCAAGGACTCCGCCGCGGCCGACAAGGCCGCCACGGATGCCATGACCGCCTATCTCGACCTTGAGCACAAGGAGGCTGCGAAGCGGCGTCAGAACGCGGAGGACCAGAAGGAGCTGGAGGAGATCAACCGCCTGCGTGAGGCTTTCGTGGCGCAGGAAGGAAAGATCGACTGGGGGCAGTTCGCCAAGGACGGCGGACATCTGCTGCTCGACGCCGCCGGCAGCACGAACGTGCCCTGGCTCAGCAACGCGGCCAACGCGGGGAACTGCGTCTGGTACGGGGCCGAGGGACAGAAGGTCGACGCCGCTACCTCCTGCTTGGGTATCGCCCCGGGCGCCGGCGCCGCCAACGGGGGCAAGGCGGCAAAGGGCGGCAAGAAGATCTGGGGCTTCATCAAGAAGGCCTTCAGCGGTGGGAGGAAGTGGGACCCGCCGTGCCCCGTTCCCGGTAACAGCTTCACGCCCGACACACCGGTCCTGATGGCCGACGGCTCCGCCAAGCCGATCAAGGACGTCAAGGTCGGAGAGAAGGTCCTTGCCACCGACCCCGCCGCGGGCCGGACCGAAGCCCGACCTGTTGATGATGTCATCACCGGTAACGGTCAGAAGCACTTGGTCAGGCTCACGGTCGACACCGACGGCAACGAGGGTGACGCCACTGAAACGATCACCGCGACCGAGGGGCACCCCTTCTGGCTGGAGGACCAGCAGGCCTGGACTGATGCAGGCGAGGTCAAGCCTGGGGCGATGCTTCGTACCTCGTCCGGGTCCTGGGTCAAGGTAACGGCCGTCGAGGCGTGGACTGCACCCCAGAAGGTCTACAACCTCTCCGTCAGCGGAATCCACACCTATTACGTGGCGGCGGGGAACACCCCGGTCCTGGTTCACAACACTCACACCTGCAAGTGGTCGAGTAAGTTCAAGGAATTGCCCAAGGGTGAAAACTCGACCGTGCGGACGCGGGAGACCACTGACGAGCTGCGCACCACGTTCGATGATTGGACCACCGGCTGCGGGTGCGATGCAAAGCGTTTGCCCAGCCGAGGAGACAAGATCCCCGATGTCTACATCCTCGGTGACAAGACCGTGATCCAATGGCGTAAGGAGTCCGACTCGGGCGGAGCGACGATCGACATCTTCCCGGCCAACCCCTCATCAAAGAAGCAAGCCCATCTCAAGGTGCATCTTCCCAAGAAAAAGTAGGCTGCGCCCGGAAGACAGTTACCGGTAACGACTGGATGACTGAATAGACGCAGGTGCCCTGCCGGAAGACATCCGGCAGGGCACCTGCGCACTGAAGACGATGCAATCTGCTTCAGGTCTCGGTGGTGCCAGGCCTCTCGTAGCCCAGCACGTCATGAAGCCACCGGTCGAAGTAGCGATCTTCCGCGCTCTTGTCGCCTTCTACGGTCAGCCATTCCCGGGCCGCCTCGACCATTTGGGCCTCGATCCTCGCCTTCTCGCCAGCCGGTTCGATCTCGACCAGGTCGGTGAGAGCGCCCCAGATGAGCTGCAGGGAGTAACAAGCCTCGTCTCCGTCGTCCCCCGGCCACTGCCGGCCCGAGCGACCCCAGATCTCCAAGGCGGCATCGTAAGGCTGCATGGATCCGCTCAGCATGGCTCGCGCATAGCCTCTGACTTCCGAGCGGTACTCCGTCGAATCTTCCATACGAGCAAGAATAACTTGACTCCATGGCAAACCTGGTGCCCGCCGGTAGTTTCGTTGACATACCCTTGATGGGTTGTTTTCTTGATCTCTTACATAAAGGTTGATGCATTCCCGTGAGGTTGACTCGTGTTTCCGCCGCCGTCGTTGCCGCCGCGCTGGCGCCGGCCGTTCTCTTCTCCTCCCCCGCCGTTGCCGCCGAGGGTGGTAAGGAGGCCGGGGTTTCCGTGCCTGACAAGGGGGCCGAGGCCAAGCAGGCCGAAGAGGACAAGGCTGCGATCCTGAAGGTCCTGGGCGAACCGAACATCGGTCGTGGGCTCAAGGCGGCGGCCGAGAAGGCGCTCGCCGGGACGCCCGAGGACATGCGGGCCTTCCTTGCCACCGGGCAGTACAAGGCCCGCGACGAGGACAACCGTGTGGCCATCCTGCGGATTCTCGGCGCGGGCAAGGACGTCGGTCCGGGTGTGCGGGAAGCCGCTGAGAAGGCGATGAACGGGACGCCCGAGGACCGGGTGAAGTTCCTGGAGACCGGGTACGAGCGGGCGCGGCTTGCGGACGATCGGGTTCGGGCCGTTCAGGTTCTGAGCGTCGGTGGGCCTGCCGTGCGGGAAGCCGCCAAGAAGGCGCTCAAGGGGACGCCCGAGGACGTGCGGCGCTTCCTCGAAGTGGGGCAGTACGAGGCGCGCGCCAAGGACGAGGCCGACGCGAAGGCCGCCAAGGAAGCCCAGGAGAAGGAGAAGGAGCAGCGGGAGAAGCGGGAGAAGGAGAAGAAGGACGGCGCATCGTCCAGCGGCGACCGCGGCCGTGGCAGCAGCACGGCCGAGCCCGTGGTCGACAGCGCCGGTAAGCAGGGCTCCGGCACCAAGGCGGCGCCCGCCGCCGGTGGCGAGATGGCCGCCACCGGTGCCGGTGCCGCGCTGCCGTGGGCCGTCGGGGGGAGTGCCGTTGCCCTCGCCGCCGGTGGGGGGATGCTCCTGGTGGCGCGTCAGCGGCGTCGGGGCTGAGAAGCCGCGACGGCGATCGGCAGGGTCGCCAGGGCCAGTACTGCGCCGCCGGCCGCCAGGGCCGGGTAGCCGCCGGTTGCGACGACCAGGCCCGAGAGCAGGCCGCCGGTGCTGCCGGCGATGGCCATGCCCACGTCGGCCAGGCCCTGGACGGAGGCGCGGGCGGTCAGCGGTACGGCGTCGGTGACGATGGCCGTGCCGCTGACCAGCGACAGGTTCCAGCCCAGGCCCAGGAGGGCGAGGGCCACGGCGAGGGCCGGGACGCGGTCCGGCGGGGCCAGGGCGGCGAGCAGTCCGGCGGCCGCCAGGACGACTCCGGAGGCGGCCGCCACCCGCAGGCTGCCGATGCGGTCGACCAGCAGCCCCGACAGCGGGGACGGCAGGAACATCGCCGCCACGTGCACCGCGATGACCAGGCCCGCCGCCTGGGTGCCGTGCCCGTGGCCGGTCATGTGGACGGGCGTCATCGCCATGACCGCGACCATCACGAGCTGGCCGGTGATCATCACCGCGGTGCCCGTGACGACTCCCGGGGTGAGGGTGCGCGCGGCTGCCGGCTCCGGCGGCCCTTGCGGCGTCAACTCCCTTGCCCTCAGCAGCGGGTCGGGCCGCAGCAGGAGCGCCAGGACGACCCCGGCCGCTGCGTAGGAGGCCGCCGCCAGGAGGAAGGGGCCGGTCAGGCGGTGCAGGCCCCAGGCGTGGGCGACCTCGCCGGTGACTCCGGCCAGGTTGGGGCCGACGACCGCCCCGAAGGTCGTGGCGAGCAGGATCGTGCTGACCGCGCGCCCGCGCCGGGCCGGGGCGGCGAGGTCGGCGCCGGCGTAGCGGGCGAGCAGGTTGGTGGCGGTGCCGGCGCCGTAGACGAACAGGGCGGTGAAGAGCAGGGCCGCGCTGCGGGCGCTCGCCGCGGCCACGACGCCCAGGCTGCCGGCGGCCGCCGTGGCATGGCCGAGGGCCAGGCCCGGGCGGCGGCCCAGGCGCTGGGACAGCCGGCCGATGGCCACCGCTCCGAGGGCCGCGCCGGCGGTGTGGAGCGCGGTGGGCAGGCCGGCGGGGCCGGCCGAGCCGAGCAGGTCCTCGGCGAGCAGGGCTCCGACGGTGATGCCGGCGGCCAGGCCCGCGCCGCTGAGTACCTGGGAGATCACCAGGACGGCGAGGATGCGCCGCTGCTCGGGGGCTTCGGCCTGCCGGGCGGTCACGCGGCCGCGAGCGGTGCGAGTGCGGAGATCTGCGCGAGCGTCATGTCCATCCGCTCGTGGAGGAAGCGCACGACGGTCCAGTGCGGCAGTGCTCCTTCGTCGAAGGGGCCGAACTCGGCGCAGTACAGGGGTATCCAGCGCAGCGCTTCCTCGATCGCCTGCTCGCGGCCGCCTTCGCCGTTGCCCGTGTGGGTCTCGTAGGCGACGCTGCGGTGGTGGATGAGGAAACGTCCCGGCAGGCGCTCCTCGCACAGTTCGCGGTATTCGCGGGTCTGCAGGATCAGGTAGTGCCAGACCTCGTCGATCTCCTGCTCGACCGGCAGGAAGAGCCCGCCGAGCCGCTCGCGGTGGCGGGAGACGAGATAGAGGTAGCGCAGGCATTCCAGGACCTGGCGTTCGGCGTACGCCCGCTCGTGCCCCGTCCGGTGGGTGACGTACTGCACGACTTCCTCGTGGAGGTCCTCGCCGAGCCGGGCGCGGAGGTCGGCGGGGCTCGTGTGCCGGGGTGTGCTCATGGGGCTTCCTGTCCTGCATCGGTGGCGAGCCAGGCGTACTTGCCGGACGCGCCGATGGGGATGTGGGTGCGGTGCACGAGCGAGCAGCGCCGCCCGGTCAGGTCGGCCACGGACCGTTCCAGGGCTGTGGCTGCGGAAGCGTCCAGCGGTTGCCCGTCGAACGTCGTGTACGCCAGCCGGCAGTCGGTTTCGCCCGTGAGTTGCAGCTGGTGGAGGAACACGCGGTCCGACACCGCCGCGACGCGGTTGTCGAGGTCGGCGTGCGCCACCGGGCCGTGCGGGGTGGCGAGCAGTTCCTTCTCCCGGCCGCAGAAGGCGGCGATGCGCCCGGGGTCGGGGGTGCCGTCGAGCGTGCGGACGCAGTCGCCGGAGCGGTAGCGCACGAGCGGCATGTACGGGTTGCGGACGCTGGTGACGATGAGGCTGTGGATGGAGCTGCCGGGTGCGACGGGGATCAGCTCGACGCTCATGTCGTCCAGGTAGGGCCGGTACCGGCCGTGCCGGTCGCTGTAGTAGAGGTAGCCGAGTTCGGTGCTGCCGAAGAGGTCGATGACCGGGCAGTCGAAATACGCGCGCAGGTAACGGCGTACGTTGCGCGGCGCGTACTCGTAGGCGTGGATGATGCTGGACGGGCGCGGCAGCGCATCCCGCAGCCCCCATTGCTCGACCTTGCGCACGAGGTGGGCGAGGTGATGGGCCGAGCAGTCGAGGTGGTAGCCGCCGTGGGGGTGGGCCGCGCCGACGGCCCGCACCTCGGCGAGCATCCGCTCGACGTCGGCGCGGTCCCAGAGGGCGGGGTCGAGGCGGAGGTTGAGGTAGAGCGTGCGGTCGTCCAGCCACCGCTGGTCCAGCGGCGGTACGGGCCCGGGCGCGGCGCCCCGCTTGGCGGCGTTGACCCGCGCCACGTGTTCCGTGGCCAGGACGGTGGTCAGGGAGACGCGACGGCAGCCCTCGTGCCACGTCCAGCCGATGTCGGGGTGCTCGCTCCACAGCCGGTAGTAGGAGCGCAGCAGGAAGTACGGGGGCCGGATGAGCTGCATCCGGGCGTGGTTGGTGCCCGTCGAGAGCACGAACTCCGCCTCGCCGGTCTCAAGGGCCCGCGCCAGCTGCGGTGTCATCCAGTTGTCGGGGAATCCGCGCGCTATCTCGGGCTTCTCCAGGATGGGGAAGTGTCCTCGGTCGACCGAGGCGCGGTAGACCGGGATGTCCCGCACGCGGTCGACGACGTCGGGCGACGGCTGACCGTTCATGGCATTCATGGCATTCATGGCGTTCACGGCATTCATGGCGTTCATGGCCACCTTCCGGGGCGAGGACGGTGGAGCGGGCCGTCGGGGCGCCGTGGCCCCGGCGGCCCGCTCCGGTCGCTGCAGTGGGGCCGGTTCAGGAAATGCAGCCGGTCTTGCCGGCGACGCTGATGCAGCCGGCCTTCGGGGCCGCACTGATGCAGCCGTCCTTCGCGCCCTGGGCGGAGTTGGCGGCCACCCAGCCCTTCCAGACCTCGTCCTGCGCCATCTTCTTGATCAGCTGCTCCATGGAGAACCTCCGGGTTGGTCAAGAATGCAACGAATGCAAGGAATGCGGCGATGTGCTTGCTTATGCACCGCCACACCGAAGGTAAAGGCTTGGCCAATGGAGTGTCAATGAAGTGCCATGCGGTACGAGCCGCTCAATACCCCCTGTAGGCACTGGAGTTGGGCATGGCGGAGCTGCCCGCCGGCCTCGCACCGACGGGCAGCCCTCACCGAGCGCCTACGCCTTGAAGACCGGCTCCTTCATCAACACCGGCTCCGTACCGCTGTCGTTGTGGCGGACGGACCAGTTCTCCAGAGCCGTGCGGCAGGCGTGGTCCAGATGGCGCACCGCCGACAGGTCCAGCTCGATGGGCCGGTCCTTGGGCAGTGCCTCCAGCGTCTCCAGGATGCGCGGCAGCCGCAGGAAGGTGGCGTTGCCGGTGAGGGTGACGACCATCCGGCCGCCGGTGAGCTCCCGGACGTCGACCTGGACGTGCGAGGTCTCCCAGGCGGACTTGGCCACGGCCAGCACCAGGCCGAGGACGACGCCCTCGAACATGCTGGTCGTCACGATGGCGATCGCCGTGACGGCGAGGACGGCCGCCTCACCGCGGTGCTTGCGCCACAGCGGGCCGATCTCCTTGACCGGTATCAGCTTGCAGCCCGCGTGCACCAGGACGCCGGCCAGGGCCGCGAGCGGGATGACCCCGATCGCCGTGGGCAGCAGTGCGGTGAACAGCAGCAGCCAGGCGCCGTGCAGGATGCGGGAGAGCTTCGTCCGCGCGCCGGCCTGGACGTTGGCGGAGCTGCGGACGATGACGGCGGTCATCGGCAGGGCGCCGAGGGCGCCGCACACGGCGTTGCCCACGCCCTGGGCGATCAGCTCCTTGTCGTACTGGGTGCGCGGGCCGTCGTGCATGCGGTCGACCGCCGCCGCACTGAACAGCGACTCGGCGGAGGCGATGAGCGTGAAGGCGACGACCGTGCCCACGACGCCGGCGCTGCCGAGGGAGGTCAGGTCGTTCAGGCCGGGCGGCTGGACGGCGTCGAGGAGCCCTTGGACCTTGACCTTGGCGACGTCGAGACCGAAGCCCGCGCTGACGGCGGTGGCCAGGGCGACGGCTGCGAGCGGGGCGGGCACCAACTGGGCCTTGGCCGGCAGCTTCTTCCAGCCGACGAGGACGGCGACGGTGCCCAGGCCCACGGCGAAGGCGGTCAGCGCGGTGCTGCTGGTGGCGATGTCGGCGACCAGCCCCGGAACGCCGGAGATCTTTTCGAGCCCGGAGCGCGGCTGTTTGACGCCGGCCATCGTGTACAGCTGGCCGAAGATCAGGACGAGCCCGATGCCGGCCAGCATGCCCTGGACGACCGAGACGGAGATGGCCCGGAACCAGCGGCCGAACCGCACGGCGCCCAGCCCTATCTGGAGCACGCCGGTGAGCAGCACGATCGCGCCGAGCATGCCGAGGCCGAACTCCCGGACGGCCTCGAAGACGAGCACGGTCAGACCCGCGGCCGGCCCGCTGACCTGCATGGTGCTGCCCGGCATCAGGCCGACGAGGAGCCCGCCGACTATGCCGGTTATCAGGCCCAGCTCGGCGGGCACGCCCGACGCCACGGCCACGCCGACGCACAGCGGCAGGGCCACGAGGAAGACGACGAGCGAGGCCAGGACGTCCTGGCGCAGGACGGCCGGGTTCTTGAAAGCAGAGAAAGCGGAGGAGGCGGAGGAGGCGGTGGAGGAGGAAGCGGAGTACATGGGTGAGGATCCCTCGGTCTTCGTGTCGGGCCGGGTCACAGGGGTCCGAACGCCAGGAGGCCCTCCTCGGGCCGGTGCACTCTCACCGCGCCCGTGTGCACTTCGTAGTACCAGGCGTGCAGCGCCAGGTCGCCGTCCGCCATCCGCTCGCCGATGCAGGGATAGGCGCGCAGCGTCTCCAACTGGGCGACGGCGTGGGCCTGTACGGCGGTGGCGACGTCCGGCGCGTCCGGGGCGACCGTACGGACCGGGGCGTGCGGCGGCACCGAGCGGTCGAGCCACTCGCGCACGGCCGGGACGCCCGAGAGGTCCTCGCCGCGGACGACGGCTCCCACCGCGCCGCAGTGGGAGTGCCCGCAGACGACGACGTCGCGGACGCCGAGGACGCTCACGGCGTACTCGATGGTGGCCGCCTCTCCCGTGGAGCCGCCGCTGGTGGGATAGGGGGGAACGACGTTGCCGGCGGTGCGCAGTTCGAACAGCTCGCCGGGGCGTGCGCCGGTGATGAGCGCGGGCACCACGCGCGAATCGGAGCACGTGATGAAGAGGACCTCCGGGGACTGCCCTGCTTCCAGGGCCCGGAAGGCCTCGGCGTACCGGGGGTCGGCCACGTGGGTGGTCGCGAAGGACCGGGCCTTGTCGATCAGTGACTTCATGATGGGCCTGCCTCCTGCGCCACTGCGGCTCTTCGCCGGGGCGCGGTGTGGTCGGGTCGGATCAAGAGCTTGCTGCGACCAGCACTTTACCAGTGCATTACCCCAGGAGGGGAGATAAAAATTCTTGTCAAATCCTGGACAAGAGTTGACAGTTGACGATCAGCTGGTCCAGTCCATTGCGGCGAGGCAACGGAAGACGACATTCCGTCGACGGCCGGCGTCCCGATATGCGGAAGAGGGGTGACGCCGGGCAGGAGCTCCCCTAGATTTCCAGCGCATTACACATGTGATCGCACCCAGGGACGGAGCCACTGATGTCGGAACCCCCCGAGCAACAAGCCGGACGACCGGTTGCCCATACGGCCGCGGACGGCCCGCGCACGCGCGCGACCGCCTCCCCGGCACCCCTGATCGTCGCCGGGATCTGCCTGGCCATCCCCTTCGTGGCCATGCTGTGGGTCGACTCCTACGCCCGCGTCTCCCCGGCCTTCATCGGTATTCCCTTTTTCTACTGGTACCAGATGTTGTGGGTGCTCATCGCGACGCTGCTGACCACGATCGCCTATGTCCTCGTTCGCCGTCGCGAACGCCTGCTCAAGGGAGGTGAATCGAAGTGAAGGAAGGGGTCAACGGTGTGGCACTGACCGTCTTCGTCTTCTTCTTCCTGGCCGTGACGGTCATGGGCTTCTGGGCCGCGCGCTGGCGAAAGGCGGAGAGCGCCGACAGCCTCGACGAGTGGGGGCTGGGCGGCCGCTCCTTCGGTACCTGGATCACCTGGTTCCTGCTGGGCGGCGACCTCTACACGGCCTATACCTTCGTCGCCGTCCCGGCCGCCGTCTATGCGGGCGGAGCGGCCGGATTCTTCGCCGTGCCGTACACCATCCTTTGTTATCCGCTCGTCTTCACCTTCCTGCCGCGCCTGTGGTCGGTCTCGCACCGGCACGGCTACGTCACCTCTTCGGACTTCGTCCGGGGCCGGTTCGGTTCCCGCGGCCTGTCCGTCGCCCTGGCCGTCACCGGCATCCTGGCCACCATGCCGTACATCGCGCTGCAACTGGTGGGAATCCAGGCGGTACTGGACGTCCTGGGCGTGGGCGGCGGCGAGAGTGCCAACTGGTTCGTCAAGGACCTGCCGCTGCTGATCGCCTTCGGCGTCCTGGCCGCCTACACCTACTCCTCCGGGCTGCGCGCGCCGGCGCTGATCGCGTTCGTCAAGGACGCCCTCATCTACATCGTCATCGCGGTCGCCATCATCTACATCCCGATGCGGCTCGGCGGCTTCGACGAGATCTTCGCCAAGGCGGCCAAGGCGTTCGCAACCGAGAATCCGGCCACCGGCAAACCGCGCGGTGCGCTCGTGACCGGATCCGATGCGCAGTGGGCGTACGCGACCCTCGCCCTCGGCTCCGCCATGGCCCTCTTCCTCTACCCGCACTCGGTGACCGCGGTGCTCTCCAGCAAGAACCGCAACGTCATCCGCCGCAACACCACCATCCTGCCGCTGTATTCCCTCATGCTCGGCCTGCTGGCCATGCTCGGCTTCATGGCGATCGCCGCCGGGGTGAAGGTGAAGAACGGGCAGCTGGCGATCCCCCAGCTGTTCGAGGACATGTTCCCCGACTGGTTCACGGGCGTGGCGTTCGCCGCCATCGGCATCGGGGCGCTGGTGCCGGCGGCGATCATGTCGATCGCCGCGGCGAACCTGTTCACCCGCAACATCTACAAGGACTTCCTGAAGCCGGACGCCACGCCCGAGCACGAGGCGAAGGTGTCCAAGATCGCATCCCTGCTGGTCAAGGTCGGCGCCCTCGCCTTCGTGCTGACGATGGACAAAACGGTCGCCATCAACTTCCAGCTGCTCGGCGGCATCTGGATCCTGCAGACCGTGCCCGCGCTGGTGGGCGGGCTCTTCACGCGCTGGTTCCACCGCTGGGGCCTGCTGGCGGGGTGGGCCGCGGGCATGGCGTACGGGACGTGGCGGGCGTACGCGACACCCAGCGCCACGCAGGACCATTTCGGCAATACCAACCTCATTCCGCTCATCGGGGAGAAGGGGTACATCGGCCTGACGGCGTTCGTGGTCAACGTGCTGGTGGCGGTGGTCGCCACACTCGTCCTGCGGGCGGTGGGGGCGCCGGACGGGGTCGACCTCACGCGGCCGTCGGACTACACGGCCGATGCGGGCGACCCCGGCGTGCAGGAGAAGCTGCCGCCGGCCACCGTGGAGGCGCCCGCGGCGGGCTGAACCCCACCCGACCCCCGCCCGACGGGAAACTCCTCCGGAAGACTCCGTCAAGAGACCACCAAGAGCCGGACGGGCTGCGGCGCAGCCCGTCCGGCTCTTGCCTGCAAGGACGCCTCCCCTACCACATTCCGCAACCACCTCATGACGCGCCGACACAACATGTGGGGGCGCGTGCGAGGCCCGGCACTAGATGTATGCTCGTGCTCGCTGTCGCCGCAGGGGAATCCGGTGCAAATCCGGAACTGTCCCGCAACGGTGAACGAGTGCGCACAAACACCGCACCACCAGTCCGAGGACCTGCCGGCAGCGCGCCCACCACCGAGCCCGCCCCGGGCTCGGCCATGGGCGTTGAACACGTCCGGGCCTCGCGGGTTGGGCCGGCGGACGCTGCGCGGCACGCTCCCGAGTTCCGAGTCGGACGTGCCCGTACGCGACCGTCGCGCGCACCCGCCCGGCCACCACAGCCGAGCGAGGAGAGCCACTCGTGACCATCGCGCCCGCAGATCCGGTTGCAGGTCCCGTCTCAGCGAACGCGGAAGCGGCCGACGGCCCCGGGACCGCGCTGCTGCGTGCCCTGACGGACCTCACCGCCGATCTGCCCGCCACCGACCCGGGCAAGGTCGCCGCCGCCGCGCTGCGCGGCCGCAGCGCCGCGGCGGACGAGGCGGAGCTGCGCTCCCTCGCCACCGAGGCGGCCGCCGGCCTGATCGCCGAGGAGCCGGAGTACTCCAAGCTCGCCGCCCGCCTGCTCACCCGCGCCATCGCCGAGGAGGCGGCCGGCCAGGGCGCCACCTCCTTCTCCGCCTCGGTCGCCGTGGGCCACCGCGAGGGCCTCATCGCCGACGACACGGCCGCCTTCGTCGCCACCCACGCCGCGCGCCTGGACGCGCTCGTGGAGGCGGCCCTGGCCGACGGCGCCGACGACCGCTTCGGCTACTTCGGCCTGCGCACCCTGCACAGCCGTTACCTGCTGCGCCACCCGATCCACCGCGACGTGATCGAGACGCCGCAGCACTTCCTGCTGCGCGTGGCCTGCGGCCTGGCCGAGGACCACAGCGAGCGGGCCCTGGAGGACGTGGCGGCGCTGTACCGGCTCACCAGCACGCTGTCGTACCTCCCCTCCTCCCCCACGCTCTTCAACTCCGGCACCCGCCACCCGCAGATGTCGTCCTGCTACCTGCTGGACTCCCCGCTGGACGAGCTGGACTCGATCTACGACCGCTACCACCAGGTCGCCCGGCTCTCCAAGCACGCGGGCGGCATCGGCCTGTCGTACTCGCGCATCCGCTCCCGCGGCTCGCTCATCCGCGGCACCAACGGCCACTCCAACGGCATCGTGCCGTTCCTGCGCACCCTGGACGCCTCCGTCGCCGCGGTGAACCAGGGCGGCCGCCGCAAGGGCGCCGCCTGCGTGTACCTGGAGACCTGGCACGCGGACATCGAGGAGTTCCTGGAGCTGCGGGACAACACCGGTGAGGAGGCCCGCCGCACCCACAACCTGAACATCGCGCACTGGATCCCGGACGAGTTCATGCGCCGCGTCGAGGCCGACGCCGACTGGTCGCTGTTCTCCCCCGCCGACACGCCCGACCTGGTCGACCTGTACGGCGACGAGTTCGACGCCGCCTACCGCCGCTACGAGGCCGAGGGCAAGGCCGTCCGCACCATCCCCGCGCGCGTGCTGTACGCCCGGATGATGCGCACCCTGGCGCAGACCGGCAACGGCTGGATGACGTTCAAGGACGCCGCCAACCGCACGGCCAACCAGACGGCCGAGAAGGGCGCGGTCGTCCACTCCTCGAACCTGTGCACCGAGATCCTCGAGGTCACGAACGACGGCGAGACGGCCGTGTGCAACCTCGGTTCGGTCAACCTGGCGCAGCACCTGGGCGCCGACGGCGACATGGACTGGGAGAAGCTCGACGCGACCGTCCGCACGGCCGTCACCTTCCTCGACCGCGTCGTGGACATCAACTTCTACCCGACCGAGCAGGCCGGCCGCTCCAACAGCCGCTGGCGCCCGGTGGGCCTGGGTCTGATGGGTCTGCAGGACGTCTTCTTCCGCCTGCGCCTGCCCTTCGACTCGGCCGAGGCGAAGGAGCTGTCCACCAAGATCTCCGAGCGGATCATGCTCGCCGCGTACGAGGCGTCCGCCGACCTCGCCGAGCGGCACGGCCCGCACCCGGCCTGGGAGGCCACCCGCACCGCCCGCGGCGTGCTGCACCCGGACCACTACCCCAACGCCGTCGCCGCGTGGGAGGACCGCTGGGAGGCGCTGCGCGCCCGCATCGCCGCGGTCGGCATGCGCAACTCCCTGCTGCTGGCCATCGCGCCGACGGCCACCATCGCCTCCATCGCGGGCGTGTACGAGTGCATCGAGCCGCAGGTGTCGAACCTGTTCAAGCGCGAGACGCTCTCGGGTGAGTTCCTGCAGGTCAACACCTACCTGGTGAACGACCTCAAGGAGCTGGGCGTGTGGGACCGCGCCACCCGCGAGGCCATGACCGAGGCCAACGGCTCCATCCAGGACATGAAGTGGATCCCGCAGGACGTCCGCGACCTGTACCGCACGGCCTGGGAGATCCCGCAGCGCGCCCTGATCGACATGGCCGCGGCCCGTACGCCGTACCTGGACCAGAGCCAGTCGCTGAACCTGTTCATGGCCTCGCCGACCATCGGCAAGCTCAGCTCGATGTACGCGTACGCCTGGAAGCAGGGCATCAAGACGACGTACTACCTGCGCTCCCGCCCGGCCACCCGCATCGCCCGCGCCGCCTCCGGCGCGAGTGCCGGTGCCGCCACGACCATCCCCGTGCAGCAGGCCGCGCCCGACGCGGACGCCATCGCCTGCTCCCTTGAGAACCCCGAGTCCTGCGAGGCCTGCCAGTAATGACCACGGCATCCGACGACCGCCCCAAGAACCTGCTCGACCCGGGCTTCGAGCTGACCCTGCGCCCCATGCGGTACCCGGACTTCTACGACCGCTACCGCGACGCGATCAAGAACACCTGGACCGTCGAGGAGGTCGACCTCCACTCGGACGTCGCCGACCTCGCCAAGCTCTCCCCGGGTGAGCAGCACATGATCGGCCGCCTGGTCGCCTTCTTCGCGACCGGCGACTCGATCGTGGCGAACAACCTCGTGCTGACGCTGTACAAGCACATCAACTCGCCCGAGGCGCGCCTGTACCTGTCGCGGCAGCTGTTCGAGGAGGCCGTGCACGTCCAGTTCTACCTGACGCTGCTCGACACCTACCTGCCCGACCCGGACGACCGCGCCGCCGCCTTCGCGGCCGTGGAGAACATCCCCTCCATCCGCGAGAAGGCGCAGTTCTGCTTCAAGTGGATCAACGAGGTCGAGAAGCTGGAGAGCCTGCAGACGAAGGCCGACCGCCGTCGCTTCCTGCTCAACCTGATCTGCTTCGCGGCGTGCATCGAGGGCCTGTTCTTCTACGGCGCCTTCGCCTACGTCTACTGGTTCCGCAGCCGCGGCCTGCTGCACGGCCTGGCGACCGGCACCAACTGGGTCTTCCGCGACGAGTCCATGCACATGGACTTCGCGTTCTCCGTCGTGGACACCGTCCGCGAGGAGGAGCCGGACCTCTTCGACGACGAACTCCAGCAGCAGGTCACCGACATGCTCAAGGAGGCCGTCGAGTGCGAGCTGCAGTTCGCCCGCGACCTGTGCGGCGACGGCCTGCCCGGCATGAACACCGACTCCATGCGCGAGTACCTGCAGTGCGTCGCCGACCAGCGCCTGCAGCGCCTGGGCTTCCCCCCGGTGTTCGGCTCGGAGAACCCGTTCTCCTTCATGGAGCTGCAGAACGTCCAGGAGCTGACCAACTTCTTCGAGCGCCGCGCCTCCGCGTACCAGGTGGCGGTCGAGGGCTCGGTCTCCTTCGACGACGAGTTCTAGTCACACGTTCCCGTCACACGACGAAAGGGCCCGTACGGAGCGATCCGTACGGGCCTTTTCGTCGTACCGACTAGTCGTTGGGGACGACCGGGTAGCGCGGGGTGCCCTCGGCCATCTGACGCAGGGCGTCCTTGCGCTCGCGCTTGGAGAGGCGGTCGATGTAGAGGCGGCCGTAGAGGTGGTCCGTCTCGTGCTGCAGGCAGCGGGCGAAGTAGCCGGTGCCCTCGACGGCGATCGGGTTGCCGTGCATGTCCTGGCCGCGCACGACGGCGTAGTCGGGGCGGGCCAGCGGGGCGTACGCCGTGGGCACGGACAGGCAGCCCTCGTTGGAGTCGTCCAGGACGCGGCGCTCGGCCGGCAGTTCGTCCAGGACGGGGTTGACGACGTGGCCGACGTGGCGGACGCCCTCGTCGTCGGGGCAGTCGTAGACGAAGACCTTCAGGTCCACGCCGATCTGGTTGGCGGCCAGGCCCACGCCCTCGGCGGTGCGCTGGCTGGCGAACATGTCGTCGATGAGCCGGGCGAGCTTGTCGTCGAACTCGGTGACGTCCTTGCACTCGTTGTGCAGGACGGGGTTGCCGACGACCGTGATCGGGTGCGAGGTGCCGCGCTCGCGGTGCTCCGCCTCACGCTTCTCGGCGTCCGTCACGTCGTCGATGAACTCTCCGGTCGCCCGGTGCTCGGTCTCTTGCTGCGCCATGTCCGCCGTATGCCTCTCTCACAACCAGAAAGCAATATCTTGCCCTGTATCCACTGGGCCCCATACAGGGTAAGGGGGCGGGGCGGCGGCTCAGCAGACCTCTTCGAGATCCCGCCATTCGCGGGTGTCCGGGCTGTCGGCCACCCAGCCGTCCAGCAGGCCGCGCACCAGGCCGGGCGGGGCGGCGATGCCGCACTCGCGCTCGGGCACCCACAGCGAGCCGGATCCGGAGCCCGCCGTGCGGTGGCCCAGCGGGCCGGGGTGGCCGGGCTCGCTGTGGTCGTGCGGGTCCAGGTGCTCGCCGTCGCCCTCGTCGCTGGGCATCCGGCTCTCCGAACAGGTGCGGCACAGCAGGCGCACGGAGGAGGACCAGTCCTCGGCGGCGAAGCCGGCGTCGGCCGCGAGGCGCTCCAGGGCGTCGCGGTCGGCCTCGGTGGCGGCCTCCAGGAGCACCACCCACGTCGGCACGGGCGAGGGCGCCCACAGCTCGATCTCGTCGAAGACGGGGTAGGAGGGCCCGGCAGCGGTCACCCGCTCGCCGTGCGGGACGCCGTCGTGCAGCACGACCTCGCCCCAGCGGCGGCCGGAGGACGGCAGCGGGATGGAGAGCACCTCGATGCGGGCCGGGTCCAGGCGGCGGCCCCAGACGACCTCCGCCTCGCCCTCCGGGGAGAGCCGCACCGCCGCGCTGCCCAGCTCCATGCCGGCCGGCTCCCCGGCCGGTCCGCCCTCGCCGGGTACCTTCAGGCCGTACGCCTGCCAGGCGCGCCGGGCCAGCGGCCAGTCCTGCAGGGCGGTGGCGGCGATGCCCACGTTCCACCAGTCGGGGGCGCCCGTCTCCCGCTCCAGCAGCGCCACCGCACGCAGGCCCGCGGCGCGGGCCTGTTCCCAGTCGTGCCGGAACTTGTGCAGCAGCGCGAGGTTGAACCACGACTCGGACAGCCACGGCTCCATGTCGGCGGCGCGGGTGAGCAACGCGCCCGCGTCCTCGTAACGGCCGTCGCCGATGAGCGTGAAGGCACGGTCGGTGGCCTGCCGCCACGAGGCGGAAGGCCGGTGCCGCACCCTGCCGAAGATCCTCACGATTCCCGCCTGCCGGTTTGTGCGTGCAACCACGCCGGATGGACCGGGTGGGGGCCGCCGTCCCGCACGGGGACCGCCCGCCACACCGCGTGCGTACCGGGGAGCGCTGCCGTGCCCGCCCCGGATGTCCTCTTGGCCTTCTTGCCGATGACGGCGCGCACGACACCCCCCGAATTACGCGTCTTCTGCGTTCTCGCCATTCTCGTTTCTTCTTCGCATCCAACCATGCCCCTCCGGACGCCCGCTCATTACCCGCGGGTTCGGCGGGCCAGTCGCGTTCGGCGGTGCGCTCAGGGGCCCGGCGGCGCGGAGCCGCCCCGGGCGAGCACCCCGGCGAGCGCCTCCACCACCCTGGGCTCGTGGTCGTGCGCGGTCGCCAGGCGCAGGCGCTCCAGCGCGCGCAGGGGGCCGCACGCGGGGTCCCTGGCCAGGTCGTCGTAGGCGTTGACCGTACGGACGATGCGCGCGGGGAGCGGCTGCTGCCGGTACGGCTCCGCCTGTTGTTCGACCACCAGTGCGACTTCCGGGGGGACCCCGGTCCTGCGCACGACCGCGCCCCCGAGCCGGGCGATGCGGCGGCGCTCCTCGGCGGGCAGCGGCTCGGTGGCGCCGGCGGGCACCGGGTCGACCAGCGAGAGCTGGCCGATGTCGTGCATCAGCGCCGCGTCCTCCAGGACGGCGAGGTCGGTCCGGGACAGGCCCAGCTCCCGGCCCACGGCCCGGGCCAGGAGCGCCACGCGCCGGGCGTGGCCGGCGGCCGTGTAGCCCGCGATCTCGGTGGTGCGGGCCAGGGAGGCGACCGTCTGCCGGCGGGTGGCCCGCACCGCCTCGTAGCGGTGCGCGGAGAGCTGGGTGACCAGCAGCGGCAGGCACAGGACGGGCAGCGCCCACAGGCCGGCCGCCGCCACGGCCAGCGCGAGGACGACGCCGCCGGCCCCGATGGCCCACCCGGTCCCGGGCACGGCGCGCAGCTCCTCGCGCAGGGCCGCTCCGTACGCCCCCGCGCCGCGGGCGCACGCCAGGGCGGCGGCGAGCACGGCGTCGTACAGGGTGGTCAGGGCGAGCAGGAACAGCAGGAACAGCGCGTAGTACGGGCTGTGCGCGGGCCACCGGTCGAGCGCCCCGCAGGCGTGCAGCGGCTGGAAGCAGACGGCGGCGAACCCGGCGCCGAGCACCCGGCGGGCGAGCCGGTCCGCGGCGGGCGGGCGGCCGACCGCACCGGCGAGGGTGGCGCCGAGGACGACGGCCACGACCTGGGGCGCGCCGTGCGAGGTGGGCTCCCCGCCCACCTCGCCGAGCAGGGCGTACGCCAGGGTGCCCGCCGAGCCGAGGGGCGCACTCTCGCGCATCCCGGCGGCGGGGCGGGGGCGCCGGGCGGCCTCCCCCAGCGCGATCAGCACCCCGTAGGCGAGGGCAATGTGCGGCTGGGCGAGACCGCGCCAGGCGGTCCAGGCCAGCGCGGCCACGGCGGCCGCGCCGGCGGTGGCGTGCACGCACCGGACGAGGGGCACGCCGGCGCAGGCCCTGGGCGCGGCCGCGGCCGGCGGGGGCCGGGTCACCGGGGGCCGCCGGCGGAGGGGGCCGGCCCGGGGGCGGCGGTGATCTCGGCCGTGATGTCGGTGGTGATGTCGGAGGGGATCTCAGCAGTGATCTCGCCCGTGATCCCGGCCGTGATCGAACGCTGATCAACAGGGACGTTTCGGCTGACCGGAACCGGGGTTCCGGTACGCCATCCGTGCCGGTCCAGGGCCCGGCACAGGGCGGCAACCATGCGCGGGTCGAAGTGCGAGCCGGCGCAGCGGCGCAGCTCGGCGAGGGCGGCCGGGACCGGCCGGGCCCTGCTGTAGCTGCGGGTCGAGGTCATCGCGTCGAAGGCGTCGGCGACGGAGACCACCCGGGCGGCCTCGGGGATCTGGTGGCCCTTCAGGCCGTGCGGGTAGCCGGTGCCGTCCAGGCGCTCGTGGTGGTGCAGGATCGCGGCGCGGGCCTCGTCGAGGAAGCCGATGCCGCGCACCATCTCGTGCCCGTACTCGGGGTGCAGTTCGATGACCCGGCGCTCCTCGGGGGTCAGCGGGCCGTCCTTGCGCAGCACCCGGGTGGGCACGCCCAGCTTGCCGATGTCGTGCAGGGTGCCGGCGAAGCGCAGCGCCTCCAGGCGGGCGCCGGTGAAGCCCAGCTCGCGGGCGATCAGCACGGCGGCGCGGCCCACGCGCTCGCTGTGGCCGCGGGTGTAGCGGTCCTTGAGGTCGACGGCCTGCACCAGGGCGCGCACGGTGGCCCGGTGGGCGGCGCGCTCGCGGTGGCAGCGGTCGAGGACCCAGGAGGACAGGGCCATGGGGAGCAGCACCAGCAGGGCGGCCGGGGGCCCGTAGGGGCTGTGCCACAGCACGGCCATGAGCAGCGCGGTCGGGCCGCAGAGCAGCGCCGGCAGCAGGGCCTCGGGCAGCGGGGTGCGCCAGGCGGTGCGCGGGGAGCGGCCCTCGGCGGTGACGAGGACGCCGCCGTCGAGGGCGGCGACCACGGCGGCCAGGACGAGGGCGGCGGCCAGGGCCGGCAGCAGGGCGGCGGGGAAGCCGGGGGCGGTCACCAGACGGGGGCCGGCGAGCCCGTAGGCGAAGGAGGCGGCGCCGGTGGCGAGCGCGTACTGGGCGGCGTGCCACAGCCGGCGTACGCGCGCCGGGGGGCGGACGTCCCGGGCGGCCAGCGCGCCGGGCACCGCGACCAGGCCCGCGGCCTGCGGCGGCAGCAGGAAGGCGCCGGCGAGCAGGAGGGGCAGGGCCAGCCTGCAGCGCGGCAGGAGTTCGCAGGCGGCGCCGGCGGCGGCCAGCAGGACGACCGAGGACCAGGGGACGGCGGACGGATCGCGTACGGCGGGCGCGGCGCACAGCGCGGCGGCGAGCACGGCACACGCGATGTACGCGCGGGCCGCCGCCGGAAGTGGCCCCATGGCGCGTCCTCCCCGACCGTCGGCGTGGCGTCTGGACGGTGAGAATAGGCTCCGCGGAGCCCTCGGAGCCGCCCTGAGGGTATTGCGCCGTCCGTTCGGGTGACGTTCCCGGGTGCGGTGTTTTGGATCAGTGCCTGCGGCGGACGATGGCGCCCGGCGGCGGCGTGCGCCGCGTCATGCTCCGCCGCGTCCTGCTCTGCCGCGTTCCGCTCTGCGGGCGGTTCAGTCCTGCCGGCCGGCGGCCTCGGCCGCCTCCGCGCGGGCCTCGGCGACCACGTCGCGCTCGGGCACGGAGGCGCCCGAGCGGATCAGCTCGATGCGCCCCATCACCTTGGAGCGGAGGTCGGCCGGCACGTCGTCGTGGCCGCAGCAGCGCTTGACGAGCTTCTTGACCGCCTGCTCCAGGCCGTACTTCTCCAGGCAGGGCGAGCACTCGTCGATGTGCACCTCGAACTTGGCGCACTCGCCGGCCGGCATCTCGTGGTCGAGAAATTCGTAGAGGTGGTCGAGGACTTCAGAGCAGTCCGTCTCGTGCGGGTCTCCGCAGCTCATGAGTCCGACCCTTTCCGGTTGTGCGACTCGTCGGAACCGTTCGGCGCGGAACCGGCCCCCGCCGGCACCAGGCCGCGCTCGCGGGCGTAGTCCTCCAGCAGCCCGCGCAGCTGCCGGCGACCGCGGTGCAGCCGGGACATCACCGTGCCGATGGGGGTACCCATGATGTCCGCGATCTCCTTGTAGGCAAACCCCTCGACGTCCGCGAGGTAGACCGCTATGCGGAACTCCTCGGGAATGGCCTGGAGGGCCTCCTTGACATCGGAGTCGGGCAGGTGGTCGAGCGCCTGGGACTCCGCCGAGCGCAGTCCGGTCGACATGTGCGACTCGGCGCGGGCCAGCTGCCAGTCCTCGATCTCCTCGGACGCGCTGCGCAGCGGCTCGCGCTGCTTCTTGCGGTACGAGTTGATGAAGGTGTTGGTCAGGATGCGGTACAGCCACGCCTTGAGGTTGGTGCCGTCACGGAACTGGTGGAACGACGCGTACGCCTTGGCATACGTCTCCTGCACGAGGTCCTCGGCGTCGGCGGCGTTCCTCGTCATGCGCAGCGCGGCGGAGTACATCTGGTCGAGGTAGGTCAGCGCGTCGCGCTCGAAACGGGCATTGCGCTCCGCATCGGTCTCGGCGCCGCGTCCGCTCGCGGTGTTCTCCGCGTCGGTCCCAGTGACCGGACCCACCTCCTCCTCCAATGCCATGGCAGCGCCCGCACCGGACCCGCTCGAATCGGAGAATAGACGACGATCCGGCGCGCCCGCCGCTCCAGCCGCAGCCGGCTGGGCCACCCTCAGCACCGCCCAGTCCAGGTCGGCCGTCTGCGGGCGGGACGGGCATGCGATCGAACCCATGCTGGCGAGCTCCCATTCCTTCGTCTTGCCGGTTGCAGCACTGCGTACGCGTGTCAGACGCAACAACAGCACCGGCCCGCGGATCATTCCCGGCGGTACGGTTTCGTTTCCGCGGTCTCGTCCGGGGTTGCGCTGGTCAGCTGCCGCATGGGGCCGGCGGCCGTCAGATCGCCCTGAGCCACATTCCGACCGCACGGACGATTCCCGCCAGCGCCTCCTCCTGGGTGACGTCCGCCTTCTTCGGCACCGCGAAGCCGTGGTCCCCCCAGGGCACCGCGACGGGCTCGGTGCCCGCGGGGAACTCCTCGGGGCGCCCGAACGGGTCACGGGCGCCCTGCACCACGAGGACGGGCACGCCCGCGCCGGTCAGCTCCTCGGCGCGGGAGTTCTCGGGCCGGCCCGGCGGGTGCAGGGGGAAGCTCAGGGCGAGCACGGCGGCGGCGCCGAGCTCCCCAGCGGTACGGCAGGCGACGCGGGCCCCGGCACTGCGGCCGCCGGCCACGACGGGCAGGCCGGGGGCGGTGAGAGCGGGCCACACCGCGCGCCACGCCGCGTCGAGCGTCTTCGGCGCGGGCGCCACGCGCTTGCCCGCCACCCGCCAGGGCTGCTCGACCAGGGCCACGCCCACCCCTTCGGCGGGCAGCGCGGCCGCGAGCGCCTGCAGGTCGCGCGCCTCCACCCCGCCGCCGGCGCCGTGTCCGAGGGCGAGCACGAGGCGGGCCGCGGCGGGGGCCAGGTGCCAGTGGATGCGGGCCTCGCCCACGGGGGTGTCGACGTCCTGCACGGTCACTGCGATCTTCGTGGTCACGACCCCATCCTGCCCCGCGGTCCGGTCGGAACAGCGTTGCCGGTCGGAACAGCGTTGCCCGTCAGAAGAGCATCGCCTCCTGCGGTGCCGGCAGCTCCGTCAGCAGCTCCGGCCCGTTGTTGCGCACGTCGCTGACGGCCGTGGCGACCGGGTGGGCCCGCAGGAGTCCGGCGGGCGGCGGCTCCAGCAGCCCGCGCAGGGCCTCGACGTCGGTGTTCGCCGGGTCCAGCCAGGCCGCCCACCGGTCGGGGGTGAGCAGGAGCGGCATACGGGGGTGGATCTCGGCGAGCGAGCGCGGCCCGGGCTCCTCTGCGGCTCCGGCGGCCCCGGTGGCGGCGAAGGGTTCGCTGTGCGCCTCGGTGGTGATCACGGAGCAGGTCGCCCACCACGCCTGGGGGTGGTCCGGCGGCAGGGTGGGGTCGCGCCAGAACTCGTACAGCCCGGCCATCGCCATCACCGAGCCGTCGACGGGCCTGACGAAGTACGGCTGCTTGCGGGTGCGCTTGCGGCGGCCCTGCTCCTCCAGCTCCCGCTCCTGGGCGCCGGTGACCCACTCGTAGTAGCCGTCGGCGGGCAGCAGGCAGCGCCGGGAGGCGAAGGCGCTGCGGAAGGAGGGCTTCTCGTGCACGGTCTCGGCCCGGGCGTTGATCATCCGCGCGGCGCCCTCCGGGCTCCTGGCCCAGGACGGGACCAGGCCCCAGCGCAGCGCTCTGAGCTGCCGAACCGGACGCCGGTCCGCGGCGTCTTTCAAGGGACGCTCGAGCACCACGTGGACGCTCTTCGTCGGCGCCACGTTCCAGTCCGGAGCGAGCGTCTCCTCCGGTTCCCACTTCTCCACCTCGAAGAGCCCGGCCAGGTCCTCCGCCCGCCGGCTCGCCGCATATCGACCGCACATGAGTGCCACACTGCCACGACGACGCAAGGAGCGGCCCAGAAATGGACAGCAGTACCAGTGCCACCGGCCTGTGGAGCCGCGTCGTCGGCACCCAGCCGCACCCGTCCCTCTGGCTGGTTCTCGTCACCGGGCTCATAGCCCTCGCCGCTGTCATGCCCTTCCGCGTCTGGCGCATCACCCGTAACGCCGTGACGATCGCCCACGAGGGTGGTCACGCCCTGGTGGCCGTGCTCAGCGGGCGGCGCCTGGACGGCATCCGGCTGCACTCCGACACCTCCGGACTGACCGTCTCCCGAGGCCGGCCGACCGGCCTCGGCATGGTCCTGACCGCGGCCGCCGGCTACCCCGCCCCCTCGCTGCTGGGCCTGGCCGGCGCCTGGCTGCTGGCGGCCGGGCACATCACCGCCCTGCTGTGGGGCGCGACCGCCCTGCTGGCCGCCGTGCTCGTGATGATCCGCAACGCCTACGGGGCCCTGACGGTGGTGCTGGCCGGGGCGTCCTTCGTCCTGGTCTCCTGGCTGACCGGGCCCCCGGTGCAGGCGGCGTTCGCGTACGGGGTGGTGTGGTTCCTGCTGCTCGGCGGGGTGCGGCCGGCCTTCGAGCTGCAGCGCAAGCGGCGGCACGGCGGCGCCGCCGACTCCGACGCCGACCAGCTCGCCCGGCTGACCAACGTGCCGGCCGTGGTGTGGCTCGCGATGTTCCACCTCGTCGCCCTGTGCGCCCTGACGGGGGGCGGACGCTGGCTGCTCGGCCTGTGAGGCCTGCTCGACCTGTGAGACCTGCGAGGCTTGTGAGGGGCGCATGACCGGCCCGTGAACGCCGGGGCCGAACCCCGCGCGGAACGTCAGTAAGGTAAAGGCATGACCGAGAGCCCCGCGCACCCCGACCTCTGGCCCGCTCCCCTCGCGACCGGGGCCGTCGACGCCACCGTCACCGTGCCCGGCTCGAAGTCGGTCACCAACCGCGCCCTGGTGCTGGCCGCCCTCGCCGCCGAGCCCGGCTGGCTGCGCCGCCCGCTGCGCTCGCGCGACACCGTCCTGATGGCCGACGCGCTGCGCGCCATGGGCGTGGGCATCGAGGAGGGAGTCGGCCCCGACGGCACCGGCGAGGCCTGGCGGGTCATCCCGGCCCAGCTGCACGGCCCGGCCACCGTCGACGTCGGCAACGCCGGCACCGTGATGCGCTTCCTGCCGCCGGTCGCCGCGCTCGCCGACGGGCCGGTGCGCTTCGACGGCGACCCCCGCAGCTACGAGCGCCCCCTGCACGGCGTGATCGACGCGCTGCGCGCCCTGGGCGCCCGCATCGACGACAACGAGCGCGGCGCACTGCCGCTGACCGTGCACGGCGCCGGCGCCCTGGACGGCGGCCCGGTGGAGGTCGACGCCTCCTCGTCCTCGCAGTTCGTCAGCGCCCTGCTGCTGTCGGGCCCGCGCTTCAACCAGGGCGTCGAGGTCCGCCACACCGGCCCCACCCTGCCGTCGCTGCCGCACATCCGCATGACCGTGGAGATGCTGCGCGCGGCCGGCGCCCAGGTCGACACCCCCGAATCCGGGGGCGAGCCGAACGTCTGGCGGGTCTCCCCCAGCGCCCTGCTCGGCCGCGACCTGGTCATCGAGCCCGACCTGTCGAACGCGGCGCCGTTCCTGGCCGCCGCCCTGATCACCGGCGGCCGGGTCACCGTCACCGACTGGCCGGAGCGCACCACCCAGCCGGGCGACTCGCTGCGCGAGATCTTCACCGCCATGGGCGGCCGCTGCGAGCTGACCGAGGCGGGCCTGACCTTCACCGGAACGGGCCGGATCACCGGCATCGACGCCGACCTGCACGAGGTCGGCGAGCTCACCCCGGTGATCGCGGCGGTCGCGGCGCTGGCGGACTCCGAGTCCGTCCTGCGCGGCATCGCCCATCTGCGCCTGCACGAGACCGACCGGCTGGCAGCCCTGGCCAAGGAGATCAACGAGCTCGGCGGCGACGTCACCGAGACCGAGGACGGGCTGCACATCCGGCCCCGTCCGCTGCACGGCGGTGTCTTCCACACCTACGAGGACCACCGGCTGGCCACCGCGGCGGCCGTGCTCGGCCTCGTCGTGGACGGCGTCCGGGTGGAGAACG
The DNA here is from genome assembly GCF_039532865.1 of Streptomyces luteosporeus. Taxonomy (NCBI): domain Bacteria; kingdom Bacillati; phylum Actinomycetota; class Actinomycetes; order Kitasatosporales; family Streptomycetaceae; genus Streptomyces; species Streptomyces luteosporeus. Next base: position 38,633 of record NZ_BAAASL010000022.1, read on the forward strand.
TCGCCACCACCGCCAAGACCCTGCCCGACTTCCCGGGGCTGTGGACCGGGATGCTCGGTTCCGTCGCGGGGGCGACGGCGGCGCCGAGAAGCTGAAGAGACCTGGAAGCACCATGCGCCGCTACGGCAAGCACACCGACGAGGACGACGTCCGCGTACGCCCCAACCGCAAGGGCAACCGCCCCCGCACCAACATCCGCCCCAAACACGAGGACGCCGCCGAGGGCTTCGTCCTCACCGTCGACCGCGGCCGGCTGACCGTCCTCGTCGAGGACCGCACCATCATGGCGATGAAGGCGCGCGAACTGGGCCGCAAGGGCGTCGTGGTCGGCGACCGGGTGGCGGTCGTCGGCGACCTCAGCGGCGCCAAGGACACCCTCGCCCGGATCGTGCGGGTCGAGGAACGCAGCTCGGTGCTGCGCCGCACGGCCGACGACGACGACCCGTTCGAGCGGGTGGTCGTCGCCAACGCCGACCAACTGGCCATCGTCACCGCGCTCGCCGACCCCGAGCCGCGGCCCCGGCTGATCGACCGCTGCCTGGTCGCCGCCTACGACGCGGGGCTGGAACCGCTGCTGGTGCTGACCAAGTCGGACCTGGCGCCGGCTGAGAAGCTCATGGAGTCCTACGGCTCCCTCGGCGTGCCGTACGTGGTCACCAACCGCGAGGAGCTGGCGAGCGGGGACGCGGCCGACCGCGTCCGCGAGCGGCTGACGGGCCGTCTGACCGCCTTCGTCGGGCACTCCGGCGTCGGCAAGACGACGCTGGTCAACGCCCTGGTGCCGGACCGGCAGCGGGCCACCGGCCACGTCAACAAGGTCACCGGCCGGGGCCGGCACACCACCACCTCGGCGCTGGCCCTGCCGCTGCCGGACGACTCGGGCTGGGTCATCGACACCCCCGGCGTCCGCTCGTTCGGCCTGCACCACGTCGACCCGGCCCGCGTCATCCACGCCTTCCCCGACCTGGAGCCGGGCGCGGAGAACTGCCCGCGCGCCTGCAGCCACGACGAGCCGGACTGCGCGCTGGACGAGTGGGTGGCCGACGGGCACGCCGACCCGCAGCGGCTGTACTCCCTGCGCCGGCTGCTGGCGACCCGGGAGCGGCGCGAAGGCGACTGATCGCCTACGTTTGCGAGTGTCCGCCGCTGGCAAGGGCATGCAAGGGCGCGCCCGGCACCGGGACCGCGCGGCGGTCCGCGGAACGGGAGGCAAACTGATGGCGTGGCTGCTGGTCGTCGTCGCCGGGCTGCTGGAGACCGGCTTCGCCGTCTGTCTGAAGCTCTCGCACGGCTTCACCCGGCTGTGGCCCACGATCGCCTTCGCCTGCTTCGCCCTCGGCAGCTTCGGCCTGCTCACGCTCTCCCTGCGCAAGCTCGACGTGGGGCCGGCGTACGCCGTGTGGACGGGCATCGGCGCGGCCGGTACGGCCATTTACGGCATGGTCTTCCTCGGCGACCTGGTCTCCACGCTCAAGATCGTCTCGATCAGCCTGGTGATCGTCGGGGTGATCGGACTGCAGCTGTCCGGCTCCTCGCACTGAGCGCGCCCGAAGGGGCGCTGCACGATCCGCCGGTCACGCCTACGGCCTGTCCGGCGCGAGCAGCGCCCGGGTCAGCCGGGCGACCTCGCCGGCGGCCTCGTCGTCCGAGGCGGCGGGGGCGACGACGTACGACAGGGTCAGCCGGACGGCGGCCTCGCAGGCCCGGCACAGGGCGCACTCGCCGGCCTCCGGGAGCTCCTCGGGGTGCTGCGGCGGGCCGCCGAGGGCGGTCACCGCGCTGACGCGGATCCGCTCGGCGAGCGCGGCGGGGGTGGGCGGGGCGCCGCGGAAGGGCCGCGCGTCGCGCGGCGTGCGCGGCCCCGGTAAGGGGGGTGCGGCGGCGGGTGGCAGGCGGTCGCCGCGGCAGCCGGTCAGGGCGGCGCGTACGAACGGGTTGCCGCGGGCCGCGCGCAGCGTCCACAGGGCCGCGGCCGCCAGGGCGTCACCGGCGTCGGTGCCGGCGCGGGCCGCGGCGTCGCTCAGGGTGCGCTCGACACCGGTGAGGAAGGCCTCCGCCTCGCGGCGCACCAGGGCGCGGGCGAGCCCGTCCTTGCTGCCGAACTCGTTGTAGAGGGTCTGGCGGGACACACCGGCGGCGGCCGCGACGTCCACCATCCGGACCCCGTGCCAGGGCCGGGCGGCGAGTGCCGTGAAGGCCGCGTCCAGCAAGAGCTCTCGTGCCGCGGGCATCGTCGCCTCCTCGGCCGCGGGGCCGCACGACGGTTGGGGCAGCCCACAGAATTGACGCAGCGCCAGAGGGTGTCAAGAGGCCCGGCCGGCCGCGCCGCGCACGCGCCCCCGCCCCGGCCGCAGGTAGTGTGCGTTACATGTCCGACTACCACGATGATCTGCGTCTGGCCCACGTCCTGGCGGACGCCGCCGACGCGGCCACCATGGACCGGTTCAAGGCCCTCGACCTGAAGGTCGACACCAAACCGGACATGACACCGGTGAGCGAGGCGGACAAGGCCGCCGAGGAGCTGATCCGCGGCCAGCTGCAGCGTGCCCGCCCGCGGGACGCCGTGCTGGGCGAGGAGTTCGGCAGCGAGGGCGCGGGTCCGCGGCGCTGGGTGATCGACCCGATCGACGGCACCAAGAACTACGTGCGCGGGGTGCCGGTCTGGGCCACGCTGATCTCCCTGATGGTGATGGAGCAGGGCGGCTACCAGCCGGTGGTCGGACTGGTCTCGGCGCCGGCGCTCGGGCGGCGCTGGTGGGCGGCGAAGGGATCGGGCGCCTTCACCGGGCGCAGTCTGACGTCCGCCAGCCGGCTGCAGGTCTCGCGGGTGGAGCGGATCGACGACGCGTCGTTCGCGTACTCGTCGCTGTCCGGGTGGGAGGAGCGCGGCATGCTGCCGGGCTTCCTGAACCTCACCCGGGACTGCTGGCGCACGCGCGGCTACGGCGACTTCTGGCCCTACATGATGGTCGCCGAGGGCTCGGTGGACATCTGTGCGGAGCCGGAGCTGTCCCTGTGGGACATGGCGGCGAACGTCGTCATCGTGGAGGAGGCCGGCGGTCGCTTCACCGGCCTGGACGGGCGTCCGGGACCGCACAGCGGCAACGCGGCGGCGTCGAACGGATTGCTGCACGACGAACTGCTCAACTATTTGCGACCGCCGGGTTCTTAAACCCATCATATGGTCGTAAAAATCTGGCAAAATTCAGCCTTCTGAAGACCTTGTCCGCCCTCCCGGGGCATGTGACGATGACGGCCACAGGCTTGTGAACATGTGAAGCCCTCGCTCCTCCAGGAGGTGGCTTGCAACCATGCTCGTCCGCGACGCCATGAGCACGGTGGTCCTGACCATAGGGCCCGCCCACACCCTCCGGCAGGCGGCCCGGCTGATGTCCGCCCGCAGGGTGGGCGCCGCCGTCGTCCTCGACCCCGACACCAGCGGCCTCGGCATCCTCACCGAGCGCGACATCCTCAACGCGCTCGGGGCGGGGCGCGACCCCGACCACGAGACGGCCCACGGACACACCACCACCGACGTGGTCTTCGCAGCCCCCGACTGGACGCTGGAGGAGGCCGCGGCCGCGATGTCGCGCGGCGAGTTCCGCCATCTGATCGTCCTGGACCGGCACGAGGCCGTGGGCGTGGTCTCGGTCCGCGACATCATCCGCTGCTGGCTGCCCCTGCGTGGCCGCGCCCAGGCCCCCGCGGTCACCGCCTGAGGCGCCCCGGAAAAGCAACCCGGAAGGGAAAAGGCCGAAGAGGCCGGAGCCCCATGGCGTCCGGCCTCTTCGGTTTCTTACGGCAAGCGTCCAGTGGTTGTCAGCCGCGCAGGGCCTGGACCGCGGCCTCCAACCGCTTGCCGTAGTCGGGGTCCGCCTGGCGGAAGTTGTTGATCGCCCGCTCGATGATGTCGTCGCGCGACACCTTGGCGATGAAGCCGGCGAGGTTGGCGATCAGGCGCTCCTTCTCGTCCTCGGACATCAGGCGGTAGAGGTTGCCGGCCTGGACGAAGTCGTTGTCCTCGGCGTGCGAGGGAGCGGCGAGGTTGCCGGTGGCGCCGGTGACGGCGACCGGCTGCCACAGCGGGCGGTCGGTCTGGGCCGGGCCGCCGAAGCTGTTGGGCTCGTAGTTCTTCGTGCCCTTGTGCCGGCCGTCGTACAGCAGGCCGTCACGGCCGTAGGTGCGCGCCTCGGTCGCGTGCGGACGGTTGACCGGCAGGTGGTCGGCGTTGATGCCGACGCGGTAGCGGTGGGCGTCACCGTAGGCGAAGAGGCGGCCCTGGAGCATCTTGTCCGGGGAGGGGCCGATGCCCGGCACGAAGTGGGCGGGGCTGAAGATCGACTGCTCGACCTCGGCGAAGATGTTCTCCGGGTTGCGGTTGAGCTCCAGCTTGCCGATCTCGATCGGCGGGTAGTCCTCGTGCGGCCAGACCTTGGTGAGGTCGAACGGGTTGAAGCGGTAGGTGGCCGCCTCGTCCGCCGGCATGATCTGCACCTGCACGGTCCAGGTCGGGAACTCGCCGCGCTCGATGGCCTCGCGCAGGTCGCGCTGGTGGCTGTCGGGGTCCTCGCCGGCGAGCTTGTTGGCCTCGTCCTGGGTGAGGTTCTTGATGCCCTGGTCGGTCTTGAAGTGGTACTTCACCCAGAAGGCCTCGCCGGCCTCGTTGTTCCACTGGAAGGTGTGCGAGCCGTAGCCGTTCATGTGGCGGTACGAGGCGGGGATGCCGCGGTCGCCGAACAGCCAGGTCACCTGGTGGGTGGACTCCGGCGAGTGACCCCAGAAGTCCCAGACGTTGTCCGCCTCCTGCGAGCCGGTGTACGGGTCGCGCTTCTGGGTGTGGATGAAGTCGGGGAACTTGATGGCGTCCTTGATGAAGAACACCGGGGTGTTGTTGCCGACGAGGTCGTAGTTGCCCTCTTCGGTGTAGAACTTCAGCGCGAAGCCGCGGGGGTCGCGCACCGCGTCGGCCGCGCCGAGGTTGCCGGCGACGGTGGAGAAGCGCAGGAAGACCTCGGTCTGCTTGCCGACCTCGGAGAGGAAGTTCGCCCGCGTCCAGCGCGTGACGTCGGCGGTCACGGTGAAGGTGCCGTACGCCCCGGCGCCGCGGGCGTGCACCACGCGCTCCGGGATCCGCTCGCGGTTGAAGTGCGCGAGCTTCTCCAGCAGCAGCTGGTCCTGGATGAGCATGGGGCCGCCGAGACCCGCCGTCTCGCTGTTCTGGTTGTCCGCGACCGGAGCACCGGACTCCGTGGTCAGCGGGCCCGTCGTCGTCTCGCCCTGCACCGACACCTACGCCTCCGTCGTCTCATCGTCTCTACCGGCCCCGCCGGGATCCGGGGGTGGGACCCCCTTGGCCTGAGCCGAGATCGATCCTACATTGGACTATGTCTAAGTCAAGATGCTTCCCACACAAAAACGGGATCCAGGGGTGGACAGGCGCCGCTGCTACGCTTGGTCCTATCTGACTGATAGGTGAATGGCATGAGTGACCTGCTGGAAAGGCTCCGGGGACGCGGCTGGCGGCTGACCGCGCAGCGACGCGTCGTCGCCGAAGTGCTCGACGGGGACCACGTGCACTACACCGCCGACGAAGTACACGCCAAGGCGGCCGAGCTGCTGCCGGAGATCTCGCGCGCGACGGTGTACAACACCCTGGGCGAGCTGGTCTCGCTGGGCGAGGTCCTCGAGGTGAGCACGGACGGCCGCGCGAAGCGCTACGACCCCAACGCCCACCACGCGCACCAGCACCTGGTGTGCTCGCGGTGCGGCACGATCCGCGACGTCCACCCCGCCGGCGACCTGCTGGCCGGGCTGCCCACCGACGAGCGCTTCGGCTTCGAGGTGTCGGCGGTCGAAGTGACCTACCGCGGAATCTGCCCGTCCTGCGCGGCGCCCTGACCGGGGCGCCGGGGGGGCGGACGGCATAAGGGCACGACCACATAAGGGCATGACGGCATAAGGGCACGACAAAGGGCCCGGATCCTTGGATCCGGGCCCTTGGCCTTCAGTAGCGGGGACAGGATTTGAACCTGCGACCTCTGGGTTATGAGCCCAGCGAGCTACCGAGCTGCTCCACCCCGCGTCGGTAGTCCCACCTTAACCCGTCCGTGACTCCCGGCGCAAACACCGCCCGCCGGCGCTCAGGCGGACAGCTCCTGCTGCAGGGCGTCCCGCAGCCGCGCCGCGCGCTCGGCGACCTCCGCCGGGCCCAGCTCCACTGCCCGCGCGCACCACTGCCTGCCGGCCGAGAGGTCGCCGCGCCGGGCCGCGAGGAGGGCGAGGCGCAGGGCGGCCCGGCCGTGGCCGGCCTCGGCCGCCCGCGTCCACCACATCGCCGCCTCCGGCTCGCTGCCCTCGCGGGCCAGCAGCAGCCCCAGGTTGAAGGCGCCGTTGCGGCTGCCGGCCTCGGCGGCCTCCCGGTACCAGTGCGCGGCCCCGGCGGTGTCGCCCCGCTCGGCCACCAGCATCCCCAGGCGCACCTGGGCGCGCCGGTGGCCCTGGCGGGCGGCCCGCTCGTACCACTGCTCGCTCTCGCCGCCGCGCTCGTCGTCGCGGTCGAGCAGCGCGCCCAGCCGGAAGGCGGCCTCCGCGCTGCCGCCCTGCACGGCGACCCGCAGATGGCGCTCGGCCTCCTCGGTGCCGCCCGGCCCGCCGTCGCGCAGCACGGCCATGGCGACCTGCAGCGCGGCCTCGGTGTGGCCGGCCGCGGCGGCCCGCTCGTACCACTCCAGGGCCAGGTGCTCCTCGCCCCGGCCGGCGTAGAGGATGCCGAGGTTGAAGGCCGCGTCCACGCTGCCGGCCTCGGCCGCCTTGGAGAACCACGGCTCGGCCCCGGCGGCGTCGCCGCCCTGCATCAGCAGGACGGCCAGCGCGTTGGCGGCCTCGCGGTGCCCGGCGTAGGCGGCGCGGCGGTACCACTGCTCGGCCTGGGCGGTGCGGCCCTGCTCGGCGCACAGCAGCCCGAGGTTGTACGCGCCGTTGATGTCGCCGGCGTCGAGGGCCTCGCGGTACCAGCGCTCGGCCTGCTGGGGCTCGCCGCGGTCGGCGTGCAGGGCGCCCAGGGCGTTGGCGGCGTTGCCGTCGCCCTCCTGGGCGGCGCGGCGCCACCACACGGCGGCGCTGTCGGTGTCGCCGGCGTCGCGCAGCAGGAAGCCGAGGGCGCAGGCGGCGCGCGGCTCCCCGTCCTTGGCGGAGGTCAGGTACCAGCGGGCGGCCTCCTGGGTCTCGCCCCGGCCCTCCAGCAGGGTGCCCAGGTGCAGGGCGGCGCGGCGGTGGCCGCGGGCCGCGGCCTGCCGGTACCACTGCTCGGCCTCGCCGGCCGGGCCGTCCTGGCGGCCGGCGGCCGCGGCGCGCAGCTCGCGCACGGAGGTGTCGCCGCCGCCGGCGGAGATCCGCCGGTTGCGGGTGGCCGGGCCGAGGGAGGCGGCCAGGCCCTCGCAGACGTCGTCGGCCGGGGGCCGCGGCGAGCGTCCGTCGAGTATGCGGGCGAGCCGGTAGGCGGCCTCGCGGTGGCCGCGCTCGGCGGCGGCGCGGAACCAGCGCTCGGCGCCCACGTCGCTGCGGTGCTCCAGCAGGTCGGCGAGGGCGTACGCGCCGAGGGCGTGCCCGGACTCGGCGGACTGCCGCAGCCAGTACTCGGCGGCGGGCTCGTCGCCGCGCTCGCGGTGGTAGCGGCCGAGGGCGTGGGCGGCCGCGGCGGAGCCGGCGACGGCGGCGACCCGCCACCAGCCGGCGGCCTCGTCGGCGTAGCCGCGCTGGTGCAGCAGGACGCCGAGGTTGTTGGCGGCGGAGCGGTCCCCGGCGGCGGTGGCGGCGCGCAGGTGGCGCTCGGCGCCGTCGAGGTCGCCGCGGCGCAGCAGCAGGGCGCCGAGCATGCTCAGCGACGCGGGGTCGCCGGACTCGGCGGCGCGGCGGCGGGCGGTCTCCAGCTCCAGGTCGGCGGCCTCGGTGGCGCAGGCTGTGTCCTGGGGGGCCCGGGGGTCCCGGGGGTTCTGTGGTGCGCGGGGTTCGGCCGCCTCCGGTGCGGCGGGGGCCGCCGCGGTCGCGGTGCGGTCCGGGGCCGTGGCCAGGGCGGTGCCGCCCAGGGCGTACGGCGACGGGTCCTGCTCTGGCGTCTGGCTCCCGTTGCCGGGAGCCGCTACAAGCCGACGGGTGCTCAACAGCCTCGCCCTGTCCCCCATAAGTCCCATCGTCGCACTCCCGCAACCTGCGTACACCTGGAATACCGCAGCCAGTGAGGTCACTTCAGCGTTTTGTCGACTTCCCGACTTCCCGACACGGCGGTGCTCCAAACTCTAATCAAAACCCCCGCACACAACCCGCACAGTCCGCCGCGTGGCGGGCCGCGGGCTCCCGTGCGCCCCCAACGCCCGGGCGGGCGGGGGCCGGCCGCGGCGAGCGGGCCGGCCCGGCATGCGACAAGGCCCGGAGTTGCGAGAACTCCGGGCCTTGTCCTTCAGTAGCGGGGACAGGATTTGAACCTGCGACCTCTGGGTTATGAGCCCAGCGAGCTACCGAGCTGCTCCACCCCGCGCCGTTGTGGAACAACCGTACCACGGCGCGGGGCGGGGCCGCGGCGGATCAGCTGCCGGGCTTGGCGCCACCGGCCTCGGCGGCCTGCTCGGCCTTGGCGAGCCGGTCGAGGGCTGCCTTGAGGTCCTCCTGGGCCTTGCCGTAGGCCGTCCAGTCCTTCTTGTCGAGCGCCTTCTGGCCGGCGTCGAAGGCGTCCTGCGCGGCCTTGACGGCTTCCTTGACCGAGGGGTTGGCCGCCGGCGGCTGGGTGGTGCCGGGGGTGGGCGGCTGGGTGCCGGGCTTGGCGCCCTTGACCTCGAACACGGCGTCGAGCGCGGTGGCGAGGTCGTCCTCGAAGGCGGTCTTGTTGCCGTAGGTGACCAACACCTTCTTCAGCCGCGGGAAGTTGGACCCCGCACCGCGCACATAGACCGGCTCGACGTACAGCAGCCCGTCGTCCAGCGGCACGGTCAGCAGATTTCCGTACTCGATCTCGGAATCGCCGCGCTTCAGAATATTGATCTTATTGGCGATCTCGGGATCGCCGTTGAACTTGCTCTGCACCTGCTGCGGACCCGACGTCGTCGTTTCCGACGGCAGCTTCAGAATGCGGATCTTCCCGTAATCGGCACTGGTCGCATCGGCGTCCACCGCCATGAAGGCACCGAGGTTCTCACGGCCCTTGGGCGTGAACGTCGTGGTCAGGGAGAACGACTGCGCCTGCTGACCCGGCATCCGCATGCTCAGGTAGAACGGCGGGACGGCATTGCCGGACTTGTTGGTCGGGTCGTCCGGCACCTCCCAGCGCTCGCTGCCCGTGTAGAAGGTGTCGGCCTTGGTGACGTGGTAGCGGGTCAGCAGCTCGCGCTGCACCTTGAACAGGTCCTGCGGGTAGCGCAGGTGGTCCAGCAGACCCTTGCTGATCTCGCTCTTGGCCTTCACCGTGCCGGGGAAGGCCTTCATCCAGGTCTTGAGCACCGGGTCCTTGGTGTCCCACTGGTAGAGCGTGACCGTGCCGTCGTAGGCGTCGACCGTGGCCTTGACCGAGTTGCGGATGTAGTTGACCTGGTTCTGCTGGGCGACGACGGCGCGCTGCCCGGTGGTCAGCGAGTCGGCGGTGGTGTCACCGAGCGTGGTGCGCGAGGCGTACGGATATCCGTTGGTCGTGGTGTAGGCGTCCACGATCCACTGGATGCGCCCGTCGACGACCGCCGGATAGGCGTCGCCGTCGATCGTCAGCCACGGGGCGACGGCTTCGACGCGCTCCTTGGGCGTGCGGTTGTACAGAATCCGCGAACCGTCGCCGATGGCGCCCGAATACAGGATCTGCGGTTCGCCGAAGGCCACCGCGTACGCGGCCCGGTTGACCGGGTTGGACAGGCTGACCCCGCTCCTGCCCTGATAGCTGTAGCTCTTCTCGCCCTTGTCGCCGGAGTAGTCCAGCTCCTTCTGCGGGCCGCCGACGATCGAGTACTGGGTGGTCTTCTCGCCGTAATACACCCGCTGCTCGTACGTGCCGAGCTTGCCCTTGGTCGGCAGGTTGGACTCGGTGAAGTCCGGGTCGCCCTCGCCGACGGCCGTGGTGCCCTTGGCGGTGATGGCGCCGTAGCCGTGGGTGTACTTGAAGTGGTCGTTGATCCAGTTGCGCTCGGGAATGCCGTTGATGTTCAGCTCGCGCAGACCGATGACCGTGTCCTGCTCCTTGCCGTCGACCTTGTAGCGGTCGACGTCCAGCGTGGACGGGAACTGGTAGTAGCCCTTGACCTGCTGGAGCTGCTGGAAGGTGGGCGAGACGATGTTGGGGTCGAGCAGCCGGATGCTGGCGGTGGAGTCGGCGGCGTCGCGCAGCTTCTGCTTGTCCTTGCCCTGCAGGTCGCTGCGGCCCGCGTAGTCCTGCACCTCGGAGCCGTCGATGCCGTACGCCTCGCGCGTGGCCGCGATGTTCTTCTTGATGTACGGCGCTTCCTTGGCCTGCTCGTTCGGCTGCACCTGGAACTTCTGCACGATCGCCGGGTAGAGCCCGCCGATGAGCACCGCCGAGAGCACCATCAGGCCGAAGCCGATCACCGGCAGCTGCCAGGTGCGCCGCCACAGGGTGGCGAAGAACAGCACCGCACAGATCAGCGCGATGATGAACAGGATCGTCTTCGCCGGCAGATAGGCGTTGGCGTCCACGTACCGCAGACCCGTCCAGCCGTCGGTGGACTTCAGCCCGCTGGACTTCACCGCGAGCCCGTAGCGGTCCAGCCAGTAGGCGACGGCCTTGAGCGTGACGAAGACGCCCAGCAGCACGGACAGGTGGCCGGTGGCCGCCGCGGTGGCCCGGTGGCCGGGGCTGGTCAGCCGCAGCCCGCCGTAGAGGTAGTGCACCAGGGCGGCGGCGATCAGAGACAGCACGGTGGCCGCGAAGCCGAAGCTCAGCAGGAACCGGTACCAGGGCAGGTCGAAGGTGTAGAAGGAGATGTCCTTGTGGAACTGCGGGTCCCGCTGCCCGAACGAGACCCCGTTGATCCACTGCAGCCAGGTGCGCCACTGGCCGGCGGCCGAGGCCCCCGCGACCAGGCCGACGAGCGCGGTGACCGCCAGCAGCACCCACTTCTTGTACGGGGCGATGCCCATCCGGTAGCGGTCGAGGCTCTGCTGCTCCACCGACATCGCGCTCAGCGGCGGCCGCAGCCGGTGCGCGAGCCAGATGTTCAGGCCGACGGCCAGCGCCATCAGCAGGCCGAAGACGGCGAACAAGCCGATCTTCGTGCCGAGGGTGGTGGTGAAGACCGACGAGTAGTCCACCGACCGGTACCACAGCCAGTCCGTCCAGAACCCGGCGAACATGACGAAGAGCAGGGCCAGGCCGGCCAGCACGCCCAAGGTCATCAGCAGGGTCCGGACGCGCCGTGAGGGCCGGCCGACTCTGATCCGTGGCCCTGACGGGCCTCCGCCGCGGTCCGGCATCTGGAAAGCCAAGGTGCGCACCTCGAAGTTCGCTGTCGGTGGAGCTGGGATTGAAGGCCCCGGTGATAGTAGGACCCACTGTGGCAACTTACCGAGGCTTTACTCGGTTCCCGTTTTCGGCCTCTCTCAGGGCACGATATTGACCATGTCCAGCAATACCGGTTCGAACCTTCCCGGCTCCCAGGAGCCCGACGTCCCCATGGCGGCCAGCCCGCTGACCCGTGCCGTGCTCGAGATCGACGAGTACACCGCGGGTCTCGGCTGGGACCAGCCCGCACGGCTGTTCGCCCTGGTCGACACCGCCAGGCTGCGGGCCCAGGAGCCCGGCCTGGCCGCCCAGCTCGGCCTCGACTCCACCGCGGCCTCCACCGCCGTCTCCTACACCCCCGTCGAGCAGGAGGAGCTGCCGGCCGGCACGGCGCTCGACGAGTTCCTCGCCACGATCGCCTGGCCCGACGCGGTGGCGGGCTGCGCCCTGACCGTGGAGCGGCTGATGCTGCCGCCGTCGGCCGAGGCGTCCGTTCCGCACGACCTCAGCGAGAAGCAGCTGGCCCAGTGGGTGGCCAAGCACCCCGACCGCCAGGAGGTGCGGATGACCGTCGCGGTGCTGCGCGACGGCGCCCGCGAGTCCGCCGTGCGGCTGCGCGAGAAGGACTCCGCCAAGGAGGTCCTCACCGGCGCCGACCTGGTGCCGGGCCTGGCCGACGCCCTCGCCGCCACCTTCGCGGACTGACGGTCGCGGACTGACGGGAGCCCCCCTTCAGTGGGCCGCTAGCCTGCCGTGCACTGCGGCAGGCCGGCCCGGTCCCCCTTGCGGATCTTCTCCAGGGACGCCAGCGCGTCCTTGATCGTGTCCACCTTGACCAGGGTCAGGCCCGAGGGGGTGTCCTTGGCGGCGGCCGCGCAGTTGTCCTTGGGCGTCAGGAAGTACTGGGCGCCCTTGGAGCGGGCTCCGACCGTCTTCATCTCCACGCCGCCGATCGGGCCGACCTTGCCGTCGTCGTCGATGGTGCCGGTGCCGGCGACGAACTTGCCGCCCGTGAGGTCCTCGGGCGTGAGCTTGTCGACTATCCCCAGCGCGAACATGAGGCCGGCGCTCGGGCCGCCCACGTCCGCCAGCTTGATGTTGATCGTGAACGGGAAGGTGTGGTCCGTCCCGGCCTGGATGCCGACGATCGCCCGGTTGTCGTCCGGCGCCTTGCCCGTGACGAGGGTGACGCTCTGCTCGCCCCTGGGCTCGCGCTTCTCCTTCTCGGCCGCGGCCGCCTCCTTGGCGGGCACGATCACGAAGGTCACCTTCTCGCCCGGCTTGTGCCGGGTGACCTGCTTGGCCACGTCGCCGGGCTGCTCGATCCGCGTACCGTCCACGGACCGGATGACGTCACCGGCGTGCAGCGTGCCCTCGGCCGGGCTGCCCTTGACCACCGAGGAGACGATCACGCGCGTGCCGACGGGGATGTTCAGCTGCTTCAGGGCCGCGACCTTGGCGCTCTCCTGCGACTGGCTGAACTCCTCCGCCGTCTCCTGGTTCAGCTCGTCCGGCGACTTGTCCTCCGGGTAGAGCGTGCTGTGCGGCACGACGAGGTTGTCGTGGGCCAGCCAGCCGTAGACGGCCTCCACCAGGTTCATCCGGTACTGCGAGCCGGTCACGCGGACCGTGGTCATGTTGAGGTGGCCACTGGTGGGGTACGTCTTGTGCCCGGAGATCTGCAGGACCGGCTCGCCCCCGTGCTCGCCGAGGGTGTTGACCGTCGGGCCCGGGGACATCTCCGCGTAGGGCACGGGGATCAGCACGCCTGCGCAGAGCAGCGCGATCAGCATCAGGAGGGACGCGAGCATCGTCGCGGTGCGGCGGGGCATGGAACGACAGTACGGGACGGGTCCGGCAGTCCACTGCTGGGGCGGTCCGTACGGGGCAGGTGGGCTTCCGGGTGCGGAAATCGCCCGCCCCCGGCCCGCCCCCGGCCCGCGGCTAGCCCGCCGAGCCGGATCCGGACTCGGTCCGCTCCATCGCCTCTCGGAACTTTGCATAACCGGCCAGTTCCGCGACATCGCCGGTCTTGCGGTTCCGGGCCGCCCAGCTTCCCCACAGGGCGGCGGCAAGGGCCGCCACCACGGGAATCAGCAACCAAGCGAGCGCCGCCATGCCGGCCTCCGACCCCTCACGCAATCGCAACTGAAGTGATGAGCAGATTAGTCATCTTCGGTCTCAACGCTTACGCCGGGGGCCCGGTTACGCAACCAGGCAGGGCCCGTTCGTGGGCGACTTTGACACAGATCCAGCCGTTCAGGCCTCCCGCTACGCGCCCACCCACTCCTCCGTGCCGTCGCTGAACCGCTGGTGCTTCCAGATCGGCACGGTCGCCTTGAGGTCGTCGATCAGCTGCCGGCACGCGGCGAACGCCTCCGCCCGGTGCGCGCACGACACGGCGACCACGACCGCCAGGTCGCCCACGGCCAGCTCGCCGACCCGGTGCACGGCGGCCAGGGCCCGTACGGGGAAGTCCCCCGCCACCTTCTCGGCCACCTTGCGCAGCTCGGCCTCGGCGGTGGGGTGGGCGGAGTAGCCGAGCGCGGCGACGTCCGCGCCGCCGTCGTGGTCCCGCACGGTGCCCACGAACAGCGCGGTGCCGCCGGCCGCGGGATCCCCCACGGCCGCGAAGACCTCGTCCAGGGAGAGCGGGGTCTCCCGCACCGCGAGCAGTCGGACGGGGTCGTCGGCGGCGAGCTCGCCGGGATGGTGGGGGGTAGGCGCCATGGCGCCCATCGTACGAATCCCCCGCTCCCCCTTTTCCCCCGCGCGCCCCCTGGAACTCCCCTGGGGCCCCTCTGGAGCCCGTCTAGAGCCGGCGGCGGGCCTTGCGGGCCCGGCGCACCAGCGCGGCGGTGCCCAGCAGGGCCACGGTCGCGCCCGCGGCGCCCGCGGCGGTGGCGTCCTTGCGGCCCAGGCGGCGGCCCGCGACCGTGCGCCGGCCCGCGACCTCCTCCAGGAGCTCCGCGAGGACCTCCTCGTTGGTCCAGCGGGGCCGCCAGCCCGCGTCGTGCAGCCGGTGGCCGCTGACGACCCAGGGGTGCATCGTGTACTCCAGGTCGCCCGCCGGGGAGGGGGTCAGGCCCAGGCGGTGCAGCCGGGAGGCGGCGCCGAGGGCGACGGCCGAGGGCAGCTCCATGCGCCGGATCCCGCTGAGCTCCTCGACCTCCTCCTGCTCCAGCCAGCCGTCGCAGCCGACGGCCAGCTCGCCCTCGGCCTTCTCCAGCGCGGCGAACTCCAGGGCGCTCACCAGATCCTCGACGTGGCAGAACTGCCAGGCGGGCCGGGAGCCGGCGACGACCAGCAGGCGGGGCGACTCGAAGTAGCGGGTCAGGGCGGTGTCCGTGCCGCCGACCAGGACGGCGGGCCGCAGCACTGTGACGTTCAGGCCGGGGTGCGCCCGGGGCGCACGCCTGGCCAGCCGCTCTATCTCCAGCAGGTCCCCCACGCCGGTCGCCTCGGCGGTGGCCCGCAGCTCGGCGTCCTCCGACAGCGGCACGTCGTTGTCGGGCCGGGCGCCGTAGACCATGGCGGAGGTGCACAGCACCACCCGGTGCACACCGGCCGCCGCGGCGGCGGTGAGCACGGTCTGGGTGCCGCGCACGTTGTAGGCGGTACGGGCGGCCGGGTCGCCCTCCAGGTCGAGGTCGAGCGCGAGGTGGACGACCACGTCGGCGCCGCGCAGCCGCTCGGCGATCGCCGGGTCGCGCACGTCCAGCACGTGCCACTGCGCCTCGGTGACGTCGCCGCGGCGCTCGTCGATGGCGATCAGGTGCTTGATCTCCTCGGACGCGGCCAGGCGCCGCGTGAGCAGGGCGCCGACGCCGCGGGCGGCGCCGGTGACCGCGACCACCGGGCGGCGGCCGTCGCGGCCCGGGCCGGGCGCGGGCACGGCGGACGTGCGCAGCGCGTCGTCGGGCGCGGAACCGTTTCGCGCTGCGCGAACTTCTCGGTCGGCTTCTCGGTCGGGGGAACTCACCGGGCGTCTCCAGCGGTTGTCTTCAGTACGTGCACGCCACGTTCTTCGTGACGCGTACGGACCAGGTGACGTCCATCCTGCCGCAGGCCCCGGGCGGGCGGAGCACCAAGCCCGGATAGCGGCGGGGTGTCTACGCTTGGTGGTGTTGTCGGGCATTCGCCGCCGGTCCGGAGCCGGTGGCCCTACGAGCCGAGGAAACCCGTGAGTGACACCCCATTCGGATTCGGTCTTCCGCCGGAGGAGCCGGAGAACGGCGACGACGGCAAGAAGAAGGGCGGTGGCCAGGGAGGCGGCCAGGGGCCCGCGAATCCCTTCGGGTTCGGCGCGGCCGGCGGTGCGGACAATCCGTTCGCCGCGATGTTCGGCTCCATGAACCCCAACGATCTCGGCGCCGCCTTCCAGCAGCTCGGCCAGATGCTCTCCTACGAGGGCGGCCCGGTGAACTGGGACATGGCCAAGCAGATCGCCCGCCAGACGGTGGCCCAGGGCACCGCCGGCGGCAGCAAGGACGCCAGCGTCACGGCCGGCGAGCGGTCGGCGGTCGAGGAGGCCGTGCGCCTGGCCGACCTGTGGCTGGACGGCGTGACCTCGCTGCCCTCGGGCGCGGGCAGCGCCGTGGCCTGGAGCCGCGCGGAGTGGGTCGAGGCGACCCTGCCCGTGTGGCGGGACCTGGTCGACCCGGTCGCCGAGCGCGTCGGCGCGGCCATGGGCGAGGTGCTGCCCGAGGAGATGCAGGCCATGGCGGGCCCGCTGCTGGGCATGATGCGCAGCATGGGCGGCGCGATGTTCGGCACCCAGATCGGCCAGGCCGTGGGCGTGCTCGCCGGCGAGGTCGTCGGTTCGACCGACATCGGCCTGCCGCTGACCCCGCCCGGCAAGGCCGCGCTGCTGCCGGTGAACATCGAGGCGCTGGGCGCGGGCCTGGGCGTCCCGCAGGACGAGGTGCGGCTGTACCTGGCCCTGCGCGAGGCCGCCCACCAGCGGCTCTTCGCCCACGTGCCGTGGCTGCGCTCGCACCTGTTCGGCGCGGTCGAGGGCTACGCCCGCGGCATCAAGGTCGACACGGCCAAGCTCGAGGACGTCGTGGGCCAGCTCGACCCGACGCACCCGGAGCAGATGCAGGAGGCCCTGCAGCAGGGCATGTTCCAGCCGGAGGACAGCCCGGAGCAGAAGGCCGCCCTGGCCCGCCTGGAGACCGCGCTGGCGCTCGTCGAGGGCTGGGTGGACGCGGTCGTGCACGCTGCGGCCCAGCCCCACCTGCCGTCGGCCGGCGCGCTGCGCGAGACCCTGCGCCGCCGCCGCGCCTCCGGCGGCCCGGCGGAGCAGACCTTCGCCACCCTGATCGGCCTGGAGCTGCGCCCGCGCCGGCTGCGGGACGCCTCGCGGCTGTGGGCGTCGCTGGCCGACGCCCGGGGCACCGAGGGCCGCGACGCCCTGTGGGAGCACCCGGACATGCTGCCCACGGCCGCCGACCTGGACGACCCGGACGGCTTCGTGCACCGCGAGCACCTGGACTTCTCCGAGCTGGACAAGATGCTCGGCGAGGCCGCGCAGGGCAAGGGCACGCAGGAGCCGGCGGAGGGCGACGAGGGCGACGCCCGGGGCGAGGGTGACGAGAAGAAGTGAGCCTGCACGAGAACGCGGTCCGCGTGCTGAAGGAGTACGCGGACCAGGACGAGCTGCGCGGCGTCTACCTGGACCACCTGGCGGCCCATCCGGACGGCATGTGGAAGCCGTGCGAGGCCGGCCACGTCACCGCGAGCGCCCTGGTGATCGACCCCGAGCGCGGCAAGGTGCTGCTCACCCTGCACCGCAAGCTGGGCATGTGGCTGCAGATGGGCGGCCACTGCGAGCCCGGTGACGCCACCGTGGAGGAGGCGGCCCTGCGGGAGGCCACCGAGGAGTCCGGCATCGCGGGTCTGACGCTGCTGCCCGGCGGCCCGGTGCGCCTGGACCGGCACCCGATCCCGGCCCCCTGCAACTGGCACCTGGACGTGCAGTACGCGGCGCTGGTGCCGCAGGGCGCGGTCGAGGCGATCAGCGACGAGTCGCTGGACCTGCGCTGGTTCGCGTACGACGAGGTCGCGGAGGTGGCCGACGAGTCGGTCGTCCAGCTGGTGCGGCGCACGCTGGCGCGGCTGTAAAAGCATGCGCCTTCGGAAGCAGAGGTAAGGGGCGGTCACCCTTGGTGACCGCCCCTTACGCATGCCGTGCGTCGGCCGGACCTCAGTTGGTCCAGATGTTGCCCTGGTTCTGCGCGTGGGCGCCGTGCTGGCCGAAGCCGTACTGGGCGGCCAGGCCCTGGCCGATCTGCGCACCCTGCGGCGGCATGAGCTCACTGGGCTGTACGAGGGCGTAGCCGGTGCCCATGAAGGCCAGCTCCCAGCCCTCGCCCGTGCCGCCGCGGCGCCGCCAGACGCCGGAGGAGGAGGTCTGCGCCTGCATCTGCACGCGCAGCGAGGAGGACCAGGCGACGACGGCGTCCGCGTCCGCGTAGGCGTACTTGTCGGGCGTGACCTGCATCATCAGCGGTTTCCCGGAGGTCATCAGCGCGACCTTGCCGCGTCCGCTGATGGCGAGGTTGTACGACCCGGTGCCGGAGATGCCGTACTGGCTGTCCACGGCGACGGAGTCCCAGTGGAGGGTGGAGTCCATGGCAAGGACATAGGCGCTGTCCACGGTCAGGCCGTCGTGGTCGACGTCGACCACGTGGACGTGCTGCGCGAGGTTGGCGAGGTAGACGGTGCCCTGCCCGGAGCAGCGCATCAGGTCCAGGCCCTCGCCGGTGTAGGCCTGCCGGTACTGCTGCTGGGCCGACATGTACTCGCCGTCGAACTCGATGAGGCCCTGGTAGGCCACCATCGCGCCCTTGCGGGCCAGGACGTCCTCGTGGCCGTTGAGACTGACGCGCAGCATGTGCGCGTTCTGCAGGGCGTAGCGGTCCTGCGTCTGGGCCTCGGTGTAGGCGAAAAGCGGGCTCTGCATGGTCTCTTCCGTCCCCCTCAGCCCCGGGCCCGGAGCCGGTCCGTACTGTCCTCGCTGGGCTGCACCACCACGAATCCCTGGCCGGAGAAGCCCAGTTGGTACGCCTCGCCGCTGCCGCGGCCGATGATGGAGGACGCCTTGAAGCTGCGCTTCCCCTTCATCCTCAGGTTGGTGGACCAGGCCACGAGCGCGTCGGGGTCCACGTAGGTCTCGTCCTCGCCGCTGCCGCAGTCGACGACGATGGGCGTGCCGCGCGAGGTGAGCGCGACCCAGCCGGTGCCGCTGACGACGACGTTGAACAGGCCCTGTCCGGCGAACTTGGCCATGCCCTTAACGCGTTCGACACCGAACTGCAGGTGGGCGTCGAAGGCGAGCAGGTTGGTGCCGTTGACGGAGACGGACTCCCCCGCCAGCTGGATGCACACGACGTCCGCGCCGTAGTCGGCGAGGTAGAGCAGGCCGTCGCCGCTGCACTTCATGAGCGGCACGCCCTCGCCGGTCAGCCACTGGGAAGCCATCTGGCGCAGGGCGGGCGGATTGGGCTCGTACTGGACGAACCCCTCGTAGGCGACCATCGAGCCCGTGCGGGCGAACAGGTCGTGGCCGCTCTGCATGGCGACCTTCAGCATGCTGCTGCCGTGGTTCTCCATGCGGGCGGCGGGCGGGGTCGGGGCGTGGCCCGAGATCAGCGACTGGTCCATGGCGGGCTCCCTCAGACCTCGTAGGGCTGGACGACGATGAAGTTGCCGGGCGCACCGCGGAACTGGAGGTTCACGGTCTCCCCGCTGTGGCCGGGGTAGGCGTGGCGGCGCAGCCGCACCTGGCTGGTGACGACGACCTGGGCGCCGGCCGACCAGGCGACGACGGCGTTGGCGTCGGCGAAGGTGGTGGGCGTGACCGGCAGCACCACGGGGGTGCCGCGGGTCTTCAGGACGACGGTGCCGGTGCCGTGGAACTGCATGGTGAACAGCGCCCCGCCGGGGATGCCGTGGCCGTCGATCCGGCGCACCTCGTGGTGCAGCGACTCGTCGAAGGCGAGGACGGCGTCGGCGCTGACGCAGATCGCGTCGTTCTCCAGCTGGATCGGGTGCAGGTGGGCCGCGTTCTCCGCGAGGAAGACCTGGCCGCGGCCGGTGCAGCGCATCAGCTGCATCTCCTGGCCGGTGGCGTTGCCGACGATGCGGCCCATGAAGCCGGCGCCCTTGTAGCCGAACTCGACCTTGCCCTGGTACAGCACCATGCTGCCCTGCCGGGCGAGCACGGGCTGCGGGTCGGCGCCGAGGTCGGCGCGGATGAGCTTGGCGTTCTGCAGGGTCCAGCGCTGACCGGTGGGCGCCTCGCGGTACGGGCCGAAGGCGGCCTGCACGCCCGGGGCGCCGGCGGGCGCGCCGGTGCCGTGGGGCGGCGTGCCGGGGGCGTACGGGGGCTGGCCGACCGGGTACGGCTGGGTCGGCGCCGGCGCCGCGGGGGGTGCGGGCGGCGCGGCGGGGGCGGCGTACTGCTGGGGGCCGCCGTAGGCCGGTGCCGGGGTCGCCAAGCGGCCGTACGAGGCGTGCTGGCCCGGCGCCCCGGGCGGGCCGGGGGGCGGCGGCACGGTCCCGCGGGCGGGGGTGCGGCCGGCGGCGGCGGCGGGCTCGACGGAGAAGTAGCCGGGCGGTGCGAGGGGGGCGGCCAGCGTGGGGGCCGCGTGCACCTGCGGGGCGGCCGGCGGCGGGGTGCTGCCGGGCGGGGGCGCGAAGGCCGGGGCGGGCTGCGGGGCCGCTGCGGCGGGCTTGTGGGCCGGGTCCTGGGAGGCGGCCGGCGGCGCGAAGGCGGGCGGCGCGGGCGCGGTGGCCTGTGCCGGGGGCGCGAAGGCGGGCGCGGCCGGGGCCTGCGCCGGGGCGGGCTCCTCCTCCAGGACCTCGCCGCCGAAGTTCCTCAGCAGCGCCTCCAGACCGCCGTCGAAGCCCTGCCCGACCGCGGCGAAGCGCCACACGTCCTTCAGGTAGAGGTCCGCGAGCATCACCGCGCGCTCGGTGCTGAACTCCGCGCCGGTGAACGCGTACCGGGCCACCTCCACGCCGCCCGCGACCAGGCGCAGGTAGCCCGGGCCGACCTGTCCCATCCGCCCGTCGCCGTCGATGGTCGCGGTGAAGGTCAGCTTGCGGATGTGGGAGGGGATGCGGTCGAGGGTGACGCGGAAGGACTCCGTGTCCCCGGCCTGCGGCCCGAGCAGCTGGACGGCCTCCTCGGGCGAGGCGGGCTGGTTGAAGAAGACGAAGTACCGGTCGTCCGAGAGCCGCTCGTCGGCGTCGAGCCCGAAGCAGCTGATGTCGAAGGTCAGACCGGGGCCGGCGACCTGCACTCCCACGTACAGATCGGTGCCCGCCGTCAGGTCACTGACCCTGGCCTTGTGGCCGCGCTGGAATTCCCTGGACATGCGTGACGACCGTCCCCCATCCGTACCGTGCGAAGGCGTTGCCGCGGACGCCCTGCTGGCGCGTCGCGTTGCGCCAGGCTAACCGCTGCCGGCGACAGCCCGTGATCCCGGGGCGATTCCGGTACGGGACGGCCGCATACCGTTACACGCCGGTGCGCGGCCCGCCGTTGCGTGCCGTGCTGCTCGGGTGCTGCTCGGGTGCCGTTCCGGTGCGGCCCGGCCGCTACTCGCTGCGGGCGGCGGGCAGGTGCGGCAGCCGGTCGGCGGCGACCACGCCTTCGAGGTAGCCGCGGGCGCGCTCGGTGCGGGGGTAGGCCTCCAGCAGCCGCCAGAACTCGGGGCCGTGGCCGGGCACGAGCAGGTGGGCCAGCTCGTGCAGCAGGACGTAGTCCACGACGTACTCGGGCATGCCCTGCAGGCGGTGCGAGAGGCGGATGCTGCCCTCGGCGGGGGTGCACGAGCCCCAGCGGGTGTTCTGGTTGGTGACCCAGCGCACGCTCGCCGGCCGCGCGCGCCCGTCCAGGTACTGCTCGGACAGGCGCCGGGCGCGCTCGGGCAGCTCGCCGTCGCCCAGCATCCGCCGGCTCTCCTGCGCGGCGAGCTTGTCCAGCATCACCGAGACCCAGCGCCGCTCCTCCGCCTCCGACATGCGGGCGGGGATGAGGACGATGGTGCGGTCGCCCTCGCGGTAGGCGGAGACCGTCCTGCGGCGGCGTGCGCTCCGTCGGACCTCGACCGGACCGGTGTGTGCCGCCGCCCGCGTGAGCGGGCTCGGGGCACTGCGCGGCGGCCTCGCGGCACTGTTCAGGGGGTCGACGGGCACGCCCCGACGTTACCCGCTGGCGGCGCGGGAAGTCCCGCCCCCGGGTCGGTTGTCGGGGAACCACCCGCAGGGCGCACGGCTTGTACGACTATCCCCCTCCCCTGTGGACAACTCCGGGCGGGCCGGCCCCGCCGTCGGCATGCTGGGGTCCGGACGAGGGGGAGAGCATGCAGCAACGCGAACGCGAAGCGGAACAGCAGGCGGCACAACAGCCGGCACAGCAGGTGGCCCAGCAAGCGGCCCAGCAGGTGGCCCAGCAGGTGGCGGCGCACGGGCCGCACCCAATGCTCAAGCCCGCGCTGCGCCGGGCCTGGCGCAACCGGGACACGGTGCAGTTCGGGGTGGCACCCGCGCACGCGGTGGTGGTGGGGCCGGTGGACACCGCGACGGGCTGCTTCATGGGCCTGCTCGACGGGACGCGCGGGCTGGAGCTGCTGCGGGAGGAGGCCCGCGGCATGGGGCTGCCGGAGGGCCGCGCCGACGACCTGGTGGCGCGGCTGTCCGCGGCCGGGCTGATCGACGACCCGCGGGGCGGCGGCGCGGGGGCCGCCGCGCTGCGCAGCCGGGGCGGTGGCCTGGAGCGGCTGCGCCCGGATCTGGCGTCGCTGTCGGTGCTCCACCCCGGGCCGGGGGCGGCGCTGCGGGTGCTGGCGGCCCGCCAGGACAGACGGGTGCGGGTGCGCGGGGCGGGCAGGGTGGGCGCGGCCGTCGCGGCGCTGCTGTCCGCCTCGGGGGTGGGCCGCGTCGAGGTGCAGGACGGGGGCCGGGTCGAGCCGTGGGACGTGGCGCCGGGCGGGCTGGGGCCCGAGCGCACGGGCGAGCGGCGGGACATCGCCGCCCGGCGCGTGGTGCAGCAGGCGGTGCCGGTGCCGCCGCCGCGTGCGCGGGCGGGCGGGGCCTCCTGGGCCCGGGAGGCGGAGGAGGGGGCGGAGGAGGCGCCGGCCCTGGTGATCATCGCCCCCCGCGACGGGCTCGCGGCCTACGCCCCCGACCCTACGGCCGTGGAGGACCTCGTCGCCCTGGGCACCCCGCACCTGTACGCGGGGGTGCTGGAGGCCACCGGGGTGGTGGGGCCGCTGGTGCTGCCGGGCCGGTCGGCCTGCGCGGGCTGCGTCGAGCTGGCCCGGGCCGACCGGGATCCGGCCTGGCCCCGGATGCTCGCCCAGTGGAGGTCGGGGCGCTCCTCGGGGGTACCGTCTTGCGACATGGCACTGGCCACGGTCGTGGCGGGGCTGACCGTGGCGCGGGCGCTGGCCTTCCTCGACGGTGGGCCCGTCGCGGGCGCGGGGGTGCGGCTGGAGCTGGCGCTGCCGGGGCCCGCCTGGGATCCGCGGCCCGTCGAGCCGCATCCGCGGTGCCTGTGTGGAGCGGCGGACTTCGCGCCTGCGGAGAACGCCGGGGCCGCGTCGGGCCCGCACGGGACAATGTCCCGGTAACCGCCGTCCGCGGCGTGGCTGTTCAGCTAGTTGGAGGGGCGCATGTCTGATCTACCCCGCAAGGCGGTCACCCGTACCGTCAAGTTGGCCGCGTTGCCGCTGGGGTTCGCGGGGCGCACGGCGCTCGGGCTGGGGAAGCGCATCGGCGGCCGGCCGGCGGAGAAGATCGCCGCGGAGCTGCAGCAGCGCACGGCCGAGCAGCTCTTCGCGACGCTCGGGCAGCTCAAGGGGGGTGCCATGAAGCTCGGTCAGGCGCTGTCCGTCTTCGAATCGGCCCTTCCGGAGCAGATCGCCGGGCCCTACCGGGCCGCGCTGACCAAGCTTCAGGAAGCGGCGCCGCCGTTGCCGGTGACGTCGGTGCACGCGGCCCTGGCGGAGCGGCTGGGCGAGGACTGGCGGGATCTGTTCGAGGAGTTCGAGGACAAGCCGGCCGCGGCGGCCTCCATCGGGCAGGTGCACCGGGCGGTCTGGCACGACGGGCGCGAGGTCGCGGTGAAGGTGCAGTATCCGGGCGCGGGCGAGGCGCTGCTGTCGGACCTGACCCAACTGGGCAGATTCGCCAAGCTGCTGGGCCCGCTGGTGCCGGGCATGGACATCAAGCCGCTGATCACCGAGCTGCGCGACCGGGTCTCGGAGGAGCTGGACTACGGGCTGGAGGCGCGGGCGCAGGGCGAGCACGCCCGGGAGTTCGCGGGCGATGCCGACGTGGCGGTGCCCGATGTGGTGCACCACGGCGATCAGGTGCTGGTCACCGAGTGGCTGGAGGGGGTGCCGCTGTCCGAGGTGATAGCGCACGGCACCCGGGAGCAGCGGGACCGCGCCGGTCAGTTGCTGGCCCGCTTCCTGTTCTCCGGCGTGGCCCGCACGGGCCTGCTGCACGCGGACCCGCACCCGGGCAACTTCCGGCTGCTGACCGAGGGCTCCCCCGACGGCCCGCCGGAGAAGTGGCGGCTGGGCGTGCTGGACTTCGGCACGGTCGACCGGCTGCCGCGCGGGCTGCCCGTGGAGATCGGGACGGCCCTGCGGCTGGCGCTGGAGGGCGACGCCGCCGCGGTGCACGAGCTGCTGCGGTCCGAGGGGTTCGTCAAGCCGGGTATCGAGCTGGATCCGGAGGCGGTGCTGGATTATCTGGTGCCCATCATCGAGCCGGCCCAGGTGGACGAGTTCACCTTCACGCGTGACTGGCTGCGCGCGCAGGCGGCCCGCATCGCCGACCCGCGCTCCCCCGCCTACCAGCTGGCGCGGCAGCTCAACCTGCCCCCGTCGTATCTGCTGATCCACCGGGTGACGATGAGCACGATAGGGGTGCTCTGCCAGTTGGGCGCGACGGTCCGGCTCCGGGAGGAGATGGAGGCGTGGGTGCCCGGCTTCGCGCCGAGCGCCCACAGCCGGGACACCTCCGCCTGAACCGGGCCCTCACCACCAGGCGGAGTCCAGGCGGCCCTCGATGGCCCGGATGTTGGCCCGGGCGCAGGCGTCGCAGAAGTACTGACGTCTGCCGTTCTCCACGGAGCAGGTCCAGGTGGGGGGCGGGGTGCCACCGGGGGCCGGCGTTCCGCAGCGGGCACAGGTGACCGGCTCGGCGGGCTCGGGGCCCAGCTGCACGGGTTCATGCGTCTTGGAGGCCACGTCCCCGACGATAGCCCCGCGAGCGGGCGGGGTGCGGGTGGCGCACCCAACGCGGCGCGACGCGACGCGGGGCCGGTCCGTTCGGACCGGCCCCGCGGGCGCTCACTGCATGACGGCCATGGCCAGCGCGCGACGGGCGCGCAGCGAGGCGCGCTCGGCACGGCGCTGCATGCGCCGGGCGGTGGCCAGGCGCACGGCCCTGCGTTGGGACTCGGCCTCGCGCAGCCGGTCGTGCACATGAGCCCTGGCCAGGGCTTCTGGGATGAGTTGCATGGCGTGGTTCCTGTTCTGGCGGTGCTCGGTGGCGGTCTCGTGGGAGACGAAGGGCTCGGGGGTCGGGCGCTGCATGGTCGGGTCCTGCTTCTTGGGGTCGTGCGTCGAGGGGCGGTCGATGGTGCCTGCGGTGATCATGCGGCGACCGGGTTCTTGCGCGGGCGGCCGCGGGGACGCTTGCGGGCGACGACCACACCCTGGACGAACAGCTCGCCGCCCCAGACGCCCCAGGGCTCGCGGCGGTCCTTGGCGCCGGCGAGGCAGGCGGCGCGCAGCGGGCAGGTCTGGCACAGGGACTTGGCGTACTCGACGTCGGCCGGCGACTCGGCGAAGAAGACCTCCGGGTCGTAGCTGCGGCACGGGACGGGCACGCCGAGGTTCTCGATGGCCTCGTCGAGGTCCGTCAGGGTGGTCAGGGCGGTCAAGGAGTCCTCCGTGGGGACGGGCGGGGGGATCAAGTCGGTGGCTACGGACGGGGTGTGCGCCTTGAGTTGCACGGTGTGTGATTCCTCGTCTGTTGTTCCGGCGGGTGGCCGGAGTGGTGTCCCCCGGCTTGGGGGCAAAGCGAAGGGCCGCGGATCCCGGTGTGGGTTCCGCGGCCCTGGAAGGTGCCGACCTGATCGCGCCGATCAGGCTGGATCTCTCCAGGGTTCGAGCCCACGGAAGGCCCACGTC
The DNA here is from genome assembly GCF_039532865.1 of Streptomyces luteosporeus. Lineage (NCBI taxonomy): Bacteria > Bacillati > Actinomycetota > Actinomycetes > Kitasatosporales > Streptomycetaceae > Streptomyces > Streptomyces luteosporeus. The sequence continues at coordinate 64,346 of NZ_BAAASL010000022.1, forward strand.
TTGGGAAGGTGCTGCTGCTGGACGGTGACCGACTCGGCGCCATTGGCCGCCGGCGCAAAGGCATAGGCCGGAGCCTGCGCCTGTGCTGCTGCCATGACCTCGGACGCCTTGGTCGGTCGCTCTTCGATGAGGACGATCCGACCGGCACCGGACACACCGGTGCCCTGGAAGGAACCGAATCCGGAGCCGAGCATGGCGGAGCCGATACGGCGATCGGTCATTTTGTCGAAGCTGTTGAAGCTGATCATTTTCTCCGCCTCCTCTCGGCGTCTCGGGGACCGCTGCGAGCGGTCGTCTTCGGTTGAGTGCAGCAGGAACCCGGCGGATCCGTAAAGGACCCGTCGTTTCCCTGCTCGGAAGGCTATGGGCACTGCCTCCGCGGGCGCAAACTATTTTTCCGGAGATTCTTCGGAGGTGTCCTGGGACACATCCGAAGGCGGCTCCGCGCCTGCGCACAGGGCGAGGACGTCGGCCCCGAACCGGTCGAGCTTTCGTCCTCCGACACCTGAGATGCACGCCAGCTCCGCTTCGGTTCCCGGAACGGCCTCGGCAATCGCGAGCAGCGTCTTGTCGGTGAAGACGCAGAACGCGGGCTGGCCCAGCAGCCGGGCCTGCTCGGCCCGCCAGTCGCGCAGCCGCTCGTAGAGCGCCTCGTCCAGCTCCGAGGGGCAGTCCTCGCAGCGCATCAGCTTGATCTCCCCGGCGTCGGTCAGCGTCCGCCCGCAGACCCGGCAGCGGGCGTGACCGCGCGTGCGCCGCACTCCGCGCTCGATGCCGCCCCGCCCGGCGGCGGGTGCGCAGGCGTGCCCGGCGCGGGCCGCGGTGGTGCCGGGCCGCAGCCCGGCCAGGAAGCGGGTGGGGCGCCGGGTGGGGCGCCCGCCGGGGGCCCGGGACAGTGCCCAGGACAGGGTCAGGTGCACCCGGGCGCGGGTGACGCCGACATAGAGGAGGCGGCGCTCCTCCTCGACCTGCTCGTCCGTCTTGGCGTAGGTGATGGGGAGCATGCCCTCGGTGAGGCCCACCAGGAAGACGGCGTCCCACTCCAGGCCCTTGGCGGCGTGCAGGGAGGCGAGGGTGACGCCCTCGACGGTGGGGGCGTGCTGGGCGGCGGCCCGCTCGTCCAGCTCGGCGACCAGGTCGGCGAGGGTGGCGGTGGGGCGGGCGCGGGCGAAGTCCTCGGCGAGGCGCACCAGGGCGGCCAGGGATTCCCAGCGGTCGCGGACGGCTCCGGAGCCGGCGGGGGCCTGGGGCGTCCAGCCGCGGGTGCCGAGCACGGCCCGTACCTGCGCGGGCAGGTCCTCGGCGTCGGCGAGCTGGGCGTCGCCGTGGCCGCCGGCCCGGGCGGCGCCGCGCAGCAGCAGCCCGGCCTCGCGGACCTCGGGCCGCTCGAAGAACCGCTCGGCGCCGCGCAGCTGGTAGGGCACCCCGGCGTCGGCCAGGGCCTGCTCGTAGACCTCGGACTGGGCGTTGATCCGGTACAGGACGGCGATCTCGCTCGCGGGGACGCCGGAGGCGATCAGCTCGCGCACCCGGCGGGCGGTGCCCTCGGCCTCGGCGGGCTCGTCGGCGTACTCGACGTAGGCCGGCTCGGGGCCGGGGCCGCGCTGGGAGACCAGCTCCAGGCGGTGCTCGGCGGCCCGGCCGCGGGCCTGGGAGAGCAGCCCGTTGGCGAGGTGGACGACCTGGGGGGTGGAGCGGTAGTCGCGGACGAGCTTGACCACCGTGGCGTGGGGGTGCCGGATGCGGAAGTTCAGCAGGTGGTCGGGGGTGGCGCCGGTGAAGGAGTAGATGGTCTGGCTGGCGTCGCCGACCACGCACAGGGTGTCGCGCTCGCCCAGCCACAGCTCCAGCAGCCGCTGCTGCAGGGGGCTGACGTCCTGGTACTCGTCGACGACGAAGTGCTGGTACTGCCGGCGCACGGTCTCGGCGATGTCGTGGCGGTCCTGCAGGACGCCGACGGTCAGCAGCAGCACGTCCTCGAAGTCGATCACGCCGCGCTCGCGCTTGAGCTGCTCGTACATGCCGTAGACGCGGGCGATCTCGGCGGTGTCGCGGGGCGCCTCGCGGCCTGCCTTGGCCGCGGCGGCCGGGTAGTCCTCGGGGACGGTCTGGGTGACCTTGGCCCACTCGATCTCGGCGGTGACGTCGCGCAGCTCGTTGCGGTCGAGGCGGATGCGGCAGCGGGCGGCGGCCTCGGCGACCACCTGGACCTTGCGGTCCAGCAGCCGGGGCATCTCCCCGCCGACGGCCTTGGGCCAGAAGTACTGCAGCTGGCGCAGGGCGGCGGAGTGGAACGTACGGGCCTGGACGCCGCCGGCGCCCAGCTGCCGCAGCCGGCCGCGCATCTCCCCGGCGGCCCGGTTGGTGAAGGTGACGGCGAGCACACTGGCGGGCTGCAGGATCCCCGAGCGCACGCCGTAGGCGATGCGGTGGGTGATGGCCCGGGTCTTGCCGGTGCCGGCACCGGCGAGGACGCACACCGGCCCGCTCAGGGCGGTGGCCACCTCGCGCTGCTCGGGGTCGAGCCCGTCGAGCACCGCGTCGGCCGTCTCCGGCACCTGGGGGAAGCCCTGGGAGAAGAGGGGAGAGTGCGTTGCTGCTGTCACCCCGCCATGCTGCCAGGTCCACCGGGGCGAGCGGGAATGTTGTCCACAGGGGTGGCCGTGCGGTCGTACAAGTCACGACGTGCTGTGCGCCACTGCGGCGGGGCGACGGGAATGCGCCATCGTCGGTGGGCGTTGACCGTCCGGAAACACCAGGTTGCTCCCTCGGAGCAGCACCGATCAGAAGGAGCGCGGGTCGCATGTCGAGCACCGTGACGATGTACAGCACCACCTGGTGCGGCTACTGCCGCCGGCTGAAGAGCCAGATGGAGCGCGAGGGCATCGCCTACAACGAGGTCAACATCGAGCTCGACGCCGACTCGGCGGCGTTCGTCGAGAAGGCGAACGGCGGGAACCAGACGGTCCCCACCGTTCTCTTCGCCGACGGCTCCACGCTCACCAACCCCTCCCTCGCGCAGGTCAAGGCCAAGATCGGCAGCCTCAGCGGGGTCTGAGCAGGCTCTGCGGCAGGGGTCTACGGCAGGGGCTCGCCGTACCAGAGCTCGATCAGCCGGGCCGCGATCGAGATGCCGGTGGGGGGCAGCACCTCCCCGGTCTCGAACGCGGCCCGCAGCTCGTCGCGCGAGAACCAGCGCGCCTCGTGGATCTCCTCGCCGTCGACCTGGATGTCGCAGGAGGTGGCGCGGGCCATGAAGCCCAGCATGAGGCTGGAGGGGAAGGGCCAGGGCTGGCTGGCGACGTACTCGACGTCGCCGACGCTCACGCCGGCCTCCTCCGCCACCTCGCGGCGCACGGCCTGCTCGATGGACTCCCCCGGCTCCACGAAGCCCGCCAGGGTCGAGAAGCGGCCCTCGGGCCAGTGCATCTGCCGGCCGAGCAGGGCGCGGTCCTTCTCGTCGGTCACGAGCATGATCACGGCGGGGTCGGTGCGCGGGTAGTGCTCGGCGCCGCAGGCCGGGCAGCGGCGGACGTGGCCGGCCGCGGCGATGACGGTGCGCTCGCCGCAGCGCGAGCAGAAGCGGTGCAGGCGCTGCCAGTTCTCCAGGGCCACCGCGTGCACCAGCAGCCCTGCGTCGCGGGGGGAGAGCAGCAGGCCGGCCTCGCGCAGCCCGGCGGGGCGCGCGGACTGGTCGATGCGCCCGGGCAGGCTGTCCTTCTGGACGGCGAAGTAGGCGACGCCGTCGGCGTCCTGGCCCAGGAAGTAGCGGTGGGTCTCGGTGACGGGCGCCTCGAAGGCGGGCGTCATGACCAGTTCGGTGCGGCCGTCGGGGGTGTCGTCGACGAGCGCCTGACCGCCGGAGACCACGAAGACCCGGGTGGTGGGGTGGCTCCAGGCGGCGGAGAGCCAGGCCTCGTCGAGCCGGTGGTGGGCGGCTCTGTCGATGCCGCTCGCGCCGCTGAGCGTGATGGGCCGGGTGCTTGTGAGATCGGTCCAGTCGGTCATGGTCACGGCTGCTTCCAACTCCCCCTCTTGACGGTGGTCGTGCTGCTGCGGCTGGTGCCGCGGTACGGGCCGGTGGCCGGGCCGGCGCCGGTGGTGTGCGGTGCGCAGGGCGGCGTCCGCGGCTAGGCGCGGGCGGCCGGCCCGCCGGCGTAGGTGGCGGCGAGGTCGGCCCACAGGTGGGCGGCGCTCTCGGCGCCCTTCAGGAGCAGGTCCAGCTCGACCTTCTCGTTCGGGGCGTGCCAGCCGTCGGAGGGCACCGAGATGCCGAGGAACAGCACCGGTGCGCCCAGGACGTCCTGCAGGTCGGCGGCGGGGCCGGAGCCGCCCTCGCGCGTGAAGCGGATCTCCTGCCCGAAGGCGCGGCCCATGGCGCGGGCGAGCGAGGTCAGGGCCGGGTGGTCCAGGGGCGTCAGGCACGGGCGGGTGGAGCCGGTGAAGGTGATCTCGTGCCGGATGCCCGCGGGGAGCCGGTCGGCCACCCACTGGCGCAGGGTGTCCTGGATGCGCTCGGCGTCCTGGCCGGCGACGAGCCGGAAGGACAGCTTCAGCTGGGCGCTCGACGGGACGATGGTCTTGCCGCCGGGGCCCTGGTAGCCGCCGCCGATGCCGTTGACCTCGGCGGTGGGGCGGGCCCAGATGCGTTCGAGGGTGCTGTAGCCGCTCTCGCCGAGGGTGCCGTGCGAGTGGGCGGCGCCCAGCCAGCGCTTCTCGTCGAAGGGCAGCTCGGCGATCAGCTCGCGCTCGCGGTCGGTGAGCTCGACGATGCCGTCGTAGAAGCCCGGGAGGGTGACGCGGCGGTCCTCGTCGTGCAGGGCGGCGGCCAGGCGCGCGGCCTCGGTGGCGGGGTTGGGCACCGCGCCGCCGAAGGAGCCGGAGTGGATGTCCTGGTCGGGGCCGTACAGGTCGATCTGGCACTCGGCCAGGCCGCGCATGCCCGTGCAGACGGTCGGGGTGTCCTCGGACCACATGCCGGTGTCCGAGACGATCACCACGTCGCAGGCGAGGCGGTCGCGGTGGGCGTGCAGGAGCGCGGGGAAGTTCGGGGAGCCGGACTCCTCCTCGCCCTCGATCAGCAGCTTGAGGTTGACGGCGGGCGCGGTGCGGCCGGTGGCGGCCAGGTGGGCCCGTACGCCCAGGGCGTGGAAGAAGACCTGGCCCTTGTCGTCGGCGGCGCCGCGGGCGTAGAGGCGGTTGCCGACGGTGGTGGGCTCGAAGGGGTCGGTGTGCCAGCCGTCCTCGCGGGCGGCGGGCTGGACGTCGTGGTGCCCGTAGACCAGGACGGTGGGCGCGGCGGCGTCGCCGCAGGGCCACTCCGCGTAGACGGCGGGGGCGCCGGGGGCCTCCTGCGTGCCCGTCTCCCACACCTCGGCGACGGGGAAGCCGGTCTCCGTGAGCTTGTCCGCGAGCCACTGCGCGCTGCGGCGTACGTCCGGGGCATGGGCCGGGTCGGCCGAGACGGAGGGAATGCGCAGCCACTCGGCCAGGTCCTGGAGGAAGGCGGCGCGGTGCTCGGCGAGGTACGCGCGGACGACGGTGTCCGGGGTGTTGCTCATGCATCGAGCCTATCGGCAGCCGCGGACCGGCTCGGAGCGGGTTTCCTCACACTTCCTCCCCCAGGATGATCTTTTCCAGGCCGGCGCGGTCGGGCAGGCCCGGCGGGTGGACGGTCAGGCCGTCGCGTACGTGGACGAAGGCGGCACTGACGGATTCCAGCGGTATGCCGTGCTGCTCGGCCCAGGCCACGCGGTAGACGGCGAGCTGGAGGGGGTCGGCGTCGCCGTCGCGGCTCGTCTTCCAGTCGACGATCTCGTAGTGGTGGCCGCCGTCCGGGGCGGGGGTGCGGTAGACGGCGTCGATGCGGCCGCGGATCGCCCGGCCGGCGAGGGTGATCTGGACGGGCGCCTCCACGCGGTAGGGCGTGCGGTGGGCGTACGGCGTGCGGCGGAAGGCCTCCTTCAGCTCGGCCAGGTCGCGCTCGTCGGCGATGCGGGGATCGTCGTCCTCGCCGCCGGGCAGCTCGTCGGGGCCGAGCAGGGGCAGCGGCAGCGCCTCGAAGCGGGACTCGACCCAGGCGTGGAAGCGGGTGCCGCGGCGGGCCGCGGGCTGCGGGCGCCGGGGCATCGGGCGGGCCAGGTCGCGGGCGAAACCGTCGGGGTCGGCGGCCAGGCGCACGACCTGGGAGGCGGTCAGCGCGGCCGGCAGCTCGACCTCGCGGACGGTGGCGCGGGCGCGGCGCAGCTCGCCGACGAGGGCGTCGAGGTCGCGGTCCCAGGAGGCGACGGTGCGGGCCTCCTCGGGAAGCAGCTCGTCCTCCTCCGCTTCTCGCGCCGCGCTGTCGCCGTCGGCGGCGTCGGCGTTGGCGTCGGCGAGGTGGTCCAGGACCGCGCGGGCGGCCGCGCGGCGGCGGGCGAGGGAGGCCGCGTCCAGCGGCAGGGGCCAGGAGTGCTCGCGTTCGTCCTCGGCCAGGGCGGGGTTCTCCTCGCCCTCCTCCGGGGCCGGGGCCCACGCCTCGATCTCGCCGTGGCCCGCCTCGCAGTGCTCGCGCAGGGCCTCCAGGAAGACGGACGGGCCGCGGGGCCGGCGCTGGCTGGGGCCCCACCAGTGGCCCGAGGCCAGCAGGAGGGAGCGGGGGCGGGTGAAGGTGACGTACCCGAGGCGGAGCTCCTCGGTGTGCTGGTGCTCCTTCATCGCCGCCTTGAACGCGGTCATGCCCTTGGCGTCCCAGCCGGTCAGCTCCGGGAGGGTGGCGGCGTCGCCGCGCAGGGGGTGCGGCAGCACCTTGGGCTGGGCCGTCCATGCCTCGCGGCCCTGCTCGCTCGGGAAGCTCTTCGCGACCAGGCCCGGCACGGCGACGACGTCCCACTCCAGGCCCTTGGACTTGTGCGCAGTGAGGATCTTGACGGTGTCCTCGCCGCCGGGCAGGGACCCGTCGAGGCCCTTGTCGTACTGGGCGGCGGTGCGCAGGAACCCCAGGAAGGCGGGCAGCGTCGCCTCCCCGTCGAGGGCGGCGAAGCCGGCGGCCACGTCCAGGAAGCGGGTGAGGGTCTCGCGGCGGCGGGCGGCCAGGGCGTGCGGGGAGGCGGAGAGCTCGACCTCCAGACCGGTGGTCGCCAGGACGCGGTGCAGGACGTCCATGAGCGGGTCGGCGAGGCTGCGGCGCAGGTCGCGCAGCTCGGCCGCCAGCCGGGCGAAGCGGACGGCGGCCTCCTTGGAGAAGGGCAGGCCGTCGTCGGGGGCGGTGGTCAGGAAGGTGTCGAGGGCGTCGGCCAGCGAGACGGTCTCGGTGGGGTCGGTGCCCTCGACGGCCTCGGCCAGCCGGCGCCCGGGGTCGGTGCCGGTGCCCGCGTACGGGACGAGGGTGCGGGCGCGGCGGCCGAGCAGGGCGAGGTCGCGGGGGCCGATGCGCCAGCGGGGGCCGGTCAGGAGGCGGACGAGGGCGGCGTTGGCGGTGGGGTCGTCCAGGACCTCGCACACGGCGACCAGGTCGGCGATCTCGGGCAGGTGCAGCAGCCCGGACAGGCCGACGACCTCGACGGGGACGTCGCGCTCGACAAGGGCGGCCTGGATGCCGGCGAAGTCGGTGGCGGTGCGGCACAGGACGGCGATCTGCCCGGGCGGGGTGCCGGTGCGCACCAGGTGGGCGAGGGAGTCGGCCAGCCAGTCGAGCTCCTCGGCGTGCGTGGGCAGCAGGGCACAGCGCACGACGCCGTCGCGCTCGGCGCCGGGCGCCGGGCGCAGGGCCTCCACGCCCTCGTGACGGGCGCGCAGCGGCGCGGCCAGGCCGTTGGCGAGGTCCAGGAGGCGGCCGCCGCTGCGCCGGTTCTCGCTGAGGGCCCGGCGGCGGGCGGGGGTGCCGTCGGCGTGCGGGAAGTGGCGGGGGAAGTCGTCGAGGTTGGCGACGGAGGCGCCGCGCCAGCCGTAGATGGCCTGGCAGGGGTCGCCGACGGCGGTGACGGCGTGGCCGCTGCCGGCACCGAACAGGCCGGCCAGCAGCAGGCGCTGGGCGACGGAGGTGTCCTGGTACTCGTCGAGGAGGACGACGGCGTAACTCTCGCGCAGGATGCGGCCGACCTCCGGCCGGGTGCCGGCGAGCTCGGCGGCCAGCGCGATCTGGTCGCCGAAGTCGAGCAGATCGCGGGAGCGCTTCTCGCGGCGGTACGCCTCGACGAGGCCGAGGAGCTCCCGGCGGGCACGGGCGGTCTCGGGGACCTTGCGCAGGTCGGCGTTGGTCAGCCGCACCCCGTCGAGCTCCTGCAGCAGGCCCTCGTCGAACGCGCGCAGGCGGGCCGGGTCGACCAGGTGCTCCGCCAGCTCGCCGTCGAGCGCGAGGAGGTCGGCGACCAGGTCGGCGAACGAACGCGTCAGGGCCGGGTGGGGGCCCGGCGAGGAGCGCAGCACGCGGGCGGCCAGCTGGAAGCGGGTGGCGTCCGCGAGGAGCCGGGCGCTGGGTTCCAGGCCGATGCGCAGGCCGTGCTCCTTCAGCAGCTGCCCCGCGAACGCGTGGTACGTCGAGATGCGCGGCTCGCCGTCGGCCTCCTCCGCCACGGTGCCGACCGCGGCCAGGGCCTTGCGGACGCGCTCCGACAGCTCGCCCGCGGCCTTGTTGGTGAAGGTCAGGCCGAGCACCTGCTCGGGAGCCACCTGCCCGGTGCCCACGAGCCACACGACACGGGCCGCCATGACGGTGGTCTTGCCCGAGCCCGCGCCGGCGACGATCACCTGCGGGGCGAGCGGCGCGGTGATGCAGGCCGTCTGCTCCGGGGTGAACGGAATGCCGAGGAGCTCCTTGAGCTCCTCGGGATCGGTCAGGCGCGGGGTCACGCCGGGAACGCTACCGGGGGCCACTGACATCACTCTTACTCAACGACGTGGCGGCCTTCGGGCCGGGCGCTGCACGAGGCACGGAAGGTGCAGTGCGTGCAGTGCTGGCCGGGGCGGGGGGTGAAGCGTTCCTCGAGGACGCGGCCGGCGGCCTCCGCGAGGAGGGAGCCGATCCACTCGCCGTCCGGGGCGTCCTGGGCCTGCACCTTGGGCAGGGCGTCGCCGCCCTCCTTCTTGGCCGCACCCTGGCGCAGGTGGACGAGTTCGGCGCCGCCCGGCTCCGGGCGGCGGCCGCCGAAGACGTCGTCCACCGCGCCCTCGGCGACGGCCCGCTGGTAGACGGCGAGCTGGGGGTGGACGGCGACGTCCTTGGCGGTCGGCGCGTTCTTGCCGGTCTTGAAGTCGACGACGTAGGCGCGGCCGTGGTCGTCGCGTTCGACGCGGTCCATGGAGCCGCGCACCCGCACGAGGTACTGCTCGGCCTTGAGGGTCACGTCGAAGGGGTGCTCGGTGGCGACCGGGTACCGGCCGCGTTCCATCACGTGCCAGCGCAGGAACCGCTCCAGGGCGGCGCGGGCCGTCTCCTTCTCCTGCTGCGACTTCCACGGCGCGTCGAAGGCGAGGGCGTCCCACACGCCGTCGAGGCGCTCCATCAGCACGGCGAGGTCCGCGGGCGTACGGCCGGAGGCGACCTCGTCGGCCAGGACGTGGACGACGTTGCCGAAGCCCTGCGCCGCCGTGGCCGGGGCGTCCGCCTTGACCTCGCGGCCCAGGAACCACTGCAGCGAACAGCCCGTGCCGGTCAGCTGGCCGACGGCCGACGGCGACAGGGCCACCGGCCGCTCGGGATCGCGCAGCGGGGTCTCGTTGTGCGTCGTCTCGTGCAACCCCCACCAGCGGTAGGGGTGGGCGGCGGGTACGAGGGGCTGGCCGTCCTCGTCCCGCAGCGCGGCCAGGGCGGCCAGCCGCCGGGCCGCGGCGGCGCGCAGCGCCGGGGTGACCGCCGGATCCACGGTCGTCGCGCGCAACTCGGCCACCAGCGCGGCCACGGCCAGGGGCCGGCGCGGACGATGGGCTATGGCCACGGGCTCCACACCGAGCTCGGCCAGGAACCGCGACGGCTGATCGCCGTCCTCCGCGGCGGCCTGCACGGCGGTGACGACCAGCCGCTCGCGGGCACGGGTGGCCGCCACGTAGAACAGGCGGCGCTCCTCCGCGAGCAGGGCGCCCGCGGGCAGCGGCTCGGCGAGCCCGTCCCGCCCGATGCGGTCGGCCTCCAGCAGGGAACCGCGCCGGCGCAGGTCCGGCCACAGGCCCTCCTGCACGCCGGCGACGACGACCAGCCGCCACTGCAGGCCCTTGGAGCGGTGCGCGGTCATCAGACGTACGGCGTCCGGGCGCACCGGGCGGCGCGTGAGGGTGTCGGCAGCGATGTCCTGGGCCTCGACCTCGTCGAGGAAGCCGAGGGCACCGAGACCGCCGGTGCGCTCCTCGGCGCGGGCGGCCGTCTCGAACAGGGCGCAGACCGCGTCGAGATCACGGTCGGCGTTGCGGCCGGCAGGACCGCCGCGGTGCGCCGCCCGCTGCAGACGCGAGGGCCACGGGGTGCCGTCCCACAGCGCCCACAGGGCGTCCTCGGCGGTACCGCCGCGCACCAGGATCGCGCACGCCTCCCGCAAGAGCCCACCCAGGCGCTGCGCGGCGCGCGCGTACGCCGGGTCGTGCGCGACGAGGCGCTCGGGCTCGGCGAGCGCCCGGGCAATGAGCTCGTCCGAGGGCCGCGGGGCAACCTCCCCCGCAGCACGCTCCTCCTCCCGCAGGGCCCGCCCGAGCCGCCGCAGATCGGCGGCGTCCATGCCCCCGAGGGGCGACGTCAGCAACCCGATGGCCGTCTCGGCCGCCAATGCCTCCGGCGCCTCCGGCGCGGGGGCGTTCTCGGGTGCGGCCTCCTGGGCGGAGGCCTCCGCGGCTCCCGTCGCCTCCCGCAGGGCCGCTTCCGCGGCCACGCGGAGGGCCGTGAGCAGGGGGGCCACTGCCGGTTCGTGGCGGAGGGGGATGTCGTCGCCGTCGACCTCCACCGGGACGCCTGCCGCGGTCAGGGTGCGGCGGAGGGTGGGGATCGAGCGGGTGCCGGCGCGGACGAGGACGGCCATGTCCTGCCAGGGGACGCCCTCCTCCAGGTGGGCGCGGCGCAGGATGTCGGCGATGTTGTCGGTCTCGGCGCCGGCCGTCGGGTAGGTGTACGTCTCCACGCGGCCGCCGTCGTGGACGGCGGTCAGGTCGCGGTGGGCGCGTACGGCGTCGGCGGGCAGGCGGGTCAGCGGCATGCGGCGGGTGAGCAGCCGGGTGGCCTGGAGGAGGTTCGCGGCGGAGCGGCGGCAGGTGGTGAGGACGGCCACGGGTGCGGGGGTGCCGTCGGCGGTGGGGAAGGCGTGCGGGAAGTCGAGGATGCCGCCGACGTCGGCGCCGCGGAAGGCGTAGATGGACTGGTCGGGGTCGCCGAGGGCGATCAGGGTGCGGCCGCCGCCGGCGAGGGCGTGCAGGAGGCGGTTCTGGGCGGCGTCGGTGTCCTGGTACTCGTCGACGAAGACGGCGTCGTAGCGGCGGGCGAGGTCGGCGGCGACGTCGTCGCGTTCGGCGAGGAGGACGGCCCGGTGGACGAGCTCGGCGTAGTCGAGGACGCCGCGGGCGTCGAGGACGTCGAGGTACTCGGCGAGGAAGGCGGCGGCGGCGCGCCAGTCGGGGCGGCCGCTGCGGTGGGCGAAGGCGCCGAGGTCGCCGGGGCCGAGGCCGAGCTCGCGGGTGCGGGCGAGGACGGCGCGCATTTCGTCGGCGAAGCCGCGGGTGGTCAGGCAGGCGCGCAGTTCGTCGGGCCAGCGCACGCGGCCGCGGCCCTCGCGGCCGAGGGCGAGTTCGCCCTCCAGCAGCTCGCGGACCATGACGTCCTGTTCGGGGCCGGACAGCAGGCGCAGGGGTTCGGCGAACGCCTCGGCGTCCTGGTGGGCGCGCACGAGGGCGTAGCAGTAGGAGTGGAAGGTGGTGGCCTGGGGGCCGAGGGTGCCGCCGAGGCGGGCGGCGATGCGGTCGCGCACATCGACGGCGGCCTTGCGGCTGAAGGTGAGGACGAGGATCCGCTCGGGGTCGGTGCCGCGCCGCACCCGCTGCGCGACGGCCTCGACGAGGGTGGTGGTCTTGCCGGTGCCGGGTCCGGCGAGGACCAGCAGGGGGCCCCGCTCGTGGTCGACCACCGCGCGCTGGGCCGCGTCCGGCTCAAGGGGGGCCGCGGGGCCCGGCCGGGTGCGCACCAGGCGGTACGCGCCCGGGGCGGGCTGGGGCGACGAGGTGGAGGAGCTCACGTGTGGTGCCGGTCCTGGTGGGTCTGGTGTGTCGGGAGGGGCCCGGTGCGCGGGGCGGTCACCGACGCTACGCCAGGAGCCGCCCGGGACGCAGGGCGTCCCGGGGGGTGCCGTCCGGCGGCCGGGGGCTCATCCCTTCGGGTTACTGGGGAAACACCGCGGCCGTGGCCCGGGTCACGTGGCGTGCGTCACACCGTCCCAGCGGGCCGTGGCCATGGCCAGGCGCGGGGTGTCGCCCTCGCGCAGCGGGGTGCCCTCGGCGCGGTAGTGCTCCAGGGCCCGCCGTTCGTGGCCGGGCAGCAGCCGGCCGTCCGCGCGCACGACGCGCCACCAGGGCACGGCGCCGCCGTAGAGGGCCATGACGCGGCCGACCTGCCGGGGCCCGCCGTCGCCGAGCCATTCCGCGACGTCGCCGTAGGTCATCACCTTGCCGGGCGGGATGCGCTCGGCGAGCGACAGGACCCGCTCGGCGTACTCCGGAAGCTCGCTCATCCGGTCCATACTGCCGCAGGCCGCCGACAGTGCCGGCCGGGGCCGGAAGCGGCCCTCGGCAAGATCACTCAGAGTGCGCCGTCGCACTACAGGGCGTACGATCTCCAGTCCGCGCCCCCGAAATGCACCCTGATACCCCCTTGCCCGGCCGGGTCGTGCCACCATCTTCCGGGCGGTGACTGGTGATACGAGACCAAGACGAGACGGACGACGAGCAGGGCGCGCAGCCTCATGACGGGGCGCGCGCCCGTCGAGTGCTGTCCTGGGAGAAGGACTGCGACAAGGAGGGGGAGGGCCGCATCGACAAGGTCTCCGGCGACGAGCCGCTGCTGCCGGCCCGGGTCCACCGTCCCGCGGACCTGGTGCGGCTGTTCCTGGGCATCCTCGGGATCGCCCTGGTGCTCGCCCTCGCGGCCTTCGCCCACTCGACCACCCAGGGAGTGGCGCAGGACATCCGGCAGAGCACGGGCACGGTGCCCGAGCTGCTGGCGAACTTCGCGGGCCTGACGGCGAACATCGCGGTCTTCATCGTCCCGGTGGCCTTCGCCGTTGAGCGCCTGGTCAAACGCGACGGCCTGCGCATCGCCGACGGCGTGCTGGCCGCGGTGCTCGCGCACGGGGTGTCGCTGGCCACCGCCCTGTGGGTGGCCGAGGCGGCCCCGGCCTCGATCCGTGACGCGCTCACCCAGCGCGCGCCCAGCGGCGGCGTGACCGACCCGGTGCACGGCTACCTGGCGCCCGTGATCGCCTACATGACCGCCGTCGGCATGTCCCGCCGGCCCCGCTGGCGGGTGGCCATGTGGGCCGTCCTGCTGCTCGACTCCTTCGCGGTGCTGGTCAACGGCTACACCACGCCGTTCTCCATCGCCGTCACCGTCCTGATCGGCTGGACGGTGGCGTACGGCACCCTGTACGCCGTCGGCTCCCCCAACGTCCGCCCCACCGGCCGGCACCTGCTGGCCGGGCTGCGGCGCGTCGGCTTCCGGCCGGAGAGCGCCCTGCGCGCGGAGGACACCGCCGCGGACGAGGCCCACCCCGACCGCGGCCGCCGCTACATCGTCACCCTGGAGGACGGCCCGCCCCTCGACGTCACCGTCGTCGACCGCGAGCAGCAGGCCCAGGGCTTCTTCTACCGCGTCTGGCAGCGCCTCGCGCTGCGCGAGACGATCCAGCGGCGCAGCCTGCTGTCCCTGCGCCAGGCCCTCGAACAGGAGGCGCTGCTCGCCTACGCCGCCATCGCGGCCGGCGCCAACGCCCCCAAGCTGATCGCCACCTCCGAGCTCGGCCCGGACGCGGTGATGCTCGTCTACGAGCACATCGGCGGCCGTCCCCTGGACACCGTGCAGGACGACGAGATCACCGACGAGCTGCTCACTTCCGCCTGGCGCCAGCTGCGGTCCCTGCAGTCGCGCCGCATCGCGCACCGCAGGCTGGACGGCGACGCCCTCCTGGTGGATCGTTCCGGCAATGTCGTCCTGACCGACCTGCGCTCCGGCGAGATCGCCGCCGGCGACCTCGTGCTGCGCATGGACGTCGCCCAGCTCCTGGTCACCCTCGGCCTGCGCGTGGGCGCCGAACGGGCGGTCGCCACCGGAGTGGCGGTCCTGGGCCCCGACGCCATCGCCGACAGCCTGCCGCTGCTGCAGCCCCTGGCCCTCACCCGCATCAGCCGCGCCACGCTGCGCCAGCTGGCCCGCGAGCGCTCCGAGCGCGAGCGCGAACGCGTCCTGCAGGCGGCGAAGGAGGCCCGCGAGCCGGAGAGCCGCAAGGCCCTCAAGGCCGAGCGCCACGCCGAGAAGAAGGCCCTCGAAGAGGCGCTGGAGGAGGCCCGCGAGGAGGACCTGCTGGCGCAGATCCGCCGCCAGGTGCTCCTCGTCCGCCCCCAGGCCCCCATAGAGCCGGTACGCCTGGAGCGCATCAAGCCCCGCACGCTGATCAGCTTCGTGGCGGGCGCGATCGCCGCGTACTTCCTGCTCTCGCAGCTCACCCACGTCAAGTTCGGCGATCTGGTCGACAAGGCCAACTGGGGCTGGGTCGCGGTCGCCGTGGCCTTCCAGGCACTGACCTACGTGGCCGCCGCCATGAGCCTGCTGGGCTTCGTGCCGGAGAAGGTGACCTTCGGCCGCACCGTGCTGGCCCAGGTCGCCGGCTCGTTCGTCAAGGTCGTCGCCCCGGCCGCGGTCGGCGGCGTGGCCCTGAACACCCGCTTCCTGCAGCGCGCGGGCATCCGCCCGGGCCTGGCGGTCGCCAGCGTCGGCGCCTCCCAGCTGTTCGGCCTGGCCTGCCACATCATGCTGCTGCTGTCCTTCGGCTACATCACCGGCACCGAACGCAGCGACTCCCTCGGCCCCTCCCGCACGGTGATCGGCGGCCTGCTGACCGCCGCCGTCCTGGTCCTGGTCGTGGCGGCGATCCCGGTGCTGCGCAAGTTCGTCTCGACCCGGGTGCGCTCGCTGTTCGCCGGCGTCGTCCCGCGCATGCTCGACGTCCTGCAGCGCCCGCAGAAGCTCTGCGTGGGCATCGGCGGCATGCTGCTGCTGACCGCCGCCAACGTCATGTGCCTGGACGCCTCGATCCGGGCCTTCGGCGGCGAGCTGAGCTACGCGAGCATCGCCGTGGTCTTCCTGACCGCCAACGCCCTGGGCTCGGCGGCCCCCACCCCCGGCGGCGTCGGCGCGGTCGAGTTCGCCCTCACCGGTGCGCTCACCTTCGCCGGCCTGCCGGCCGAGCAGGCAACGCCCGCCGTCCTCCTCTTCCGCCTGATGACCCTGTGGCTGCCGGTCCTGCCGGGCTGGGCCTCCTTCACGCACCTGACCCGTAAATCGGCCATCTAGGCTTGCACCTGCGAGCCTGCACCACCTAACGTGCCGCACATGCGGTCGTACACCATCGGGCAGGCGGCCCGCCTGCTCAGCGTCAGCCCCGACACCGTCCGTCGCTGGGCCGACGCCGGCCGCCTCCCCACCACGCGCGACGAAACAGGCAAACGCCACATCTCCGGCAAGGACCTGGCGGCGTTCTCGGTCACCCTCACCGCCACGGAGGACGAGCCGGCGTACACCACGGCCCGCAACGCCTTCCCGGGCATCATCACCGCCGTCAAGCTCGGCGACGTGGCCGCGCAGGTGGAGATCCAGGCGGGCCCGCACCGCCTGGTCTCGCTGCTGACCCGCGAGGCCGTCGAGGAGCTGGGGCTCGAGGTGGGCATGGAAGCGGTGGCCCGGGTGAAGGCCACCAACGTGCACATCGATCGCGCCTGACGGAGACCTGATGAACCGCACCCGGACGGCCCTGGCCGCAGCCCTGCTCGTCTCGCTGACGGCTGCCTGCAGCAGCACGGGAGAAAAAGAAACCACCGTCACGGTGCTGGCAGCGGCATCCCTGACGGACGTCTTCAAGCAGGCCCAGGCCGCCTACGAAAAGTCGCACCCCGGCACCAAGCTCACGTTCTCCTTCGCCGGCTCCCAGGAGCTGGCCGCCCAGGTACGCCAGGGCGTCCCGGCCGACGCCCTGGTGACGGCCGACACCAAGACGATGGACGGGCTGAAGGGCAGCACCACCACGCCGGTCACCATCGCCAGGAACAAGCTGACGATCGTCACCACCCCGGGCAACCCCAAGAACATCCACACCCTCGCGGACCTCGCCCGCCCGGACCTCAAGGTGGTCCTGGCGGCCCCGGAGGTCCCCGCGGGCCGCTACAGCAAGAAGATCCTCGACAGCCAGCACATCACGGTCGAGCCGGTGTCGCAGGAGGCCAATGTCCGTGCGGTCCTGAGCAAGGTCTCCATGAAGGAGGCCGACGCGGGCATCGTCTACGAGACGGACGCAAAAGCAACAAAAACCACCACGGTCGAGATCCCCGCATCCCAGAACGCAGTGGCGCTCTACCCGGCCGCAACCCTCAAAAAATCAGAGCACACCAAGCAAGCCGACGACTTCGTCAAGTGGCTGACGTCCGACGAGGCCCAGCAACTCCTGCGCAAGGCAGGCTTCCAGCAACCATGAGGGCCCGCACTCCCCTGGCCCTCGCCCTGCCCGCCGCCGTCGCGGTGGTGTTCCTCCTCGTCCCCCTGGCGGGCATCCTGGCCCGTACGCCGTGGAGCACACTGCCGTCCCGCCTGACGAGCGAACCGGTCACCCAGGCACTGACGCTGAGCCTGAAGGTGTCCCTCGCGGCGCTGGCACTCTCCCTCGTGCTCGGCGTTCCCCTGGCATGGGTGCTGGCCAGGGGAACGTTCCGCGGCAAGGCGCTGATCCGCTCCCTGGTGATGCTGCCCATGGTCCTGCCCCCCACGGTGGCGGGCGTGGCCCTGCTCCAGGGCTACGGCAGAAACGGCGTCCTGGGCGGCGTCCTCGCGCAATTGGGCATCACCCTCCCGTTCTCAACCCCAGCCGCAGTAGTGGCCTCCACCTTCGTCTCGATGCCGTTCCTGGTGATCAGCATCGAAGGGGCCCTGAAATCCCTGCACCCCCGCTACGAGGAAACAGCCACGACCCTCGGCTCGTCACCGCTGCGCACCTTCCGCACCGTCACCCTCCCCCTCATCGCCCCGGGCCTCCTGGCGGGCGCGGCCCTGTGCTGGGCCAGGGCACTGGGCGAGTTCGGCGCGACGATCACGTTCGCGGGCAACCTCCCGGGCACGACGCAAACCCTCCCCCTCCAGGTCTACTTGCTCCTCCAGGACGACCCCGAAGGGGCAACAGCCCTCTCCCTCCTCCTCCTGGCCACGGCAACGGCGGTCCTGCTGTCCCTCCGCGGCAACTGGCTGCACCCGCCCCCGACCCACCCCGCACGCGCACCCGCACCCGCACGCGCACCCGCACCCGCACCCGCTGCGCACCACCGTCACCGGCGCCGTCCACGCCACCCTCGACGCCCCCGCCGGCACGACCATCGCCGTGGTCGGCCCCAACGGCGCCGGCAAGACGACGCTCCTGCGCGCCCTCCTCGGCCTCACCACCCGCGCCACGGACGGCTCGACCACCCCGCCCCACCGCCGCCGCATCTCCTGGGTCCCCCAGGACGGCGCCCTCTTCCCGCACCTGACCGCCCTCGCCAACACGGCGTACGGCCTGCGTGCCCAGGGCGTACCGAAACACGAAGCCCTCGCCGAGGCCCAGGACTGGCTGGACCGCCTGGCCGTCGGCGAGCTGGCCCACCGCAGACCCGCCCACCTCTCCGGCGGCCAGGCCCAGCGCGTGGCGCTCGCCCGCGCCCTCGCCGCCCGCCCCCGACTCCTGCTGCTCGACGAGCCGTTGGCCGCCCTGGACCAGACGACCCGCGCCCACGTGCGCCACGCCCTGCGCACGCACCTCGCCGACTTCCCCGGCGTGTGCCTGATCGTCACGCACGACCCCGTCGAGGCCGTCTCCCTCGCCGACCACGTCCTCGTCCTGGAGGACGGCCGTACGACGCAGTACGCACCCCCCGCCGAGCTGACCCGCCGCCCCCGCTCCCCCTGGACGGCCCGCATGCTGGGGCACAACGCGTGGCACGCCACGGCGGCGGCCGACGGCACCCTGCACCTCCGCGACGGCGGCACCCTCACCCCCGCCGACCCGCCCCCACCGGGGACGACCGGCATCGCCCTGGTCGGTGCGGCCGCCGTGGCCGTGCACACGACCCATCCGTCCCCGGGCTCGCCCCGCAACGTCCGGCAGGGCACGATCCGCGAGCTGGCGCCCCACGGCAGTCGCGTCCGCGTCCTCGTGCTCGTCGAAGGGCACACACAAGTGATCGCCGAGGTCACCCCGGCGGCGTTGGCCGATCTGGCCCTCAAGGAGGGCCAGGACGTCTGGATCACCGTCAAGGCCACAGAAGTACGGTTCATCGCCACGTAACCCGTACGCCCCACCCCACGGGCGCACCCCCACCCCCGCGCCCAGGATGGACCCCGTGTCCAGATCCGCACGGGCGGCAGCCCTCCCCGCAGCCGCGCTCCTGCTCCTCACCGCGGCCACGGCGACGGGTTGCACCGGCGCCGGACGCCCGGCCGCCGACGCGGCCACCGCACAAGCACCGTCCTCGGGCCCGGGCGCAGCCCCGACCCCCTTCTCCACCCAGAAGCTCGACTGGAAGAAGTGCCCGGCCCCCAGCCGCGCCGAGGACAGCAACGCGGCCGGCCGCCCGCCGGGAAACGACTGGGAGTGCGCGACGCTGCGCGCCCCACTGGACTACGCCCACCCCGACAAGGACACGATCGGCATCGCGATGATCCGGGCGCGGGCCACCGACCAGGCCCACCGCATCGGTTCGCTGGTGTTCAACTTCGGCGGCCCCGGCGGCTCCGGCGTCACGACGCTGCCGGCGTTCGCGGACGACTACAGCACCCTGCGCACCCGCTACGACCTGGTGTCCTTCGACCCGCGCGGCGTCGGCCGCAGCAACGGGATCACGTGCCTGTCCGACAAGGAACTCGACGCGTACTACGCGGCCGACGCCACCCCCACCACCCAGGACCAGGAGAAGGAGCTCCAGGACCGCATCGCGGCCTACGCGGACGGCTGCCGCAAGCACTCCGGCAAGATCCTCCCGTACGTCGGCACGACGAACGCCGCCCGCGACATGGACCTGATGCGCCAGGTGCTGGGCGACGCGAAGCTGCACTACTTCGGCATCTCGTACGGCACCGAACTGGGCGGCGTCTACGCCCACTTGTTCCCCCGCAACGTCGGCCGCGCCGTGCTCGACGCCGTCGTCGACCCGACGAGCGACCCCGTGCAGAGCGCCCTCGCCCAGGCCGGCGGCTTCCAGCTGGCGCTCGGCAACTACATGACGGCCTGCGTGAAGACGTCCGACAACTGCCCGACCGAGCAGCAGATCACCGCCCTCCTCGATCGCCTGGAGAAGAAGCCGATCCCGGGCGGCGAGGGCCGCGACCTCACGCAGTCCCTCGCCACCGGCGGCATCGCGCAGTCGCTGTACTCGAAGGACTTCTGGGACTACCTGACCGAGGGCGTGGAGGACGCGGAGAACGGCGACGGGAAGATCCTGCTGGCCCTCGGCGACACCATGAACGGCCGCGGCCAGGACGGCAAGTACAGCTCCCTGCAGGCCTCGCTCAACGCCGTCACGTGCGCCGACTTCGCCCAGCGCTACACCGTGGCGGACGTCCGGAAGAAGACGGCCGAGTTCCGCAGGACCAGTCCCGTCTTCGGCGACTTCATGGCCTGGAGCCTGCTGCAGTGCACCGGCTGGCCCGCCAAGGGCGAGTGGCGGACGCCGGACGTCAGCGCCAAGGGCGCCGCACCAGTCCTCGTCGTGGGCAACACCGGTGACCCGGCGACTCCTTATGAGGGAGCGCACAAGATGGCGCAGGAGCTGGGCCAGGGCGTCGGAGTCGAGATGACGTACCGGGGAGAGGGGCACGGGGCGTACGACAGCGGCAATGCGTGCGTGAAGAGCACGGTTGACGCATACCTGCTGGAAGGTACTGTTCCGGCACCCGGGAAGGTGTGCTCATAGCACCCATAGCACTTCACACGGGTAAGACTGGTAACACATAAGACTGGTAACACAGGTCGTACGAACGCCCGGGGAGGGGGCCGAGGTGGAGCCGGACACGGAGCACACCCCGGACGACAAATCCAGGATGCTCACCGGTGCCCTCGCCATAGCGGCACTGCTGGCCGCCCTGATGGCGCTGTGGCAGACGCAGTCCAGGCCGCTCGACGAGCAGCCCGACCAGTGCCGGGGCACGCCCTCGGGCAACAGCGGCTTACCGGCGCCGGCCACCCGTGCCCCCGGCTGGGCCACCGGCCCCGTCCCCGGAACGGCACCCGTTCCCGGAACGGCCTCCGCACCGGCCACCGGCCCGGCCGCGCGGTCGTCCGTGCGCCCCTGCGCTCCCTCCGACGGCGACCGTACGCCGGGGGCCAGTGCGTTGGGAATGGCCCATTCCTCCGTAGAGTCGGTGGAATGAGTATCCAGCGGCCACGGCCACGGCCCAGGGCGGCGGCCCTCGCCTCCGCGGCCCTCGCGATCGCCCTCACCGCCACCGCGTGCGGCAGCGACGACGGGAGCCCCGGCAACGGCGGCGACGGCAAGAACGCCACGTCCGCCGCCTCCCCCGCCCTGCACTGGCAGCGCTGCGCCGCCCCCACGCCCGCCCAGGGCGGCGGCAAGGCGCCCGGTAAGGCATGGGAGTGCGCGAAGCTGCCGGTGCCGCTGGACCACGCCCGGCCGGACGGCGAGAAGATCGAGCTCGCACTGATCCGCAGCAGGGCGACGGACGCCTCGCACCGCATCGGCTCACTGGTGTTCAACTTCGGCGGCCCGGGCGCCTCCGGGGTGCAGACGCTGCCCTCCCTCGCCGACACCTACGACGCGCTGCACCGCCGCTACGACCTCGTCTCCTTCGACCCCCGCGGGGTGGGCGAGAGCGCCGGGGTGCGCTGCCAGAGCGACAAGGAGCTCGACGCCGCCTACCAGGTGGACGGCACGCCGGACGACGACGCCGAGCTGCGCGCCACGCTGGCGACGAACAAGGCGTTCACCGAGGCCTGCGCCAAGAACTCCGGCAAGATCCTGCCCCAGGTGGACACCGCCAGCGCCGCCCGCGACATGGACCGCATCCGCGCGGCACTGGGCGACACCAAGCTCAACTACTTCGGCATCTCGTACGGCACCGAACTGGGCGGCGTCTACGCCCACTTGTTCCCCCGCAACGTCGGCCGGACGGTGCTCGACGCCGTCGTGGACCCGACCCAGGACCCGGTCCAGGGCAACATCGCCCAGACCAAGGGCTTCCAGCTGGCCCTGGAGGACTACCTCAAGGACTGCCGCGGTTCGGCCGACTGCCCCACCCTCGGGCAGATCACGACGCTGCTGCGCGACCTGGACGAGCACCCCCTGCCCACCAGCCAGGGCCGCAGGCTGACCCAGGACGAGGCCACCGGCGGCATCGCGGCCGCGCTGTACTCGAAGGACACCTGGAAATACCTGACGGCGGGCCTGCAGGAGGCCATGACCAAGCGCACCGGCACCACGCTTCTGCTGCTCTTCGACGCGATGTCCGGCCGCTCGCCCGAGGGGCGCTACAGCAATCTCACGGCCGCCAACCGGGCCATCTCCTGCGCGGACGCCGAGCAGCGCTACACGGTCGACGACGTGCGCCGGTCCATGGCGGAGTTCAAGGCGGCGTCACCGGTCTTCGGGGAGTCCGCGGCCTGGTCGCTGCTGACGTGCACGGACTGGCCGGTGAAGGGCAAGTGGCGCACGCCGGACGTCCGGGCCGCGGGCGCGCCGCCGATCCTGGTGGTGGGCAACGCCGGCGACCCGGCGACCCCCGTGGCCGGGGCCCGCAGCATGGCGGAACAGCTCGGCAAGGGCGTGGGCGTGGTGCTCACGGTGCAGGGCGAGGGCCACGGGACGTACGGGGTGAACGCCTGCGCGACGAGGGCGGTGAACGCCCACCTGCTGGACGGCAGGATCCCGGCTGACGGGACGACCTGCGCCCCGTAAGGGGCGCGGCCCCGTAGGGGCGCGGGGAACTGCGCGATCGGCCACCGGCGGCCCGCAGCCGAAGCGCTAGCCCGGGGCCCGGGCGCAGCACGGCACTTCGTCTGCGGGCGCGTCGTGGCTTGTCGCGCAGTTCCCCGCGCCCCTTACGGGGCGCTGCCGGGCGCGCGAAGGGCCTGCGCGCCATCGCGGCGAGCAGGCCCTTCGACGGACACCCGTCAGTACACCGGCTTGTGCGGTTCGATCTGGTTGACCCAGCCGATCACGCCGCCGCCCACGTGGACCGCGTCCGCGAAGCCCGCGGACTTCAGCACCGCCAGGACCTCCGCCGAGCGGACACCGGTCTTGCAGTGCAGGACGATCCTGCGGTCCTGGGGCAGGTCCTGCAGGGCGTTGCCCATGAGGAAGTCGTTCTTGGGGATCAGCCGGGCGCCGGGGATGGAGACGATCTCGTACTCGTTCGGCTCGCGGACGTCGATGATGTCGATGTTCTCGCCGCCGTCGATCCACTCCTTCAGCTGGCGCGGAGTGATCGTGGAGCCGGCCGCGGCGGCCTGCGCCTCCTCGCTGACCACGCCGCAGAACGCCTCGTAGTCGATGAGCTCGGTGACGGTGGGGTTCTTGCCGCAGACCGCGCAGTCGGGGTCCTTGCGGACCTTGACCTGGCGGTAGGTCATCTCCAGGGCGTCGTAGATCATCAGGCGGCCGACCAGCGGGTCGCCGATGCCGGCCAGCAGCTTGATGGCCTCGTTGACCTGGATGGAGCCGATCGAGGCGCACAGCACGCCGAGCACGCCGCCCTCGGCGCAGGAGGGGACCATGCCCGGAGGCGGGGGCTCGGGGTACAGGCAGCGGTAGCAGGGCCCGTGCTCGCTCCAGAACACCGACGCCTGGCCGTCGAAGCGGTAGATCGAGCCCCACACGTACGGCTTGTTCAGCAGCACGCAGGCGTCGTTGACCAGGTAGCGGGTGGCGAAGTTGTCGGTGCCGTCCACGATGAGGTCGTACTGGGAGAAGATCTCCATGACGTTGTCGGCTTCGAGCCGGCCCTCGTGCAGGACGACGTTCACGTACGGGTTGATGCCGAGCACGGTGTCGCGGGCGGAGGCGGCCTTGGAGCGGCCGATGTCGGCCTGGCTGTGGATGATCTGCCGCTGCAGGTTCGACTCGTCGACCTCGTCGAACTCCACGATGCCGAGCGTGCCCACGCCCGCGGCCGCGAGGTACATCAGCGCGGGGGATCCGAGCCCGCCGGCGCCCACGCACAGCACCTTGGCGTTCTTCAGGCGCTTCTGCCCGTCCATCCCGACGTCCGGGATGATCAGGTGGCGGGAGTACCGACGGACCTCGTCGACGGTGAGCTCGGCGGCTGGCTCGACCAGGGGTGGCAGCGACACGGCGACTCCAGGGTCATCCCCGTGGGACGGGGAACGCAGGCAGTGTTTTTCGGTGTGCTTCGGTGCAACAGTTCTTTGGTGCAACACTGCCACGCGCCGTCTCATTCCGAGAGACCGGGTCCGATGGCCGAGACGATTTCGTCCCAGTAGCCGGGCAGGGACTCCCAGGGGTCGACCGCGCCGTGATCGGTGCGGTCGGTGAAGTAGATCGTGCCCGCCCCCTGCCAGCGGGCCACGCGCAGCGCCTCCTGGAGGTGGGAGCGCGGCACCCCGTGGACGAGGTGGCAGAAGCGCTCGGGCGGGTGGTCGGCGGTCCACTCGGCCGCCCTGGACCAGCGGTAGCCGGACCAGGGGCCGGCGAAGGTGACCAACTGGTCGGCGACTTCGGCGTATCCGGGGCTCGGGTGGGTGCCCTGCGCGAGGACGAGGTGGGCCCGTTCGAGGACGGTGCGCAGGGCGCCGGCGACGCGCCGCACCTCGGGCAGGGCCTCGGCGTCGGCGGGGCAGCGGGCCAGCAGGAAGCCGTCGACGCGGTACCAGTTGAGGAAGCGCTGGGCGTCGGAGAGCAGCTCCCCGAAGGGCCGGGCGCCGTGGGCGAGGTCCAGGTGGCCCAGCACCCGGACGCCGGCGGTGCGCAGCGGTACGACGGCGGCCAGCCAGTACGGGTCCTGGCGGGCGCCGGGGCCGCCGGTGACGCCGTCGCTCTCGCGCAGGGCGGTGCTGCCGAGGGTGACCCAGTCCAGCGGGAGGCCGGCCCGTTGCAGGCCGCCCCACTCGGCGGGGGCGACCAGCGGGTGGGCGAAGCCGGGCACGGCCAGGCGCAGCGGTGCGGGGCGGGCGGCGAGCGGGCGGCGGTGGCCGGAGGGGATCAGATGCGACACGCGGCCTCCATCCAGATGTCGGCGAGGGACTCCTCCAGCCCGATGCGGGGCCGCCAGCCGAGCCGGTCGCGGGCGGTGCGCACGTCGGCCTGCTGCCAGCTGCCGCAGCCGTCGGGGTAGGGGTAGGCGGGCGGGGCGCCGAGGTGGGGGTCGTCGAGTTCGTGCAGGGCGCCGCCGAAGCCGGCGACGCGGGCGAGGAGCGTGGCGGCGTCGCGCAGCCGCACGGCCCGGCCGGTGCCGATGTTGACGGCGCCCTGGGCGGCGGAGAGGGAGGCGGCGTGGACGGCGCGGGCGATGTCGCGGACGTCGACGAAGTCGCGCTGGACGCCGAGGCCGGTGAGCTTGAGCTCGTTGTCGCCGCTCTGCATGGCGCGGCGCATGGCCTCGGCGAGCCGGCCGAGCGGGGAGCCGGCCGGGGTGCCGGGGCCCACGGGGGAGAAGACGCGCAGGACGATGGCGTCGAGCCCGGAGCCGAGGACGAGCTCGGTGGCGGCGAGCTTGCTGACGCCGTACGGCCCGCCGGGGCGGGGCACGGCGTCCTCGGCGGTGGAGGAGCCGGGCTGGGAGGGCCCGTACTCGGAGGAACAGCCGATCTGCACCAGGCGGGCGCCGCAGCCGCTGCGGCGCAGGGACTCGCAGACGGTGGCGACGGCGACGGTGTTGTGCCGGGTCAGGTCGCGGGCGCCGCCGCGGGTGGCGCCCGCGCAGTTGATGACGACGCCGGGGTGCACGGCGTTGAGGAAGCGCGTGAGCGCGCCGGGGCTGCCGCTGGCGAGGTCGAAGCGGACGTCGGCGTCGTCGCCCCGGCCGAGGGCGGTGAGCTGGACGGCGGGGTCGGCGAGCAGCCGGTCGGCCACGAAGCGGCCGATGTAGCCGTTGGCGCCCAGGAGCAGCACTCTCATCGGTCGTGCCCCCGCTCGGTCCGGCTGACGGTGGCGGCGGTGCCGGTTTGCGGTGTCATCTTCGTGGGTCTCCTCAGACACGGTGGGGGGTCACCCGGGCGGCCACCGGTTGCCCGGGGCGGGGTGGCGGCCGCCGGGTGGCGGGGGTGCGGGCGGCGCCCGTGCACCGAGGCCCGGGACAGCGCGGGGACGGCGTGGCCGAGCAGGGCCAGCGCGGTGGGGACACAGGCCAGGAGGGGTACGGCGGCGGGGCCGTGCGCGGTGGCCGCCCAGGCGACGGGCCAGCGCAGGGCCTCGCAGCCGGGGAGCCGGGCGGCGAGCAGCGAGGCGAGGGCGAGGGCCTCGGCGAGGGCGGCGGCGAGGAGGGCGGTGGTGGCGGGGCGGGTCAGGCCGTGGGCGGTGAGCAGCAGGGCGAGGTAGAGCAGGGTGCCGAGGCCGGCGAGGGCGGCGCCGGCGAGGGGGCCGGTGGTCTGCGGGGGGCCGGCGGGCAGACCGGTGCGGGCGGGCCACCAGAAGGCGAGCAGGGCGGCGAGGAAGGCGGTGGCGGCCAGCAGCAGGGCGGGCCGGGCGCGGCGGGCGAAGCCGGCCAGGTCGCGGTCGTCGAGGGCGCGGCGGGCGTGGCCGGCGAACCAGTGGGCGGTCAGCGCGGCGGGGACGGTGGCGCAGGCCAGGGCGAGGGCGGTGGGGGCGGCGGCGTGCGCGGCGGAGGACAGCAGGGTGGGGCCGCCGAGGGCGCGCCGGCCGTGCAGCAGGGCGGTGACGAGCCAGTCGCCGAGGAGGCCGTAGGCGACGAGCCACAGGCAGAGCAGGGCGACGGGGACGGTTCCCCGGCCGCGCACGGCCGCGCAGGTCGCGTACGGGCGCGCGGGGGTGTGCGGGGCGGGGGCCGGGGCGGGCGGGGGGTCGTCGTCGGTGCGCTCGACGCGGGCGTGGAGCTCCTCGGCGAGGGAGAAGACGTCGCGGTGGCGGTATTCGGCGGCCTGCCGGTCGTCGATGCCGTGGGCTTCGAGGCCGGCGGCGATCTCCAGGGGTTCGACGGCGCGGGCGCACAGGGCGTGGTGGCGGGCGAGGAGGGCCTTGACGGGGCCGGCGGGGGCGGGCGGCGGGGCCGGTACCTGTGCTATCGCGGCCGGGGCGGGGGCGGTGGGGTGCAGGGAGGAGGTGGGTGCCGTCACGGGCGTCCTGCCCAGGTGGGTGAGGCGGAGCGGGGGGAGACGGCGAGCGGGGTGCTGTCGCCGGCGGCGCGGGAGAAGGGGACGGCGGGGTCGCAGGCGGTGTGGGTGACGGGGGCGCGGGAGAGGACTTCGAGGTAGAGGGCGCCGAAGGCGGCGACGTTCTGCTCGACGGTGAACAGTTCGAGGGCGCGGGCGCGGGCGGCGGCGCCGAGGCGGGCGCGGCGGGCGGGGTCCTCCAGCAGGGCGCGGCAGGCCTCGGTCAGGGGGCCGGCCCGGCGGGCGGGGACGACGAGGCCGGTGCCGCCGATGACCTCGCGGACGGCGCCGACGTCGGGCGAGACGGTGGGGCGGCCGCAGAACATGGCCTCGGTGAGGGCGGTGGGGAAGCCGTCCTGGGCTCCGGAGAGCAGGAC
The DNA here is from genome assembly GCF_039532865.1 of Streptomyces luteosporeus. NCBI lineage: Bacteria > Bacillati > Actinomycetota > Actinomycetes > Kitasatosporales > Streptomycetaceae > Streptomyces > Streptomyces luteosporeus. The sequence continues at coordinate 91,254 of NZ_BAAASL010000022.1, forward strand.
GATGCTGCCGGCGGGGTAGTCCTCGGGGCCGCGGGCGGGGGTGTATTCGACCCGGTCGGCGCCGTCGGTGGTGTCCGGGGGCGCTCCGACGACTCTCAGGCGCAGCCCGGGGTGGTCGGCGCGCAGGGCGGCGAGGGCTTCCCACAGGTGGGGTTCGGTGGGGCCGCCGGTCCAGACGAGGAGGGGGTCGCCCGTGGGTTCGGCTTCCTCGGTCTCGCCGGCGGTCTCGTACAGGCCGGCGTCGGTGCCGGGGTGGACGGTGCGCAGCCGGGCGCGGTCGGCGCCGCAGCGCTCCTGCCAGCGCCGGCCCTGGCCGTCGCCGGCGGTGATGAGGGCGGCTTCGGCGTAGACGAGGGCGGCGAGCTGCCGGTGGAAGGCGGCGAGCAGGGTGCGGACGGGGCGGGAGAGGTCGTCGGCGGAGTCGAGGGAGGCGAGGTGGTGGGCGCGCAGTCCGACCTCGTACTCGGTGACGAGCAGGGGGGTTCCGAAGAAGCGTTTGGCCATCAGGCCCGGCAGGGCGGCGGGTCCGGCGGAGGTGGCGTGGCACAGGTCGACGGCGGCCAGCCCCCGGTCGCCGTCGGCGGTGCCGTACCAGTCGAGGGACAGCGGGCGCAGGGCGCGTTCGAGGTGGCCGGTGACGAGGAGGAGGTCGGGGACGCGGATGTCGTAGGCGGCGGGGTGGGCGCCGGGCGCCCGGCAGGCGTTCTCCAGCACCCGCAGGGCGTCCTCGGAGCGCAGGGCGGTGGCGAGTCCGCCTTCGTCCCGGGCGAGGTCGGCCAGGCCGTTGAGGCCGTCGGTGAAACGGTACGCCTGATCGCCGGGGAGGGTGATGGCCGCGGCCAGGTCCCCGAAGTGGGCGGCGAAGCGCCGGCGCCGGTCGCGGCCGCCCGGCCCGTACCCGCGCCCGGTGCCGCCGGTGGGGACGCCCCACAGCGCGGCCGCCCGGACGCGCCGGACGTTGCCGGGCAGCGCGTGCCAACCACTGTCCTCCTGACGGGCCGTCCGGCTCAGGGCGTAGAGCTCGAAGTCGTGCTGGGCCAGCCCGCGTACGAGCCGGTCGCACCACTCACCGCCCTCGCCCGCGGCATACGGATAGCCGCCCTCGGAAAGCAGGCCCACACGCACGAAAGCACCCCCGTTCTCCCTTGTCGGAAGCCGCCGTTGCGGCAGCGGGAGCACGCTATGCGGGCTCGCCGGTGGCGCGGCGGACGGTTGTCCGTCGCGCCACCGGAAGGGGTGAACGGGCGTGACTTCCCACTCCGTGGGGCGTTTTCCTGGGCTACGCGGCCTGGGCCCCGCCAGGGGCGCGGGGAACTGCGCGACAAGCCACGACGCGCCCGCAGACGGAGTTCCGTGCTTCGCCCGGGCCCGGGTGGCGTTCGACTGCGGGCCGTCGGTGGCTGATCGCGCAGTTCCCCGCGCCCCTACGGGGCACAGGCCTCCAGGCGGGGTACGGCGGCCAGCAGGGCCTGGGTGTAGGGGTGGCGGGGGTCCTCGTAGACGCGGTCGGCGGGTCCCTCCTCGACGACGCGGCCGCCGCGCATCACGACGAGCCGGTCACTCACCTGGCGGACGACGGCGAGGTCGTGGGCGATGAAGACCAGCGCCAGGCCGAGCTCGCGCTGCAACTCGCCCAGCAGCCGGACGATCTGGGCCTGGGTGGTGACGTCGAGGGCGGAGACGGGCTCGTCGCACACGATCAGCCGGGGCTCGGGGGCGAGGGCCCGGGCGATGCCCACGCGCTGGCGCTGGCCGCCGCTGAACTCGTGCGGGTGGCGGTGGTAGGCGTCCGGGTCCAGGCCCACGCGTGCGAGCAGTTCGCGCACGCGGGTGCGGACGGCGGCGTCGTCGAGGGTGCCGGCGGCCCGCAGGGGGTCGGCTATGGACTCGCCGATGCTGCGGCGGGGGTTGAGGGAGGAGACCGGGTCCTGGAAGACCATCTGCAGCCCGCCGATGTCGCGGCCGCGGTAGTGCAGCGTGCCGCCGGTGGGTTCGAGGAGGCGCACCAGCATCCGGCCGAGGGTGGTCTTGCCGCTGCCGGACTCGCCGACGATGCCGACGGTCTCCCCCGCGCGCACGGTCAGCGAGATGTCGTCGACGGCGGTGACGGCGTGCCTGCCGCGGCCGAACCGCCGCTGCAGGCCGGTGGCTTCGAGCAGTACGGGTGCCTCGTCCGCGGGCGGGGCGGGCCGCTCGCGGCGGTCGCCGATGCGGGGCACGGCGGCCAGCAGGTCGCGGGTGTACGGCTCGCGGGGGCGGTCGAGGACGGTGCGCAGGGGGCCGTGCTCGACGGCGCGGCCGTCCTTCATCACCAGCAGTTCGTCGACGCTGCCGGCGGCCACGCCCAGGTCGTGGGTGACCAGGAGCAGGCCGGCGCCGGTCTCCTCGCGCACCTGGCGCAGGAGGGCGAGGATCCGGTCCTGGACGGTGACGTCGAGGGCGGTGGTGGGTTCGTCGGCGATCAGCAGCTTCGGCTCGCAGGCGACGGCCATGGCGATCAGGGCGCGCTGGCGCATGCCGCCGCTGAACTCGTGGGGGCGCGAGCGGGCGCGGCGGGCGGCGTCGGGGATGCCGACGCGGTCCAGGGCGGCGACGGCGCGGGCGTGCGCGGCCCGCCGGGTGGTGCCGGGGCGGTGGGCGCGCAGCACTTCGGCGATCTGGTCGCCGACGGCCTGGTAGGGGTCGAGGGAGGAGAGCGGGTCCTGGAAGACCATGGCGGCGGCCGCGCCGCGCAGCCGGCGCAGTCCGCGCTCGTCGAGGGCCTCGACGTCGTGGCCGGCGACGCGTACGGAGCCGGTGACCCGGGCGCCGGTGCCGCGGTGCAGGCCGAGCAGGGCGTAGGCGGCGGTGGACTTGCCGGAGCCGGATTCGCCGACGATGCCGAGGGCGCCGCCGGGGGCGAGCTCGAAGGAGAGGCCGTCCACGGCCCGTACGGCGTCCTCGCCGCCGGTGGGGAAGGCGACGGTCAGGTCGTGCACGGCGACCAGGGGTTCGGTGGCGGGCGCGGTCATCGCAGGACCACCCTTCGGTCGGCGGCGGCGTACAGGAGGTCGGCGACGATGCCGGCGAGGACGACGGCGGTGCCGGTGACGGTGACCACGGCGACGACGACGGGCAGGTCGATGGTGCGGGTGGCGCCCACCATGAGCTGTCCGATGCCGGGAAGTCCGAACATCATCTCGGTGAGGATGGCGTTGCCGAACATCGAGCCGAAGTCGGCGGCGGTCAGGGCGATGACGGGGGCCAGGGCGCCGCGCAGCGCGTGCCGGCCGACCAGGGCCTTCTCGCCGATGCCGTAGGCGCGGAAGGTGCGGATGTGGTCCTCGGCGAGGGTCTCCAGCAGGGAGCTGCGGGTGAGCCGGGCGTACTTGGCGGACTCCTGCAGGCCGAGGGCGGCCCAGGGCAGGAGCATGCTCCACGCCCACTGCTCGGGGTCGTCGGTCAGCGGCACGTAGGAGGGGAAGGGCAGCCACTGCAGGTAGGCGCAGAAGAGCATGAGCAGGCCGAGGCCGCTGATGAAGACGGGCGTGGCGGTGCCGGCGAGGGTGAGCCAGGTCAGGACGCGCTCGGTGGCGCCGCCGCGGCGCAGGGCGGAGAGCAGGCCGGTGCCGGTGCCCAGCACCAGCCACACGACCATGGCGCCGGTGGCCAGGGAGGCGGTGGCGGGCAGGCGCTGGATCAGCAGGTCGGTGACCTGCTGGTCGTTCTGGTACGACAGGCCGAAGCAGGGCGCGTCGCAGTGCAGGGTGCCGGTGCCGGTGGAGTAGTCGTGGCCGGTGACGATGCCCTGCAGGAAGTGCCAGTACTGCACGTACACGGGGTCGTTCAGGGACAGCTGCTCGCGGACCTGGGCGATCTGCTCGGGGTTGCAGCGCGGGCCGCACGCCAGGCGGGCGGGGTCGCCGGGGGCGATGTAGAAGGTCGCGTACACGACGGCGGTCAGCACGAGCACGACGACGAGCGCGCCGAGGGCGCGTCGCAGCAGGTAGCCGGTCATGCGGGGCCTCCCGCGCCGCGCTTGCGGGCCGTGCGCCGGCCGGTGCCGACGCGCAGGCGGGACGCCTCGCGCGGGTCGAGGGCGGTGCGCACCCCGTCGCCGAGGACGGTGAAGGCGAGGGTGGTGGTGAAGAGCATCAGGGCGGGCAGCACGACGTACAGGGGGTCGGCACGGAACCAGGTGGTGGCGGTGGAGAGCATCTGGCCCCAGGAGGGCGTCGGCGGCTTCACGCCGACGCCGAGGAAGGACATGCTCGCCTCCAGCACGATGTTGGCGGGCAGCAGCACGGCCGCGTAGGTGATGACGGGGGCGGCGAGCGAGGGCAGCAGCTCACGGCGGGCGACGCGCCAGGTGGAGGCGCCGGTGAGCCGGGCGGCCGCGACGAAGTCGAGCTTCTTCAGGCTCAGGGTCTGGGCGCGCACCAGGCGGGCCATGCCGCCCCACTGCAGCAGTCCGATGGCGACGACGAGCAGCAGGGGCCGGGGGAAGTCGGCGGGGACGACGGCCATGAGGGCGATGGCGAAGACCAGCAGCGGCATGGCCACCATCACGTCGGTGACGTGGCTGAGCACGGACTCGACGACGCGGTTGCCGAGGGCTGCGCCCAGGCCGATGCCGACGCCGACGAGCACCTGGACGAGAGTGGCGCCGAGGGCGACGAGCAGCGAGACGCGGGCGCCGTGGACCAGGCGGGCGAACAGGTCGCGGCCGGTGCCGGGTTCGACGCCCAGCCAGTGCTCGGCGCTGACGCCGCCGAGGTCGCCGAGGGGCACGCCGCCGCGCGCGGAGTCCACGAGGGTGTCGTGGTAGGCGCCCGGGTCCTGGCCTTCGAGGGCGGAGAGCAGCGGGGCGAAGAGGGCGATCAGGACGAGGAGGACGAGCACGGCGGCGGCCGCGAGGACGGCCTTGCGGCTGCGCAGCCGCCGCCAGAACTGCCGGGCCCCGGAGGCGGGGGTGCCGGCCCCCGCCTCCGTTTCCTTCACTGTGACGAGCGTGCTCACTTGACGGCGACCTGCGAGACGTCGAGGACACCGGTCCAGTCGCTGATGACGACGTTCTTGACGTCCTTGCCGAACAGCCGCTTGTAGACGGGGTGGAACAGCGGCACGGTCAGCGCCTGCTCGCCGATCTTCTTGTCGAGGGCGCCCCAGCGGCGGGCGGCCTCGTCATGGTCGGTGATCTTGTTGATGGCGTCGATCTCGTCGTTGACGGAGGCGTCGTTCAGGCGGGCGGTGTTGAAGTTGGCGCCGTCCTTGACGATCTGGCGGCCGTCGAAGATCGGGGCGAGGAAGGGGCCGCCGGAGGGCCAGTCGGCACCCCAGTGGGCGATGAACAGGCCCGGCTGCTTGGCGAAGCTGTGGATCTTCTCGTCGTAGTCGTTGTCCTCCAGGCCCTCCAGCTTCACCCTGATGCCGGCCTCCTTGAGCGCGGCCTGGATCGCGGTGGCGATTTCGGGGCTGGTCTCGAAGTTCTGGGCGGTGGAGTGGGTGAGGGTGATCTCCAGACTGTTCTCGTAACCGGCCTCCTTCAGCAGCTGCGCGGCCTTGCTCGCATCGCCCTTGGCGCCCGCCGGGAAGTGGTCGTACGGCGTGTGGCCGAGCGGCTTCTGGGGCGGCAGGAAGGTGGTGGCGGGCTCGGCGAGCGAGGAGCCGCCGGCGGCGTTGACGACGCTCGTGCGGTTGATCGCGTACGAGATCGCCTGGCGGACCTTCGGGTTGTCGAAGGGCTTGACCTCGGGGTTGAACGCCAGGTAGCTGGTCTGGGCGAAGTGGCCGGTGCCGACGCGGGCGGCCAGCTTCGTATCGCCGGTGACCTGGGCGAGTTCGGCGGGGCCGAGGTTGGTGTCGGTGGTGACGGCGGCGGCGTCGGCGCCCTGGCCGGCCGACAGCCGCTGGTTGATCACGGCGGAGTCCAGGCCGGACTTCACCTCGATGCGGTCGGGGTAGGCGTGCCGCTCCTTGTCGGTGTCCTGCGACCACTTCGGGTTGCGCTCGAAGAGCATCTGCTGGCCGTCGCCCACGTTCTTGACGAGCTTGTACGGGCCGGAGGAGACCGGGTGTTCGGCGTACTTCACGCCGGTGTCCTTGGCCTTGGGCACGGGCGCGAACTGGGTGGAGGTGGCGAAGTAGGGGAAGTCGCCCTCGGACTTGCGCAGCTTGAAGACGATGGTCCTCGCGTCCGGCGTCTCGATCGAGTCGAGGCCCTTCTTCTCCTTGTACGGACCCTGGTAGGTGTCGCCGCCCACCAGCCAGTCGCGCAGGTAGGGCGCGCCGCCGGAGAGCTCGGGGGCGAAGGAGCGCTCGACGCCGTACTTGATGTCGGCCGAGGTGATGGGCGTGCCGTCCTCATAGGTGAGGCCGTCCTTGAGGGTGAACGTCCAGGTCTTGGCGTCGTCGCCGGGCCGGCCGGTGTCGGTGGCGAGGTCGGGGACGACCTTGGTGCCCTCGGCGCCGTTCGCGCGGTGTCGGGTGGTCAGCGTGCGGTAGACGAGGGAGGGCAGGTTGCCGCCGCCGGAGGTGTACAGGCGGGCGGGGTCGAACTGCTTCTGCGGCCCGCGGTTGAGGACGGTGAGGGTGCCGCCCTTCTTCGGGGCACCGCCCTCGCCGCCGCTGCCGGAACCGGCGCCGTTCTTCTCGGGGCCGCACGCCACGGCACCGCCGATCAGGGCCGCACTGACGGCGGCCGCGGCCACACTGCGGGACACGACGGACAATTGACGCATGAGGGGTCAGCCCTTTCACGGGTGGAGGGGTGGCGGAAGTGCCGGGAGGCACGGCGGCACCCGTGAAGGCGGTGGAGTACGCGAGGAGTACGCGGAGATCTGCAGCGCGAACGGCGCCGTACCGCCCCCGGGCGCGACGCCGCGGCAGCGCGGACGGCGCAGGGGAAGATGCCGGAACAGGCGGGGTTCAGCGACAGAGGATGTCGGCGACCGAGTGCGCGGCCACGCCGATCAGCGCCAGCTCGAAGCCGGCGTTGCTCGCGGGGACGTGGCGGTACGACATGCGAAGAAGAGTGAACGAATTTTCGCCTTGCGGCAAAGGCGTCTCATGAAGCAAGACCGGATGTCTCGAATGAAGAGATGAAAAGAGATGAGGGGAGGTCAGGGGAAGGGCCAGGGGTTGGGCCTGCAGACCTTGTCCCCGGTGTTGAGGAACTTGGTCTGCTGCATCATCACCGGGGCCAGGGCGCCGTTGGCGGGGCACGACTCGTGGTCGTGGCCGAGCCGGTGGCCGACCTCGTGGTTGATCAGCATCTGGCGGTAGGCGTGCATGGCGTCGCCGTAGGTCTCCGAGCCCTGCGCCCAGCGGTAGCCGTTGATCATCACCCGGTCGGTGACGGCGGAGTCGCAGGAGACGTTGTCCTCGGAGGTGTCGAGGCCCGACTTGGCGCACCAGACGTGGGTGGTGCGCGGGCTCGCCAGGGTCACCACGAAGTCCGCGTCGCCCGAGGAGACGCGCTCGAAGGTGTACTTGCCGCCGTGGCCCCAGCTGCGGGGGTCGTTGAGGGTGCGGTGGACGGCGGTGGCGAAGAGCGAGCCGTCGAGCGGCAGCCCCTTCTCCACGTCAATGCGGTACCGCTTGACTTCACCCTTACCGGGGGCCCGGTCATGCCCGTCGATGGTGACGAAGTCGCCCGATCCCCGGGCATCCGGGGCGAGCGGGTACTTCCTGGCCATCGCCTCCTCGTAGGTGGCGGGCGGCCGGGCGCCCCCGTTGGGGGTGGGCCGGGAGTCCGAGCGCGAGGGCGCCTCGGGGTCGTCGCGCTGGCCGGTGGGGTCCGCCGCGCGCGCCTGCGCCTTGCTCTGGGTGCTCTCCTGCACCTGCCCGGCCACGGCGACCGCCAGCACGGCGGTCACCAGCGCCGCGGCCACGCCGGTCGCGGTGCGCAGCACCCCGCCGAACACCCGGCGCGGCGGCGCGGCCGCCGGTGCCGGCGCGGCCGGGGGCGGGGGCGGGGGCGGCGCGGGGGCGGGTACGGAGACGGGCACGGGCACGCCCTGCAGGAAGCCGGTCGTCGCGTCGGTGGGCCCCGCGGGGGCGGCCGGGGCCGCGGCCCCGTCGCGCTGGGCGCCGATGACGCCCCAGCCGGCACTCTCGCGCGGCTCGGGGTGGCCGGTGCGGGCGGAGGGACGGGTGCCGCCCTCGGCCCCGGGGCCGGCCCCGTAGCCCGCGTCGTACCCGGCGTCGAAGTCGGGCCCGAAGCCGGAGTCGACGGCCGCCCCGATGCCCGGCGCGAGGCCCGGGTCGAAGGAGTCGAAGGCGTCCGCGAGCCGTGCGGCCTCCTCGTCGCAGCCGCCGCCGCGCCGGCGTCCCGGGCCCGGCCCGGGCACGGGCGGCGGCGCCGTCTCGTGGCCGCGGGCCGGCTGCCCCGGTCCCTCGTGGGCGCGGCGGCGGCCCGTACCGGGAGCGGCAGCGGCGGACCCGGAGGGGGACCGGTCGGCGCGTGCGCTGTGTTTACCCACGGGGCGGGGCGCTCCGTTCAGATGTCGTGGCGGTGTCCGCGAGCAGTTCCCGGAAGGCGCGGGCCACCGCGTCCGGGTCCTCCATCATGGCGACATGTCCCGCTTCGAGAAGCGTCAGCAGCCGCGAGTCGCGAAATGCCTTGCTCGCCCGGCGGGCCATGCGGATGGACACGAGCTGGTCGCGCGCTCCGTACACGAGCAGAGTAGGGGCAAGGACGCGTTCCGCCTGCCGCCACAGCGAATGCTGTCCGCCGAGCGTGTAGGCGTCGACGATGCCGCGCGCGGAGCGGCCCATGACCTCCCAGAAGTACGGCAGCTGCAGCCGGCGCTCGTACTCGGCGACCGCGAGGGCGAAGCCCTCCGGCGTGACCCGGGCGGGGTCGCCGTAGCACAGGGCGAGCACCTCGCGGGTGCGCCGCTCGGGGGTCCAGTCCCTGGTCATGCGGGCGAAGAGCGAGACCAGGCCGGGCACGGCCATCAGCCCCGTGGGCACCGCGGAGCGCTGCGGGCGCAGCTCGGGCAGGGCGGGTGAGACGAGGGTGAGGGTGCGCACCAGGTCGGGCCGCACGGCGGCGACCCGGGTGACGACGGCGCCGCCCATGGAGTTGCCGAACAGGTGCACCGGCCCGCGGCCGCTCGCGTCGAGGTGGCGGATGACGACGCGGGCGTAGGCCGTGATGGAGTAGTCGCCGTCGTCCGGCGGAGGCGCGTAGCCGAAGCCCGGCAGGTCCAGGGCCTCGCCGTCGACGTCGTCCGCGAGGGCCTCCATCAGCTGGGACCAGTTCTGCGAGGAACCGCCCAGGCCGTGCACGAACAGCGCCGGGGGCAGGCCCGGGCGGGCGGCCGGCCGGGAGCGCACGGTCAGCGTGGCGCCGGGCAGGGCCACGGAGCGCAGCGTCTCGCCGGGCGCGACCCGCGCGGGGCGCGTGGGTGGCACCACCGGTACGGCACGGGCATCGGACGGCTCGATCGACGACATGCGGGCAATGTTACGAGAGGGTCACGCGCGAACCCTTGTGGCGGCGCTCACAGATCGCCTGGCGGCCCGGGGCGGTGTCTCCTAGGCTGCGGTGAGGGAGAGGTATCAAGGAGTGCTGAGGGCACCCCACACCGGATGCCGGAAGGATTCCGATATGCCTGTCGATCCGACGGACCCTGACACCTTCGAGGACGAGGACGAGGCGGAGGACATGGAATTCGACGTCGAGGCCCCCGAAGCGGACGCCGCCGAGCAGCACGCCGACATCAGGCCGGAGGAGGACGAGCCGCTGACCCACATCGACCCGGCCGCCGCGAGCGAGGCGGACCGCGCCGAGCAGGCCCGGGTGGTGGAGCTGGACGAGGACGACTACCGCTGACGGCACCGGGCCCCGCGGCCCGCTCGCCGCGGGGCCCGGTCGCCGGGCGCATCGTGCCGATTGCACGGATTTGTCGACTCCCCACAGCGGGGGGTTCGTGAAATTCTCCGCTCCGGCCACGCACGGCCCGGTTACCGAAAAGTACGATGGCGGACGCGGTGCACACCGTGCACAGAAGAACTCATGGGAGGCGGCGTGACAGCCATCGAGCAGACCGAGGCGCGCCCGCGGGGCACGCGCCTGCCGCGCCGAGCCCGACGCAATCAGCTCCTGGGCGCCGCCCAGGAGGTCTTCGTGGCGCAGGGGTACCACGCGGCGGCGATGGACGACATCGCCGAGCGCGCCGGCGTCAGCAAGCCCGTGCTCTACCAGCACTTCCCCGGCAAGCTGGACCTCTACCTCGCCCTGCTGGACCAGCACTGCGAGAACCTCCTGCAGGCCGTGCGCACGGCGCTCGCCTCCACCACCGAGAACAAGCAGCGCGTGGCGGCCACCATGGACGCCTACTTCGCCTACGTCGAGGACGAGGGCGGCGCCTTCCGGCTGGTCTTCGAGTCCGACCTGACCAACGAGCCGGCCGTGCGCGAGCGCGTGGAGCGCGTGTCGCTGGAGTGCGCGGAGGCGATCAGCGAGGTCGTCGCGGAGGACACCGGCCTGTCGAAGGACGAGGCCATGCTGCTGGCCGTGGGCCTGGGCGGCGTCTCCCAGGTGGTGGCCCGCTACTGGCTCTCCAGCGAGAGCACCGTGCCGCGCGAGACCGCGGTGCAGCTGCTGACCTCGCTCGCCTGGCGCGGCATCGCCGGCTTCCCCAAGGTCGCCCCCGAGCAGCACTGATGCCGGGTACGGGCGTTTTCGGCCACGTCGCCGTGTTCGCTGCGAGCGTGCGGGCGGGCGCCCGGCACCGGGGCCTCGCGGGCTAATGTGTGCAGCGTACGGCGCGGCTGGCCGCGCACCCCTCCCCGTGGCCCAGGGCCAGGGGGACCGCACACCTTCGGAGGGACAGGCCGTGGAGGTCAAGATCGGCGTGCAGCACGCGCCCCGCGAGATCGTTCTGGAGAGCGGACTGGCTACCGAGGAAGTCGAGCGCACGGTTGCCGAGGCGCTCTCCGGCAAGGCGCAGGTGCTGACCCTGGAGGACGACCGTGGCCGCAAGGTCATCGTCCCGGCCGACCGCGTGGCGTACGTCGAGATCGGCGAGCCCACGGTCCGCAAGGTCGGCTTCGGCGCGATGTGAGGTGACGTCGCTGCGGCGACGTGACGGCGGGGCCCGGGGTGCGCGAGCACCCGGGCCCCGCCGTCTTTCTTCACGTGCGGTCGTTCACGCGTCGCCGTTCACGCGTCATGGTGCACGGCCGGGGCGCGAGGGTTGCCCGCGGCGGCCCCGGGGTAGGACCGCTACGACCGAATTGCACCCCGCTTCTCGGCCACCTCACAGGAGGGTGAAGACATGATCCTCTGGGAAGCGCTCGGCTCGGTCCTCATCGGACTCGCCGTCTCCTGGACGGCCCTGCGCCGGCTTCCCGCGCGCTACGGGCAGTTCCGCTCCCGGCCCCTGGCCCTGGCCACCGGCCCGGTCGCGGCCCTCTTCGGCGCCCTGCTGGGCCACACGGTGCTGGGCCCCGGCCACACCCTGGGCACCCTGGGGGTGTCGCTGGGAGTGACCGTGGCACTGCTGTCCCTGCTGCTGCGGCCCGCCGGCCGGCCCCGCCGATCAGCGACGGCCTGAGCGCCCGCTGCGGATCCCGCGGTGCTGCGCCCCCGTCCCTTAGGCCGCCAGGCCCAGCGCGGCCATGCGCTTGGTGTGCGCCTCGGTGATCCGCGAGAACATCCGGCCGACCTCGGCCAGGTCGAAACCGGCGGCCACACCGCCCACCAGCATCGTCGACAGGGCGTCCCGGTCGGCCACTACGCGCTGCGCCTGGGAGAGCGCCTCGCCCATCAGCCGGCGCGCCCACAGCGCGAGCCGCCCGCCGACGCGCGGGTCCGCCTCGATGGCGGCCCGGACCTTTTCGACCGCGAAGGAGGCGTGCCCGGTGTCATCCAGCACGCCCAGCACCAGGGCCCGGGTGTCGGAGTCCAGGCGGACGGCGACCTCGCGGTAGAAGTCACTGGCGATCGAGTCGCCCACATACGCCTTGACCAGGCCCTCCAGCCAGTCCGAGGGCGCGGTCTGGCGGTGGAACTCGTCCACGCCCGCCGCGAACGGCTCCATCGCCGCGGTCGGCGGCGCGTCGACGGCCTCCAGGCGGTCCCGCAGCCGCTGGAAGTGCTGGAACTCGGCAGCGGCCATCTTGGCCAGGGCGGCCTTGTCGTCCAGCGTGGGCGCCAGCTTGGCGTCCTCCGCGAGCCGCTCGAAGGCGGCCAGCTCGCCGTAGGCGAGCGCGCCGAGCAGGTCCACGACGGCCGCCCGGTACTGCGGGTCGGCCGAGGCCTGGGCCCAGTCCTGGGCGGCGATGCCGGTGTCCTCGGCAGGGGCACCGGTGACGTTCTCTGGCGTGTCGGGCGTGTCCATGCAGCGAACGATAGCCCGCCGCGCGCCACGACGAAGCCCCTGGTCAGACAGTTCGCACCGATCCGGACACGGGATCGTCCCGACACGGATGCACGATTCCGGGGTACAGTGCTAAGAGGCCAGCCGAGTATTCGGCCGGCCCAACTCATGCTGTGTCTTCTGGAGGCGAGTCTCCAGGGCTCCAGCGGATGCCCGGTCGGTGGCCCGATCGGCTTCCACACAACCGACCGCCCTCCCCGCGGTGCGTACGAGACGTACGCATACCAGGAGGGTCCGCTCGCGGCTCGTGTGCACGAGCGAAGGCAGTGGTCCCGCGCCACCCCGGCCCCCGTGGCCGGTGCGCCACCCCGGCGCGGTCCGTACGCCCCTTGCGTACGACCCCCTTCGCCGCCTCGCGCCGCGTCTCACAGAAGAGGCAAGATTCTGTCCACTTTCCGCGAACTCGGGATTCTGTCCGAAACCGCCGAGGCCCTCGAAGCCGTCGGCATCGTGCATCCGTTCCCCATCCAGGAAATGACGCTCCCGGTCGCCCTCTCCGGCTCCGACGTCATCGGCCAGGCCAAGACCGGCACCGGCAAGACCCTGGGCTTCGGCCTCCCCCTGCTCGAGCGCGTCGTCGTCCCCGCCGACGTCGAGGCCGGCCGCGCGGCCCCGGAGGACCTCACCGACGCCCCCCAGGCGCTCGTCGTCGTCCCCACCCGTGAGCTGTGCCAGCAGGTCACCAACGACCTGCTCACCGCCGGCAAGGTGCGCAACGTCCGCGTCCAGGCCATCTACGGCGGCCGCGCCTACGAGCCGCAGATCGAGGCCCTGCAGAAGGGCGTCGACGTCATCGTCGGCACCCCCGGCCGTCTGCTCGACCTGGCCGGCCAGAAGAAGCTCAGCCTGGCCCACGTCAAGTCCCTCGTCCTCGACGAGGCCGACGAGATGCTCGACCTGGGCTTCCTGCCCGACGTCGAGCGCATCATCACCATGCTGCCGGCCAAGCGGCAGACCATGCTGTTCTCGGCCACCATGCCGGGCGCGGTCATCTCCCTGGCCCGCCGCTACATGTCGCAGCCCACGCACATCCGCGCCACCGCGCCGGACGACGAGGGCCAGACCCACGCGAACATCGCGCAGCACGTCTTCCGCGCCCACAACATGGACAAGCCGGAGATGGTCGCCCGCATCCTGCAGGCCGAGGGCCGCAACCGCGCGATGATCTTCTGCCGCACCAAGCGGACCGCCGCCGACATCGCCGAGCAGCTCACCCGGCGCGGCTTCGCCGCGGGCGCCGTCCACGGCGACCTCGGCCAGGGCGCCCGCGAGCAGGCGCTGCGCGCCTTCCGCAACGGCAAGGTCGACGTGCTGGTCTGCACCGACGTCGCCGCGCGCGGCATCGACGTCGACGACGTCACCCACGTGGTCAACTACCAGTCCCCCGAGGACGAGAAGACCTACCTGCACCGCATCGGCCGCACCGGCCGCGCGGGCAAGTCGGGCACGGCCGTCACGCTCGTCGACTGGGACGACATCCCGCGCTGGAAGCTCATCAACAAGGCGCTGGAGCTGCCCTTCGACGAGCCGGAGGAGACGTACTCCACGTCCCCGCACCTGTACGAGGCGCTGGGCATCCCCGCCGGCACGAAGGGCATCCTGCCCCGCTCCGAGCGCACCCTCGCCGGCCTCGCGGCCGAGGAGATCGAGGACCTCGGCGAGCCCGGCGGTCGCGGCCGCCGCGGCCGCGACCGCGACCGCCGCGAGGCCGTGGCGGAGGAGCGGCCGGCCCGCACCCGCACCCGCCAGCGCCGCCGCACCCGCGGCGGGGCCCCGCTCGCGGCCGCGGAGGCGGCCCCGGTCGCCGAGACCGGGACCACCGCGACCGCACCGGGCGCGCCCGAGACCCCGGCCCGCCCGCGCCGGCGCCGCCGCACCCGCAGCGGGCTGAGCACGGCCGCCGGTACGGCGGCGGCCACGCCGCTCGCCACGGCGCCGGAGGCGGAGGCGGCGACGGAGGTCGTCGAGACCGTCGAGGCTGTCGGGACCGTTGCCGTCGAGGCCCCGGAGACCCCGGCCGAGCCGCGCCGCCGCCGCACCCGCACCACGCGCCCGGCGCCGGAGGCGACGGAGCCCGCTGCTGCGGTGGAGACGGTCGAGGAGAAGCCGAAGCGCACGCGCGCCAAGAAGGCCACCGAGACCGTGGTGGACACCGTCGAGGCCGTCGAGGTCGTCGAGGAGAAGCCCAAGCGGACCCGCGTCGCCAAGAAGACGGCCGAGGCCGTCGTCGAGGCGGTCGAGGAGAAGCCGAAGCGCACGCGCGCCAAGAAGGCCGTCGAGGCCGTCGTGGACGCCGCCGAGATCGTCGAGGAGAAGCCGAAGCGCACCCGCGCCAAGAAGGTCACCGAGACCGTCGAGGCGACCGAGGAGAAGCCCAAGCGCACCCGCGTCGCCAAGAAGGCCGCCGCGGCGCCCGTCGAGGCGGTCGAGGAGAAGCCGAAGCGCACGCGCGCCAAGAAGGCCGTCGAGGCCGTGGCGGACGCCGCCGAGGCCGTCGAGGAGAAGCCGAAGCGCACCCGCGTCGCCAAGAAGGCCGCCGCGGCGCCCGTCGAGGCGACCGAGGAGAAGCCGAAGCGGACCCGCACCACGAAGAAGGCCGCCGAAGCCGCCGTGGACACCGCCGAAGCCGCCGAGGCCAAGCCCAAGCGCACCCGCGTCGCCAAGAAGGCCGCCGCGGCGCCCGTCGAGGCGGTCGAGGCCACCGTGCCGAAGCCGCGGCGGACGCGGGCGGCCGCGAAGAAGGCCGAGGCGTAAGGTTCGCGCAACGCCGTGCCGGTGCCGGTCACTCCCTCGGGGGTGGCCGGCACCGTGCGTTGCGGGGCCGCGCTAGCCTCGGCGCATGAGCCGGCCCCCGTTCCTCGCCCTGCCCGGGTGCGCCTCCGCGTACCGCCTCCGTACCGCGCGCGGTGAGTTCGCCGTGCACGATGCCCGCCCCGAGGGCGGTGACGTGCGCGGCACCGTGCTGCTCGTGCCGGGGTTCACCGGGAGCAAGGAGGACTTCATCGCCCTGCTCGCGCCGCTGGCGGACGCCGGTTTCCGGGCCGTGGCCGTGGACGGGCGGGGGCAGTACGAGACGCCGGGGCCGCGGGACGAGGCGGCGTACGACCAGCAGGAGCTGGCCCTGGACGTACTGGCCCAGGCGGAGGCGGTGGGCGGCGGTGTGCATCTGCTCGGGCATTCGCTGGGCGGGTTGATCGCGCGGGCGGCCGTCCTGAAGGACGCGGCGCCGTTCCGTTCGCTGACGGTCATGAGCAGCGGTCCGGGGGCGATCTCCGCGTCGCAGCAGGCCCGTACCCGGCGTCTGCTGCAGGCGCTGCCGGTGCTGGACATGGAGAGCATCTGGCGGGAGATGCAGCGCGAGGACACCGCGAACCCGCCGCAGGACACGGACGTTGCCGCCGCCGCGCCCGGCGTGACGGAGTTCCTGCACCGCCGCTGGCTGGGCACGATGCCGGAGCAACTACTGGTCACCGGGCGGCAGTTGACCGAGGAGCCGGACCGCACCGCGGAGCTGGCGCGGGTGCCGCTGGCCAAGCACGTGATCTCCGGCGAGCTGGACTACGCCTGGCCGGTGCCGGACATCGACGCGATGGCCGAAAAGCTGGGGGCGGTGCGCACGGTGGTGCGGGGTGCCGGCCACTCCCCCAACGCCGAGCAGCCGGCGGCGACGGCGCGCGCCCTGCTCACCTTCTGGACGGCGCACTAGGGCGGCAGCGCCCCGCAAGGGGCGCGGGGCAGTGTCGATCTGCGGCTCCGCCGCGCGGGCGCGACAAGCCACGACGTACCCGCAGCCGGAGAGCCGTGCTGCGCCCGGGCCCCCGGGGCGGCACGTCGGCTGCAGGCCGCAGGTGGCCGATCGCGCAGTTCCCCGCGCCCCTGACGGGGCGCTACGCGCAGCCCGTCTCGTCGCGGTCGGTGATGGTGAAGAGGCCGCCTTCGGGGTCGCGCAGGGTCGCTGCGCGGCCGGCGCGGGAGTGGGCGGGTTCGGAGACGAGTGCGCCGCCCGCGGCGAGGGCGGCCTCGACGGCCTTCTCCACGTCGTCGACGCGGAAGTACACGTGCCAGCGCGGCCGGATGCGGGGGTCGGGGTCGGCCTCGACGGCTCCGCCGCGCAGGCAGGCGACGGTGCGGCCGTGGGACTCGACGGTGACGGCGTCGTCCTCGTAGCGGACCTCGCAGCGGTCGGGGCGTTCGACGGCCCACTCGAAGATCTCGCCGTAGAACATGGCGGCGGCGAAGGCGTCGCGGGTGCGCAGTTCGAGCCAGGCGGGGGCGGAGCCGGCGCCGATGCTCCAGCTGGAGAGCTTCTCGCCCTCCCAGAAGCCGAAGACGGCGCCTGCGGGGTCGGCGGCGAGGGCGACGCGGCCGCGGCCGACGGTGAGCGGTCCGACGGCGACGGTGCCGCCGCGTTCGCGGATGCGGGAGGCGACGAGGTCGGCCTCGCCGACGGCGAAGTAGCAGGTCCAGTTGACGGCGACGCCGAGGCCGCGGGCGGCGTCGCTGAGGCCGGCGACGGGCTGGCCGTCGGAGAGCGCCACCATGAAGCCCTCCCCGAGGGAGCCGGGCCGGTAGGTCCAGCCGAGCACGGCGCTGTAGAAGTCCTGCGCGGCGGGGAGGTCGGCCGTCAGCAGGCTCACCCAGCAGGGCTGGCCGAGCCCCGTGCGCTCCGTGGCGGACATGGCCGATCGCCTCGCTTCTGTTCCGGGTATGCCACAGGTGGCGAGGAGGCCGTCCGGCCATGCGGCGACCGCCCCACTGTCAGGGTTCCACTCGCACTCCCCGAGCGCACTCCGGCGCGCGGCCACGACCGCAGTCGTTAGACAGCAGAAAAATTTCTTTAGCGTAGGGAATGTTTGAGTCCCTCAACCCGTTGGACAGGGTGAAACCTACAGATCTCCTCAGGAGGATCAGACGAAGGGAGAAGCCGTGCGCTTCGAGATCATGCGCCTGGACGACGTCGACGGCACCGCCGTGGACAGCACCGTCGTGGACGCCGCCTCCGTCAACCGGATCGTGCAGCAGGCCGCCTCCATCGGCCAGCGCATCTACATCCGCCCAGCAGATTCCTCGGTCCGGTAGCGCCCCGCGTCGCCTCCGAGTACGCACGACGCCCCCGTACGGCAACGAACCGTACGGGGGCGTTTCGCGTGCGCGCGGCAGCGCCTCAGTGCTTGGTGATCACCTGGGTGATGCCGTTGATGATCTGCTGCACGGCGAGGGCGGAGAGCATCATGCCGGCGAGCCGGGTCACCAGCACCACGCCGCCGTCCTTGATCACGCGGATGATGTGGAGCGAGTTGCGCATCACCAGCCACAGCACGACGTGGATGGCGGCGATGGCGCACCACACGGAGGTCTGCGCGGCGAAGGTGTCGGCGCGCTGCACCGCGAGGATGACGGAGACGATCGCACCGGGGCCGGCCAGCAGCGGCATGCCGAGCGGCACGAGGGCAACGTTGACGTCCTTGGTCTGCTTGGGCTCCTCGGACTTGCCCGTCAGCAGGTCGAGCGCGATGAGCAGCAGCAGGAGGCCGCCCGCGATCATCAGCGCCGGGGTGGTGATGTGCAGGTAGTCCAGGATCTGGCGGCCGCAGATGCCGAAGACGGTGATCACGCCGAAGGCGACCGTGGCCGCCTGCCACGCCATGCGCTTCTGGACCTTGGCGGGGCGGCCCGCCGTGAGCGCGAGGAAGATCGGCGTGATCCCGGGCGGGTCCATGATCACGAACAGGGTGAGGAAGAGGGAGCCGAAGACAGCGACGTCGAACACAGGGGAGCCTTGCAGGAGAGCGATCTGGAGCAGGAGGGTGCGGGGGGTGGAGGGAGCGACCCGTCTCGTACGGACGCGGCAGGCGCGGGCACGGACGGGTACGGGCAGGGGCGCACGCCTGCGGCCACCGTGGGTGGACGCGGGGTACGGACCCGGCGCGCGGGGAGGTCAGCCGCCGGCGCCCGGGACGGGAAAGGCGCCCGTCGCGCGGCGCGTGATCTCGCCGTAGATCTCGGGGTCGGTCGTGAACTCGCCCAGGCGGCAGCTCTTGCGGCTGCCGTGGTAGTCGCTGGAGCCGGTGGGCAGCAGGCGCAGATCCGCGGCGAGGCCCCGCAGCCGGGCCCGGGTGGCGGCGTCGTGGTCCATGTGGTCCACCTCGATGCCGTCCAGACCGGCCGCGGCCAGCTCGGCTATCTGCCCTTCCGAGACGCAGGCGCCGCGCTTGAGGGCGAGCGGGTGCGCGAGGACGGTGACCCCGCCGGCCGCCTTGACCAGGCGGATCGCGTCGAAGGGGTCGAGCTCGTGCTTCTCGACGTAGGCGCGGCCGTCGCCGGCGAGCCACTCGGGCGTGAAGGCGTCGGAGACGCTGCCGATCACTCCGAGCTCCACCATCGCCGAGGCGACGTGGGGCCGTCCGACGGCGCCGCCGTTGGCGAGGGCGGCGACGCGCTCCCAGCGCACCGGCACGCCCAGCTCGTTGAGCTTGGCCACCATGGCCCGGGCGCGCGGCTCGCGGTCGTCGCGGACGAGCTCGCGCTCGCGGGCGAGCTCCGGCTCGGCCGGGTCGAAGAGGTACGCCAGCATGTGGACGCTGAAGCCGTCGGCGCCGGTGAAGCGGCAGGAGAGCTCGGCGCCCGGCACCAGGGTCAGGCCCGCGGGCAGGGCGGCCGCGGCCTCCGCGTGCCCGCCGACCCCGTCGTGGTCGGTCAGGGCGATGACGTCCAGCCCGGCGGCGGCCGCCTTGCGGACCAGCTCGGCGGGGGTGTCCGTACCGTCCGAGGCCGTGGAGTGGGTGTGCAGGTCGATGCGCACGGCACGGCTCCCAACGGCGGACGAAAAGCGGGCGAGGACCGGTTCAGGATAACCGTCGGCCGGGGCCGCCCCGGCGCGGCGAGCGCAGGGGCCGGGGGGAGATCGCAGGGGGTCAGGGCGAGATGATGCGGGGCGAGAGCGCCCCGCAGGGCAGCAGGTCGACCTCGGCGCCCGCGTCGCGCAGGTCGGTGAGCACCAGCTCGTCGTACATCAGCAGGCCGGAGCCCTCCGGCCAGACGATCGCCCACAGCCACAGGCCGCGGGCCTCGCCCGCGAAGACGGCCCGGTCGCCGGGGGTGCCCTCGACGTGCCAGAGGGGGGTGGGACGGCCGGCCGCGTGCACCTTGGTGTGCGGCGGGCCGTCGACGCGCAGCCGGGGGCCGGGGTCGGGGCCGTCGACGCCGGCGTAGCGGGCGCCCAAGCCGACGCCGAGCTCCTCCGCGACCAGCAGCAGCTCGCCGGGGCCGCCCAGCGGGCTGGGCCCGGAGCAGGCGACGGCGGTGGCCCGGCCGCCGCTGCGGTCGTCACCGGCGCAGATCACGCCGGTGAACAGCCAGCCCACGGGGAGGGGCCAGGGCATCCACACCGGCACCCGGGCGCGCCCGACCACGACGGACAGCGCTTCGACGCTCGGCGGGACGACGGGCTGCAGAGGGTGCACGGTGCCGTGCACGGCACACTGCCACGAGTCGGCGAAGAGTCCGGGCGCACGCACCCGGCCACCGCACTTCGGGCAACTGGGTTCGCCCCTCATAGCCTCCAACGGTCCTACCGGGTCGCCCTCCCGTCAAGGACGATCACCCGTCCGGAGTCGGCGCCCGACCTCCCTTCCGGACATCGCGGCGCCGCCGTACGGCTCACTCCCCCAGGGGCACGCCGGCGCGCAGCGGGTCGCGCAGGTCGGTGCCGCCCCGCAGCCACCGCTCCTGCAGGGCCGCCGCGCCGTGCACGCGCTTCCAGGCGGCCTCGTTGGGCGTCATCGGCAGCAGCGGCAGGAAGCGCACGGGCTCCAGGGGCGGCTCCAGCTCCAGGTCCGGCACCAGGCCGCCGGACTCGGCGACCAGGACGGAGGTGAAGGGCGCGCCCGGCCACAGCGGCTCGCCCGTGTCGAGCGAGGCGCCGGGCGCCACGATCAGGCCCTCGACCTGCGGGGTCGCGGCGAGGACGGCGAGCGGGCGGAGCACCTTGTCCGTGTCCGCGCGGCCGGCGCGCACGGTGAGGACCAGCTCGGCGCGCGGCCCGCGCAGCGGGTCGGCGAAGGCTGCGGTGGGGTCGGTCATGGGATGGGCGGACATGCCGAGGGTGGCGTAGCGCACGATCTCCCCGGCGCCGCTGCCGTCGTCGTCCGCGGCGCGGAAGCGCAGGACCTCGATCCGGTCCGTGCCGAGGAAGGTCACCGCGGCGCGGGCGTCCGGCTCGCCCAGTGCGGTCAGCAGTCTGGCCTCGGCCAGTGCGAGCACATCTGACATGCAGTGAGCATAGAACGCGTATCGAACAGGCAAAGGGGGGCCTTGACGCGCCGGGCGACTGCTAGCCTGGTCTCGCCTCGGCCTGCGGTCCGGGGATTTGACGTTCGTCCCCCAGCGGGGACCGGCCGGAGGAGGTGGGGCTGCGATGGATCCTAGTCGACCGTGCAGTACCGACAGTTCTCCCGTCAGTCCGCTGCGGACGCGCCGTACCGCAGTGATCTGAGAGTCTTCGGAGCCGGGGCCGCGCGCCTGCGCAGGCCGGCCCGGAAGTCCTTTCACGCCGCAGCATGTGACGGAAGAGCGCCCTTCGTTCGCTTTGTTCCGTGTTCGCCGCCGGAGCCCTTCTCCCGAAGTGCCCCGCGAACCGCCGTCAGCCCGTACGCACTGCTCGAAGCGCCGCCCGATTCGCGGACGTCCCGTCGTCCATGTCCGGCTTGTCCCGGCCGCTCCCCGGCCGGACTGCACGCCTGCGATTCCGGCTGCGTTGCGCCCTGCGCCCCCGCTGACGGCCGGCCCGTGAAGGAGCCAGCCCATGTCGATGATCCGTGACCTGCGTGCCGCCGTCCGCCCCGCCCTGCGCCGGGTGCCCACCACCGGTGGAGGCGGCGGCTACGACCCCACGCGCGACCACTCGGCCAGCACCGCCGTCGTCGACTGCGCCGTCTACCGCGACGGCAAGCGCGCCAGCGACCACGTCACCCCGGCCGAGGCCATGCGCCGGGTGCGCGGCGAGGGCGGCTTCGCCTGGATCGGCCTCCACGAGCCCACCGAGCAGGAGTTCGCGGGCATAGCCCGGGAGTTCGGCCTGCACCCGCTGGCCGTGGAGGACGCCGTCCACGCCCACCAGCGGCCGAAGCTGGAGCGCTACGACGACACGCTCTTCACCGTCTTCAAGACCATCCACTACGTCGAGCACGCCGAACTCACCGCCACCAGCGAGGTCGTGGAGACCGGCGAGGTGATGTGCTTCACCGGCGAGGACTTCATCATCACCGTCCGGCACGGCGGCCAGGGCTCGCTGCGCGCCCTGCGCCACCGGCTCCAGGAGGACCCCCAGCTGCTGGCCAAGGGGCCCTCGGCCGTGCTGCACGCCATCGCCGACCAGGTCGTCGACGGCTACATAGCGGTGGCCGACGCCGTGCAGGACGACATCGACGAGGTCGAGATCGACGTCTTCTCCGAGCCCAGCAAGGGCAGCCGGCGCGGCGGCGACGCCGGGCGGATCTACCAGCTCAAGCGCGAGGTGCTGGAGTTCAAGCGGGCCGTGACCCCGCTGATCCGGCCGATGCAGCTGCTGAGCGAGCGGCCGATGCGGCTGGTCGAGCCGGACATCCAGAAGTACTTCCGGGACGTCGCCGACCACCTCGCCCGCGTCCACGAGCAGGTGGTCTCCTTCGACGACCTGCTCAACTCCATCCTCCAGGCCAACCTCGCCCAGGCCTCCGTCGCCCAGAACGAGGACATGCGCAAGATCACCTCGTGGGCGGCCATCTTCGCCGTCCCCACGATGATCGCCGGCATCTACGGCATGAACTTCGACCACATGCCCGAGCTGCACTGGAAGTACGGCTATCCGGCGGTCATGGTCGTCACGGTGGCCATCTGTGTGACGATCCACCGCGGCTTCAAGCGCAACGGCTGGCTGTAGCAGTCAGCGCCACAGCGCCCCGTCAGGGGCGCGGGCGGTGCCGATCTGCGGCTGGCACCGCGTGGGCGCGATCGGCCACCGACGGCCCGCAGCCGATGCGCTACCGGCGGGGCCGGTAAAGCACGGCACTCCGCCTGCGGGCGCGTCGTGGCTTGTCGCGCAGTTCCCCGCGCCCCTACGGGGCGCCTACGCGCAACGCCGCCGGTCACCCATGACCACCAGGGCCAGCCCGGTCAGGATCACCGCCAGCGCCGGGTACGCCACGACCGGCGGCCGCTGTCCCAGCCACACCGCCGCGATCAGCGCGGCACCCGGCGTCTCCAGCAGGATCGCCGTCGACGTCACCGACGGGCCCAGCCCCTTCACCACCCGGTTGAACAACGAGTGCCCCAGCAGCTGCGCGGCCACGGTCAGCAGCGCCAGCTTCAGCCACGTCCCCCCGCTGTAACCACCGAGACGCACCCCGCCCACCAGGCAGGCCCCCAGCAGCAGCACGGTGGTGGTCGCGTAACAGACGTACGTGTACGCCACCGTGCTCAGCGTCCGCCGCACCTCCGCGCCCAGCAGGACGTACCCGGCCCCCGCCATGCCGCCCGCCAGGGCCAGGGCGTCCCCGGCCAGCGCGCGCGCCGACAACGACAGATCGACGCCCGTCAGCATCAGCACCCCGGCGAACGCCACCGCCGTACCCGCCCACACCAGCGCGGGCGGCCGGTGCCCGCGCACGCGCAGCAGCAGCGTCGTCCACACGGGCGTCGTGGTCACCAGCGCCGTCGAGGAGGCCACCGACGTCATCTGCAGACTCGGCAGCCACGCGCCGAAGTGCACGGCCAGCAGCGCCCCAGCCGCCACCGCCGCCGCGGCGACCCGGCGGCCGGCGCCGCGCAGCTCGGCCCGGTGCCGCAGCAGCACCAGCGGACCGAGCACCCCCACCGCCATGGCGTTGCGCCAGAACGCGATCGCCAGGGCCGGCGCCGCGGTCGCCGCGATCAGCGGCGCCGACAACGACACACCGGCAATCGCCACGGCCAGGAGCAGCAGCTCCAGGCGGACATGTACGGCTGCCGCGGACGTCGGCGCCGTGACCTGCGCGGTCGTGCGGGCAGCACTCACCCCACCAGCCTAGGCGGCGGCGCGCACAACGGACCCGCATAAGGTAGAGCGCATGACGATGACGGAGCCGCTGTCGCAGGCACTGATCGAAGAGGCCACCAAGAAGTCCGGCCTCATCTGGGTGCAGGGGCCCACAGGGCCCAGCCGGGCACTGTGGCACGTCTGGCACGACGGAGCCGCACACGTCGTCGGGGGCGGCGCCGGCGAACAGCCCGTGGCCGACCTCGGCCTCGTCGACGGCGCCACCGCCACGGTGACCGTGCGCAGCAAGGACAAGGGCGGCCGGCTCGTGACGTGGACGGCCGCCGTCGCCGAACTGCCCCCGGGCGCAGAGTCCTGGGCCGCGGCCGTCGCCGAACTCAAGGGCAAGCGGCTCAACGCGCCGGACGCGGAGCGGATCGAGGAGCGGTGGGCGCAGCAGTGCCGCGTCCTGCGGCTGACTCCGTCGGGGGCGGTCGGCGACCTGCCGGACGGCTCGCTGGCGGCGACGCCGTTGCCGAGCCCGGCGACGACGCGGCGCGCCATGCCGGCGGCACTGCCGCGACTGCTGCGGCGCCGCAGGGGCTGACGCGGCGGGGCGGTTGCTGCCCGGTGGGCCGTTGGTGCCCACCCGTTCCGCCCTGCGGAACGCCTGCCCACCAACGGGTGCGCGGTCGGGCGCCCGCTTCAGCCGCCCACCGGGCTGCCCACGCCGCCGGGGATCTGCAGCTGTTTGCCGTAGTCCACCGTCTGCGACTTCTGCGGTGCGGCCAGTGCGAAGTCCTTGCCCCAGCCGTCCAGCTCCAGCTGGCCCGCCCCGCCGGCCCGCTGCACCCGCAGGGGGTAGGGCGTGCCGCTCAGGGAGACGTCGAGCGTGCCGCCGCTGCCTCCGCCGCCCGTGACGCGGACGGTCCGTACGCCGCCGACCGCACCGTGTTCGCCGCGTGCCAGCTTGCCGTGCAGGCCGATGAGCCCGTCGAGCAGGACGTTCTTGTCGGTGAAGCCCTTGAGTCGCTGGTAGGAGGGGTCGTCGCCGGGCACCTTGACGTATTTGTCGTCGAGTTTGCCCGCCGAGACGGACGCCGCCGGCGAGGACGTCGCGCCGCGCGTCCAGAAGGCGGCGGGGGCCTTGAGGTAGAGGTCGTCGCCGACGCGCAGCAGTTCGAAGGCAGTGGGGCCGGCGGAGACGCGGCCGATGCCGCCGTCCTTTTTCAGGCGCATGTCGATGCGGTAGGTGCGGCCCTGGGTGACGACGTTGCCGGACAGGTGCACGGCGTCGGCGGTGTTCGCCGCGGTGCGGGCCTTGTCCTGGATGGCGGCGGGTTCGAGCTTGCCGACGCCGTTGGTGCCCGCGTCGGGGTCGTCGCCCCCGGCGCCGCAGGCCGTGAGGACGGCCGTCAGGCCGGCGCACAGCGCTCCCACGAGAGCCGCGTTACGGGTTCGCACCTTAGCCCTGCCTCCTGCTTACCGGTGGATACGGCAGCGTACCCGCCGCCCCCGCGGCGGATCGCGGCAGTCCGTACGGCCCTCTCTCCCGCGCCGGGGCAAACCGGGTCACGCTAGCCTGAACCGGACCGACGAAACCGTGAGGAGGTGCGCGGCCATGGCAGGAGGCGCGCCGCGGGTGTTCGTCTCCCACCTGTCGGGCGTGGCCGTCTTCGACCCCAACGGCGACCAGGTGGGCCGCGTCCGCGACCTGGTGGCGATGCTGCGGGTGGGCGGCCGGCCGCCGCGCGTGCTGGGCCTGGTCGTGGAGGTCGTCAGCCGCCGCCGGATCTTCCTGCCGATGACCCGGGTGACCGGTGTGGAGTCCGGCCAGGTCATCACCACGGGCGTGGTGAACATGCGCCGCTTCGAGCAGCGCCCGACGGAGACGATGGTGCTCGGGGAGCTGCTGGACCGCCGGGTGCGGCTGGTGGAGTCGGACGAGGAGGTGACCGTCCTCGACGTGTCGATCACCCAGCTGCCGGCGCGCCGCGACTGGCAGATCGACAAGGTCTTCGTCCGCCGCGGCAAGGGCGGTGCCCTGCGCCGCAAGGGCGAGACGCTGACCGTGGAGTGGTCGGCGGTGACCGGTTTCTCGCTGGAGGAGCACGGTCAGGGCGCTGCCAACCTGCTGGCCACCTTCGAGCAGCTGCGGCCGGCGGACCTGGCGAACGTCCTGCACCACCTGTCCCCCAAACGGCGGGCCGAGGTCGCCGCCGCCCTCGACGACGACCGGCTGGCCGACGTGCTGGAGGAGCTGCCGGAGGACGACCAGATCGAGATCCTCGGCAAGCTGAAGGAGGAGCGCGCCGCGGACGTGCTGGAGGCCATGGACCCCGACGACGCCGCCGACCTGCTCTCCGAGCTGCCGGAGGAGGAGATGGAGCGGCTCCTGACGCTGATGGAGCCGGGTGACGCGGCGGACGTGCGCCGGCTGATGGCGTACGAGGAGCACACGGCGGGCGGTCTGATGACCACCGAGCCGATCGTGCTGCGGCCGGACGCGACGGTGGCCGACGCGCTCGCCCGGGTGCGCAACCCGGACCTGTCCCCCGCGCTGGCCGCCCAGGTGTACGTGTGCCGGCCGCCGGACGAGACGCCGACCGGGAAGTACCTGGGCACCGTGCACTTCCAGCGGCTGCTGCGCGACCCGCCCTTCACCCTGGTGGGCTCGCTCGTGGACACCGATCTGCGGCCGCTGCCGCCGACCACGCCGCTGCCGGCGCTGACCAGCTACCTGGCCACGTACAACATGGTCTCGGTGCCGGTGGTGGACGAGAGCGGTTCGCTGCTGGGCGCGGTCACGGTCGACGACGTCCTGGACCACCTGCTGCCGGAGGACTGGCGGGAGACCGAACTGCACCACGGGGTGCCGGGGATGACCGACGACCTGCCGGGGGCGACCCGTGGCCGGGGCTGACCGCGGCGGCCGCGACTTCGGGCTGCACAGCCGCACCGAGCGGGCGGCCGAGCGGGCCCGGGCCCAGTCGGCGGCCGTGCACCCGCACGAGCGGACGGCGCCGCGCGTGCGGCTGGACCTGCCGCGGCCCAAGCGGCGCGGCTGGCTGCCGGAATACGACCCGGAGGCGTTCGGGCGGCTGTCGGAGAAGATCGCCCGCTTCCTGGGCACGGGGCGCTTCATCGTCTGGATGACGGTCGTCATCATCCTGTGGGTGGTGTGGAACGTCGCGGCGCCCGGGCGGCTGCGCTTCGACCAGTACCCGTTCATCTTCCTGACGCTCGCCCTGTCCCTGCAGGCGTCGTACGCCGCGCCGCTGATCCTCCTCGCGCAGAACCGCCAGGACGACCGCGACCGGGTCAACCTGGAACAGGACCGCAAGCAGAACGAGCGCTCCATCGCCGACACCGAGTACCTGACGCGGGAGATCGCGGCGCTGCGCATGGGCCTGGGCGAGGTGGCGACGCGGGACTGGATCCGCTCGGAGTTCCAGGAGCTGGTCAAGGAGCTGGAGGAGCGCGGGGTATTCCCACCGGAGAGTGAGGAAGACGACCGCTGAGAGGCTTTCCCCGGGCCCGCCGCCGCGCCGTACCATCGACCGTATGGCTACCGACACGTACGGCTCCGCGCCGAGCGACGACGCGATCCGCGCCGCGCTCGCGACGGTCAACGACCCCGAGATCCAGCGACCCATCACCGACCTGGGGATGGTCAAATCGGTGGAGATCGCTGCGGACGGTACGGTCGCGGTCGCCATCTACCTGACGGTCGCCGGCTGCCCCATGCGCGACAAGATCACGTCGCTGGTCACCGAGGCCGTCTCGCGCGTCGAGGGCGTCGCGGGCGTCAGCGTCGAGCTGGACGTGATGAGCGACGAGCAGCGCCGCGAGCTCGCCTCCTCCCTGCGCGGCGGCCAGGCCGAGCGCGAGGTGCCCTTCGCCAAGCCCGGCTCGCTGACCCGGGTGTACGCGGTGGCCTCCGGCAAGGGCGGCGTCGGCAAGTCCTCGGTGACGGTCAACCTGGCCGCGGCCATGGCGGCCGACGGGCTGAAGGTCGGCGTCGTCGACGCCGACATCTACGGCCACTCCGTGCCGCGCATGCTGGGCGCGGACGGGCGTCCCACCCAGGTCGAGAACATGATCATGCCGCCGTCGGCCAACGGTGTGAAGGTCATCTCGATCGGCATGTTCACCCCCGGCAACGCGCCGGTCGTCTGGCGCGGCCCGATGCTGCACCGCGCGCTGCAGCAGTTCCTCGCCGACGTCTACTGGGGCGACCTGGACGTGCTGCTGCTGGACCTGCCCCCGGGCACCGGCGACATCGCCATCTCCGTCGCCCAGCTGGTGCCCAACGCCGAGATCCTCGTCGTGACCACGCCCCAGCAGGCCGCGGCCGAGGTCGCCGAGCGGGCCGGCTCCATCGCCGTGCAGACCCACCAGAAGATCGTCGGGGTCGTCGAGAACATGTCCGGGCTGCCGTGCCCGCACTGCGACGAGATGGTCGACGTCTTCGGCACCGGCGGCGGCCAGCTGGTGGCGGACGGCCTCTCCCGCACCACGGGCACCACCGTGCCGGTGCTGGGCTCGATCCCGATCGACGTACGCCTGCGCGAGGGCGGCGACGAGGGCAAGCCGGTCGTGCTGACCGACCCCGAGTCCCCCGCGGGCAGCGCGCTGCGGGCCATCGCCGGCAAGCTCGGCGGCCGCCAGCGCGGCCTGGCGGGCATGTCGCTGGGCATCACGCCGCGCAACAAGTTCTGAGCCGCAGAAGCAGCAGGAACACAGGTAAGGGGCTGTCCTCCATGGAGGACAGCCCCTTACCTCTGCTGCATCACTGCATCACTGGTAGTCCGTGATGTTCTTGATCACCGCGAAGCCCATGCCGTACGCGCTCATCCCGCGCCCGTACGCGCCGATGTGCACCCCGCCCTCCTCGGGCGAACCGGCCAGCACCCAGCCGTACTCCGACTCCCGGTAGCGGAAGTCGGTGGGCACCCCGTCGACCGGCAGCGACAGCGTCGACCACGGCGCCTCGTCCAGGTGGTCGGCCAGCTCCCAGGCCAGTGCCGTCTGCTGGTCCAGCCAGTCCTGCCGCAGCGCCCGCTCCATCTGGGACGGCCAGGTGCAGGCCAGCAGGCCCGAACCGGCGAGCCAGGCGGCCGAGGAGACCGAGGTGGCCTCCAGCACGCCCGTACCGTCCGCGCTGCGCCGCACCGGCCTGCTCGCCACCGTCACCACGACCGCGAACCGCTGGGTGGCCGTCTCGTGCTCGACCCGGCCCATCCGCAGCTGCGGCTCCACGCCGTGCCCGGTCGCACCGTGCTCCACCGTGCCGTCCGCCGCGGCACCCACCTGCATCAGCCAGCGCGGCCCGGTGTAGGCCCCGTCCAGGCCGTACCACGGGAACGACGCCAGGAGATAGCCGTCCACCGAGCGCCGGTCCCCGGGATCGCCCGGGACCCCTTCCCGCGCCTGAACGGCGGACGCATCGGCCGTACCGGCGGCAGTGCCGCCCCCGTGCGCCCCAACCCGACCCGTCGTCTCCATCTGCGCGGCGCCTCCTCGTAGCCCCTCGTCATGGGCGCGCCGGCCGTCACGGTCGGCTGCACTCCAAACACAGGGAGAATAGCCACCCCCGTCAATGGGGACCCGCATACCCGGGTCAGGTGGCGTCGGCGTCGTAGGGGGGTCGCTCGCCCGGCTGGAGGTTCTCGCGCTTCTTCAGGAGGTCCGGAGTGCCCGCCGAGGGCGCCGCCGGCTCCGGGGTGCGACCGTGCACCGCGTCCGCGACCTCGGCCATGTCACCCTTGAAGTCGAAGCCGTTGCGGATCTCCTTCAGCCCCAGCTCGTCCTTCTCCAGCACGTGCTTGCGCACGAACGTCTTGGGGTTGAGGTCCTCGAACTCGAAGTCCTTGAACTCCGGACCCAGCTCGGAGCGGATGTCCTCCTTGGCGTTCTCGGAGAACTGCCGGATCCTGCGCAGGGTGCGCGACACGTCCTGGATCAGCTTCGGGAGCTTGTCGGGGCCGAAGATGAGCACGGCAAGGACGACGAGCGTGACCAGCTCGAGGCCTCCTATGTCGAGCACGTTGCACAGCTCCTTGAGGGTCGGCGGCCGGGGGTCGGCCGTCTATCACGGTACCTGGCCGAGCGGTCCCCCCGGGAGACACGTCCGCCAATAAAGGACGAACACACGTCAGCCCGAGGAGGCCGAGCCCAGCACCAGCCGCACCGTGCGCCGGGCGCCGTCGTGCTCGACGGTCAGCTCCAGACCGTCACCGGGACGGTGACTGCGCACCTTGACGATCAGCTCCTGGCCGCTGTGCACGGGCACGCCGTCCACCTTCGTGATCACGTCGCCGGGCCGGATGCCCGCCTTCTCGGCGGGACTGCCCGGGCTCACGCCCGGGGTGCCGGCGCTGTCGGTGTTCACCCGTGCGCCGTCGCCCGAGTAGCCCATGTCCACCGAGACGCCGATCACCGGATGGGTGGCCCGCCCGGTACGGATCAGCTCCTCGGCGACGCGCCTGGCCTGGTTGATCGGTATCGCGAAGCCCAGGCCGATGCTGCCGCCCTGGCTGCGGCCGGAGTCGCCGCCGCCGTCCCCGGCCGAGCGGATGGCGCTGTTGATCCCGATGACCCGGGCCTGGGCGTCCATCAGCGGACCCCCGGAGTTGCCCGGGTTGATGGGGGCGTCCGTCTGCAGCGCGTCCACGTAGCTCACGTCGCTGCCGCCGCTGCCGTCCTCGCCGTCGCCCTTCTTGTGACCGCCCGCGGTGATCGGCCGGTCCTTGGCACTGATGATCCCGGTGGTCACCGTGCCGGCGAGGTCGAACGGCGCACCGATCGCCACGACCGAGTCGCCGACGCGGACGGAATCGGAGTTGCCGAGCGCGAGCGGGCTCAGGCCCGCGATCCCCGACACCTTGATGACGGCCAGGTCGTAGCCGCCGTCCCGGCCGACGAGGGTCGCCTTCGCGCTCTGCCCGCCGTTGAAGGTCACGGATATGGACCCGCTGCCGGAGGCGGCCGCCTGCACCACGTGGTTGTTGGTGAGGATGTGCCCCTTCTTGTCCAGCACGAACCCGGTGCCGGTGCTCTGACCGCCACCGCCGCGCACGTGAATGGTCACCACCCCGGGCAGCGCCCGGGCGGCGATCCCGGCGATGCTCCCGGGCGCCCGCTCCCCGCCCCCGGCGGACGCCTGCGGCAGCACGACACCGCTCTCGAAGGCGCCGTTGCGCTCCAAGTACACCCCGACGCCCCCACCGACCACACCGGCGACGAGGGCCACCCCGACGGCTCCGGCGAGCAGCCGCGCACGGCCGGCCACCACTCGCTTCTGCGCCGGCGCGCTGCCGTTTCCGCCACCGGCAGGAACGGCCCAGGGGTCGTAGGCCCACACCCCACGCGCCGGGGGCGCGCCCGCCGGGGGCGCCGGGGGCGCCTTGTCCAGCCGCACGGGGCCCGGCGTGGCTGTCGGCTCGGAGGCGCCCACCGCCTCGCCGGCGGGGACGTCCACGGTCGCCGGTGGGGCACCTGCCGGCTGCGCCGGGGCGGCCGCCTCGCCGGCGGGGTCGCCCGGCTGCGCGGCCGGCAGGACTGCGTCGGTCACCGGGTGCTCGGCGGCCACGCCCACGGGCGCCGCGCC
>NZ_BAAASL010000023.1:0-121887 GCF_039532865.1 Streptomyces luteosporeus
CCCCCAGGGCGCAGCCCGCCCCTCCGCCCCCCAAGCCGCGCAGCGGCGCAGCGCACACTCCCCCACCCCGCGCAGCGAAGCGGAGCGACCACCCCACAAGAAAGGGAAACGCCGCCACCACGGGCCAGCCCCCTCAAGCCGCGCAGCGGCGGACCTCACTCCACCAGGCAAACGATTCCGACGCACCCACACCATCCCGGGCTCGCCCCTCCAGCCGCGCAGCGGGTGGGCCCCCAGGGCGCAGCCCGGCCCTCCGCCCCCCAAGCCGCGCAGCGGCGCAGCGCACACTCCACCACCAAACCCACCCACCCGCACCGCCCCGCACAGCGCCCCGCACCGCTCAGCTCAACTGCACCAGTACCCCCACCACCATGACCCCGACGGCCACCGCCACCGCCAGCGCCGTCACCGGTGACACCGATGAACGTAACCTCCGCCGTCCCACCCACTCGCGCATCCGCAACTCCTCCCTGCGCACCCCAGCCTTCCGGAGGCCGTCCGTCCGCCGCGATACGGTCATCCGCCCACCGCAGGTGGGGCTCGCCCCCGGGGGCTCACCCCTCCCCCGTCACCCACTCCCCCGTCATCGCCAGCACCCCCGTCCCGTCCACATCCGCGAGCTTGCCGCTCACGAAGTCGCGGGCCCACGCCGAGGTCTGCATCCGCAACGGCGGTTCCGCGGCCGTCAGGGCCTGGATCACCGGGGTTGCCGCCTCGGCCGGGGTCTGGGCCGTGGCGAAGATGTCTTCGAGGCGGGACAGGTAGGCATCGAGGGCGGGCCGGTAGGGGCCTGCGGCCTCGGACAGGCGCTCCACGTCCAGGCCGATGTTGTTCACGAACTCGCTGCTGACCGGCCCCGGTTCCACCACCGTGATCCGCACACCGAACCGCGCCACCACAGGTGCCAGCGCTTCCATGAACCCCTCGACCGCGAACTTCGCTGCGCAGTACGCCTCGTTGAACGGCTGGCCGACGACCCCTCCCACGCTGCTGACGGTCACCAGGCGGCCGCCCGCCGCGCGCAGGTGCGGCAGGACGAGCCGGGTGGTCTGGACGACGCCGAAGAAGTTGACCTCCATCACGGCCCGTACGTCCTCGACGGAATCCCGTTCGATGGTGCCGAGATGTCCCGCACCGGCGTTGTTGACCAGTGCGTCCAGGCGTCCGTGGTCGGCGACGACCCGTTCGATGCACGCCGTCACGGAGGCCACGTCGGTGACGTCGAGGCGGCGTACCTCCACGGACTCGTCCACCCCTGCCGTGGTGGCCGCTTCCCGCAGCGCATCGCCCCGCGACAGGTCCCGCATCGTGGCGACGACGTGCCAGCCGGCCTGCGCCGCAGCCACTGCGGCGGCCAGGCCGATGCCCGACGACGTGCCGGTGATCAGGACGGTCTTCTCGCCGGTCATGCCGGTCATGCGCGACTCGCTCTCCCTCGCCCTGCCGGACCCGGCCGGTGCGCCGAGTGGCGTCAGTCTCGGCGCCCGCCCGGCCCCGCGGGCCCACGGCACGCCGGGGGACGAACCGAGAGACCCCTATCGGACCCCGCCTCGGCCCCCGCCTCGGACCCCCGCCATAAATCGCTGGCCCGCTTCCCCCTCCGCAGCGATCATGGACGCGTGTCTTCCTTCCCCGCCGATCCGACCGTGCTGCACCCCATGCCCGGGCAGCCCCGCGTCGTGCTGCTGAAGCCGCTGGTGACGTCGCCGCTGATCGAGGTCGGGGAGTTCTCCTACTACGACGACCCGGACGACGCGACCGCGTTCGAGTCGCGCAACGTGCTGTACCACTACGGGCCGGAGAAGCTGGTCATCGGGAAGTTCTGCGCGATCGGCACCGGCGTGCGGTTCATCATGAACGGCGCCAACCACCGCATGGACGGCCCGTCGACCTTCCCCTTCCCCACCATGGGCGGCTCGTGGGCCGAGCACTTCGACCTGCTCACCGACCTGCCGAACCGCGGGGACACCGTCGTCGGCAACGACGTCTGGTTCGGTCACGGCGCGACGGTCATGCCCGGCGTGCGGATCGGGCACGGCGCGATCATCGCCTCCGGTGCCGTGGTCACCTCCGACGTACCCGACTACGGGATCGTCGGCGGCAATCCGGCCCGCCTCATCCGTACGCGCTACAGCGAGCGGGACGTCACCCGGCTGCTGGCCCTGGCCTGGTGGGACTGGCCGACGGAGCACATCACCGAGCACGTCCGCACCCTCATGTCCGGCAGCGTCGACGACCTCGAAGCGGCTGCCCCACAAGCCCCACAGACTCCACAAGCCCCACAGACTCCGCAAGCCCCTCGGCACTGACACGCCCCTCAGCACTGAAGCGAGTGATCCGACGTTGCCCGCACACATCGCCATGGTCGGCGTTCCCATCCTCAGCCACGTCCTGCCGGGCCTGGAGGTCGTCCGTGAGCTGGTGGCCCGCGGGCACCGGGTGACGTACGCCGTCGACCCGGCGGTCGTCCCCGCGGTCGCCGAGCTGATCGCCGGTACCGGCGCCGAGCTCGTGCCCTGCACGTCCACGCTGCCGGTCGCCGACAACAACTGGCCCGAGGACGCCATCGCCGCGATGGGGCTCTTCCTCGACGACGCCGTCCAGGCGCTGCCGCAGTTGCGTGCCGTCTACGACGACGACCCGGCCGACCTCTACCTGTACGACATCGGCGCGTACGTCGCCCGGGCCCTGGCCGAGTCGCAGGGCCGGCCCTGCCTGCAGCTGTCCCCGACCTTCGTGGGCTGGCGCGACTACCACCGGGACGTCGTGGCGCACGTGCGGAAGCTGCCGGGCGCCGACGCGTTCTGGGAGAGGTTCGCGCAGTGGCTCGCCGGTTGCGGGGCCACGACCACCGACGTGGACACCTTCTCGGGCCGCCCGCCGCGCGCCCTGGCGCTGATCCCCCGGGCGATGCAGCCGCACGCCGAGCAGGTCGACACCGATGTGGTGACGTTCGTCGGCCCCTGTTCCGCCGCCCGTGCGGACGAGGGCGGCTGGACCCGCCCGGCGGGCCCCGCCGGCGCGGCGAAGGTGCTGCTGATCTCCATGGGCTCGGCGAACACGCGGCAGGCGGAGTTCTACCGGCAGTGCCTCGCGGCCTTCGGCGACCTGCCCGGCTGGCACGTCGTGCTGCAGATCGGCAAGTACACCGACCCGAAGGAACTCGGCGAGATTCCGGCCAACGTCGAGGTGCACCCGTGGGTGCCCCAGCCGGCGGTCCTGCGGGAGGCCGACGCCTTCGTCACCCATGCCGGGATGGGCGGTTGCGGCGACGGGCTGCTGGCCGGGGTCCCCATGCTCGTGGCGCCGCAGAACATGGAGCAGTCCATGAACGCCGACCGGCTCGTCGACCTGGGCGTGGCCCGCCGCATCGACACCGCGGAAGCCACCGCGGAGGACCTGCGCACGGCCCTGCTCGACCTCACCGCCGACGCGCAGGTCGCCCGCCGCTCGGCGCGGCTGCGGGCCGAGGTGCGGGCGGAGGGCGGCGCGGCGCGAGCCGCCGATCTGATCGAGGGCATGCTGGCCTGAGCCGGTCGACCCGGTCGAGCCGGCTGAGCCGGGCCGAGCCGTCATCCGTTGGGGTGGACGCCCGCCCCTGCGCAACATGCCGTGCGCCGCCTGTCGTTGTACCTGCGTCCAGATGATCCTGATGATCCAACGATCCGATCAACGGAGTGGGTTGCGATGACCTTTGAGACCTCTCACCTCGTCCGTCGTGCCGTGGCCGTCGCGGGCGCCACCGTCGCCGGGCTGGCCGCTGCGGCGGGCGTGGCCGCGGCCAGTACGAACGTCCTCGGCGTCGGCAACCCCGCCGCCGACAACACCTGCGTCAACAAGACCGGCCCCGCCACGGCCGCCGTCACGCACAACCCCGGGGTGCGCACCGCGCACCTCACCCAGCTGCCCGTCGCGCTGCCGGTGAACCGCTGCGGCAACTGAGACCGGCGTTTCGGCAGCCGAGTCCCCGGAAAGGATCTTGCGGTCGACGACGCCGTACATCCGTACGGCCGTACAGCCGTCCCGCAGAGGGAGATCCCGTGACCGACTCCGTCCACGTCGCATGCGCCGACGTGTGGATGCTGGTGCGGGAGCACCCGGCGCCGCTGCTCAAGGCCACCAAGGCGCTGTCCGGGGCGCTGGCGAAGGCCTTCGGCCCGCGGTTCGCCGTCTGGCGCTCCGACGAGCTGCTGTTCGGCGTCCGGGAGGGCCGCCTGGTGCTGCGCACGCTCGGCGGCCTGGACGTACCGCCGCCGCGCGTCGTCCTGGTGCGGCAGGCGCCCGGCACGATGTCCCACGACCGGGAGATGACGCTGCTGCGGCACCTGGAGCGCATGGGCGCCGTCCTGATCAACACCGCCGATGCGGTGCACCGCTGCCGCAACAAGCTGTGGCAGCTGCAGGACCTCGCCCTGGCCGGGCTGCCGGTGCCCGACTCCCTGTCGTACGCGACGGCGCCGCTCGGCGGGGTGGTGCGCAGCCCTGCCCTGGAGACGCCGTGCGTGGTGAAGTCCGTCAACGGGCACGGCGGGAACCGGGTGTTCCTGGCCCCCGACGGGCAGCTGCTGCGGGCGGTGGCGGGCAGCCTGGCGCAGGAGGTGCCGCTGCTGTTCCAGGGGTACGTGACCGCCTCCCACGGCCGGGACCTGCGGGTGGTGGTCGTGGACGGCGTCCCGGTGGCGGCCGAGGTACGGACCTCCGCCGACGGCTCCCTCGCCGCGAACCTCGCCCGCGGCGGCACCGCGGACCTGTGCCTGGGCCGCTACCCGGCCGCCGAGGCACTGGCGGTGGCGGCCGCCGGGGCCCTCGGCCTGACGGTGGCCGGGGTGGACCTGCTCTTCACCGCCGACGGGGCCGACGGTGCCGCCGGGGGCCATGTGATCTGCGAGGTCAACGCGGTCCCGGGCTGGCGCCCGGGCATGTCGGGGGTGATCCCCGCGATCACCGCGCACATCAGTCGCCTGCTGAAGGAGGCGCCGCCCCTCACGCCGCCCGTCAGTACGTGACGGGCGCGGCCGGAGCGGCGGGCGGGACGTACGGTGCGCCCGGCAGGACCCCGAGGAGGTACTGGCCTTCCTCGCGGCAGTCCTCCGGGAAGCGCAGCTTGAGTCCCTTCTCCCAGCCGGCCACCATCAGCTCGCCGGCCAGCGTGATGCCGAACATGCCGTTCTTCGGGGCGCTGCCCGCCACGCAGGCGCGCGGCAGGTCCATCAGGAGCTTGCCGGGTTTGCCGGAGGGCGTGTGGCCGTTGAAGAACAGCAGCCGCCGGTCGGTGAGGACGATGTACATCTGCCGCGGCCGGACGGTCGCGATCACCGTCCCCGCGCTGATCACGCCCACCAGGGCCGTCGTGGCCAGCTGCCGGCGCTTGGAGACGCTGCCGACGTGGGCGAAGGTGATGAGCTCGACCCTCTCCCCGGGGAAGAGCAGCGGAAACGCCGCCTCATAGGTCTGTTGCTGACGGCGTTCTCTGAGCGGCACTGGGGCTCCGTGTCGGGGAAGTGCGGGTGGTGCAGGCACGAACCGTATGGCACGCACTCCCAAGGTTTCGGCACGAAAGCCCCAAGATCAGCCCTGCTTCGCCGCCGGGCGGTACGTGCACGCCTGCGTGCCCGTGCTGCTGGTGACGACGTCCACCAGTTCCAGCTCGCGCAGCAGGCCGTCGCGCGGGAAGATCGTCTTGCCGCCGCCCAGCAGCACCGGCATGACGACGAGCCGCAGCTCGTCGAACAGGCCCTCGTGCAGGAGGGTGCGCACGAGGCTGGGGCTGCCCATGACGAGCAGGTCGCCGCCCTCGGTCGCGCGCAGCTCGCGGATACGGCGCAGGGCCTCGTCGCCGAGGATGCGGGTGGTGTTGTCCCAGGCCGGGGCGTCATCGCCGAGCGTGCTGGAGACGACGTACTTCGGCATGGCGTTCATGCGGTCGGCGAAGGGGTCGCCGGCCCGCTCGGGCCAGGCTGCGGCCATCGTCTGCCAGGTGCGGCGCCCGAACAGCAGGGCCTCGGCCTTGCCGAGGGCGTCGGCGAAGGCCCCGCCGACGACGTCGGGGTCGAAGAACCGGTGCGACCAGCCACCGTGGGCGAAGCCGTCGTCGGTGTCCTCCTCCGGGCCGCCCGGTGCCTGCACGACGCCGTCGAGGCTGATGAACTCGCTGATCACGATGCGCATGGGATGTGCTTCTCCTTCGTGACGCTGCTGACGTACTGACGCTACTTGCCGCTGTCTTCGGCGAGGGTGTGGGCCACGAGGGCATTGGCGTGACCGTGGCCGAGCCCGTGCTCGGCCTTGAGCCAGGCGACCAGCTCCATGTGACGGGTCAGGGGCGAGGAGCGGATGAGCTCCTGCCATGCGGCCACGGGGCGGCCATACGTCCTCTCGATGGACGGGAAGTAGCTGGCGGGGCCCTTCACCTGGATGGTCATGCGGCTGTCCTCCGTTACGCATGTCGCACGTCGCGCATCGCGCTTGTGTACGATGTCCACATTCGGAGGGTGCGGCGATCCGCGGACCCCCCGTGATCAACTGCAGCCTAGGCGAGAAAAGTGGATGCT
This sequence comes from Streptomyces luteosporeus, assembly GCF_039532865.1. Classification (NCBI taxonomy): domain Bacteria; kingdom Bacillati; phylum Actinomycetota; class Actinomycetes; order Kitasatosporales; family Streptomycetaceae; genus Streptomyces; species Streptomyces luteosporeus. Next base: position 6,552 of record NZ_BAAASL010000023.1, read on the forward strand.
GTCCACATAGGGAGGTGCGGGCTGTGGCCGAGGGGGCCGGGCCGAAGCGCGCGACGTACCGTCACGGCGACCTTCGCAACGCGCTGATCAGGGCAGGCTTCGAACTGGCCCGCGAGGGCGGGCCGGAGGCCGTCGTCCTGCGGGCCACGACGCGGCGGGCAGGGGTCGTGCCCAACGCCGCCTACCGCCACTTCGCCGACCGCAGCGCGCTGCTGCACGCCGTCTCCCAGGCCGCCATGGCCGAGGTCGCGCGCACGATGGAGGCCGAACAGGCCGCCCTGCCGCCGGCCGCCGACGCGGCGGCCGGCGCGCGCGCCCGCTTCCGGGCGGTCGGCACCGGCTACGTGCGCTTCGCCCGAGAGGAACCGGGGCTCTTCCGCACCGCGTTCCACGTGCCCGGCGATATGACCCACGCGGCCGACGAGACCGCCGCGGGGGACGGCGGCAGGACGCCGTTCGAACTCCTCGGCGCGGCCCTCGACGACCTCGTCGAGGCCGGCGTCCTGCCGGAGGACCGCCGCCCCGGCGCCGAGTTCCTCGCCTGGTCGGCCGTCCACGGCCTGGCCGCCCTCCTCATCGACGGCCCCCTGCGCGGCCTGCACGCCACCCAGGTCCAGCAGGCGGTCCAGGACGTCATCGACATGATCGAGCGCGGCCTGTAAGCCGGTAAGCCTGCAAGCCTGCAAGGTCGCGCTCTTCGGCGGGCGCGGCCCGCCGGAGTCCTGGCCCACGGCGCCGACGCGGAACCGGTGCGGTTGGTGGGGTCGTTCGTCACCCCGCTCGTGGCGCGTCAGTGGATGCGGAAGGACGTCCCCGTCACCAGCGTGCCGCCGAACGTCGCGCGGGTGTGCGGGGGCAGCGGGCGCTGGGCGCAGGCCTGGGTCCAGCAGGCGGAGGCGGTGTAGTTGCCGGTGTCGTAGCCGCTGCGGTAGGGCCAGGTGCCGCGGGCGGTGCCCGGGGACCCGTAGAAGCCCTGGTGGGCGTACGGGACGCGGCCGCTGAGGAAGCAACCGTCGCCGCGGTTGCAGACATTGTGCTGACTGATGCCCTGCTCCCCGGCCGGCTCGCTCGACTGCCGGACGGACAGGATGCCGCCCGTGGCCGGGTCGAGGACGACGGTCTTGGGCACGTTCGAGGCGAGCAGGGCCTGCTCGTGGGCGGTCAGCGGCGGTACGGGCCCGGGGCTCGCCTGGGCCGGGGCGGCGAGGCCGAGGCCCAGGGCCGCGGCCGCGGCGGCCAGGGCGCCGGCGCGGCGCAGGGACGGGCGGGGCGTGCGGTGCGACACGGTGAACCCCCAATGCTCGACGGGTGCTTGGCCGTCAGGCTAGGGGCCGCCCGCGCCGCACGGTACCCGCCGTCGTACTCCTGTCCGGATCCCACCCCGGAGGGTCAGGGGCAGTTGAGGGCGGCGTTGCCGGTGTCGATCACGCAGGTGTCGGTGCCCTCGCCGGCGTCGACCGTGCCGCGGTTGTCGTGGACGTGGAGGACGTCGTCGCCGTCGTCGCCGTGGACGGTGCCGGTGGGGGCGACGGTGCCGTTGATGTCGATGTAGTCGTTGTCGAAGACGCCTTCGACCAGGCCGCGGATGGTCACCGCTCCGTCGGCGAGGATGACGTCCGCGCCCCGGGCGCCGCGGATGACGCTGTGCTCTCCGGTGTCCGCGGTGCTGAAGAGCAGGATGGTGTCGCGGTCCTGGCCGCCGCGCACCGTGCCCAGAACGGTGCCGCGCAGGTCGAGGGCGTCGTCGCCGGCCTGGCCGTCGACGTCCCCGGTCTCGGTGAGCCGGGCGCCGTGTTCGAGGGTGATGTGGTCGGCGCCGGTCCCGCCGAGGACGTGGCCCTCGACGGTGCCGGACAGCGAGACGGTGTCGTCGCCGGCGCCGGCGTCGACGGTGTCCTCCCGGGCCAGTGCGGTGCAGACGATGGTGTCGTCGCCGTCCGTTCCGTCGATCTGCGGGCCCGCGACGGGGGTGCCGTTGACGGTGCAGGTGGGTGCGGGGGCGGGTGTGGCGGCCGGTGCGGGGGCGGTGGGTTCGGCGGCGTACGCGACGGGTCCCGGGCGTACCGCCGCGGGCAGGACGAGAACGGCCGCCACGGCGAAGGCGACGGCGCAGTCGGGCTTCCTCACCAGGGCCCTCCCTCGGAAGAGGTGGTGTGCGCGGGGTCCGCCCGCCGCGCGCTGGTGGTCCGCACGGCGGGCGGGGCGTGCCGCGAGGCGGCGGAAGGCGGCGTCACGGGCAGTCGAGCGCCCGGTTGCCCTGGAGGATCACGCAGGAGTCGAGGCCCGGGCCGCCGTCGACGACGCCCAGGTTGAGGTGGACGAAGATCCTGTCGTTGCCGAAGCCGCCGTTGACGCGGCCGTAGGGGCCGACGATGCCGACGTCGATGAAGTCGTCGCCGCCGAGGCCGTCCACGACGGTGAAGGCGTCGACGCTCTCGCAGGTGATGCGGTCGGGGCCGGGGGTGCCGTGGACGACCGCCCCGGTCACGGGGATGCCGTTGACGGAGCAGGTCGTCAGCTTCTTCGCCTTCTCCGCGGGCGCGGCGGGCGGTGCGGCCTGCGGTGCGGTGCGCGGCGCGGCGTGCGCCGGGCCGGCGAGGACGGCGGCGGGCAGGGTCAGGGCCGCGGCGAGTGCGGCGAGGCGGGCGGTGCGTCTCTTCACAGGGTTCATGACGAGCGGGTTCCCTTCACGAGAAAGCCCTTCCGGCCCCGCAAACGGAGCCGGACTCTCCTCCAAACTTCCGTGAACACGACACGCCGAAACCGCACGAAAGCTACACGAAGGGGTGAATCACGCTGTGCTCCTGACGAACCCTCAGGAGCGGGGCGCCACCTTGCTCAGCCCGTTGATGATGCGGTCCATCGCGTCGCCGCCCGTCGGGTCGGTCAGATTGGCCAGCATCTTCAGCGTGAACTTCATCAGCAGCGGATGCGTCAGGCCCCGCTCCGCCGCCAGCTTCATGACCTTCGGATTGCCGATGAGCTTCACGAACGCCCGGCCGAGCGTGTAGTAGCCGCCGTAGGTGTCCTTGAGGACCTTCGGGTAGCGCTGCAGGGCCAGCTCCCGCTGGGCGTACGAGCCGCGGGCGTGCGCCTGCACGATCACGTCGGCCGCGAGCTGCCCCGACTCCATGGCGTACGCGATGCCCTCGCCGTTGAACGGGTTCACCAGGCCGCCGGCGTCACCGACCAGTAGCAGCCCGCGCGTGTAGTGCGGCTGGCGGTTGAAGGCCATCGGCAGGGCCGCGCCGCGGATCGGGCCCGTCATGTTCTCTGGCGTGTAGCCCCACTCCTCCGGCATCGAGGCGCACCAGGCGCGCAGCACCTCGCGCCAGTCCAGCTCCTTGAAGGAGGCGGAGGTGTTGAGCACGCCGAGACCGACGTTGCTCGTGCCGTCGCCCATGCCGAAGATCCAGCCGTAGCCGGGCAGCAGCCGGTCCGGGCCCGGGCCGCGCCGGTCCCACAGTTCCAGCCAGGACTCCAGGTAGTCGTCCTCGTGCCGGGGCGAGGTGAAGTACGTGCGCACGGCCACGCCCATCGGACGGTCCTCGCGCCGGTGCAGGCCCATGCCCAGCGACAGCCGGGAGGAGTTGCCGTCGGCGGCGACGACCAGCGGGGCGGCGAAGGTGACCGGCGCCTTCTCCTCCCCCAGCTTCGCCTCCACGCCCACGATCCGGCCGGTGACCTCGTCCACGACGGGCGCGCCGACCGTGCACCGCTCGTACAGCCGGGCGCCCGCCTTGACCGCCTGCCGGGCCAGCTGCTCGTCGAAGTCGTCGCGCTTGCGCACGAGCCCGTAGTCGGGGAAGGACGCCAGCTCCGGCCAGTCGAGCTCCAGGCGCACGCCGCCGCCGATGATGCGCAGGCCCTTGTTGCGCAGCCAGCCCGCCTCCTCGGAGACGTCGATGCCCATCGCCACCAGCTGCTTGGTGGCGCGCGGCGTCAGGCCGTCGCCGCACACCTTCTCGCGCGGGAACGCCGTCTTCTCCAGCAGCAGGACGTCCAGGCCGGCCTTGGCCAGGTAGTAGGCGGTCGTCGAGCCGGCCGGGCCCGCCCCGACCACGATCACATCGGCACGGTGTTCGGTACGCGTACGCGACTCGGTCACGGCGGGCTCTCCGTTTCGGCAAGGGGACGGGACGGGACTGCTGGGCTCGTACCCGCCGAGTCTAAGAGCCGCGCCGAGCCGCCGGACCGGCGCCTGCGCGCCCGGTCAGTCGAATCAGTCGAAGTCCAGGGGACCCACCCACCAGTACTTGACCGCGTTGTCGAACACCGAGCGCCCCTGGGCGCCGAACCGGTCCCGCCAGGTGTACATGATCGCGTACTCCTTGCCGTCGGCATCCACGTACGCCTGGTCGAGCGCGTGCATGACCTCGCCGTTCTTCTCCTTCCACGTCCACTCCCACAGCGCGCCCTGCCGGCCCTGGAAGGTGTTGCGGGTCAGCTGCACGCGGGTGTAGCCGTCCTGCTGGGAAACGGTCTTCTCCAGCTGCTCGAAGTGCTCGTACGAGTAGACGGCGGGCTTGCGCGTGATGCCGACCCGCAAGGTCTCCGGCCCGGTGGGGCCGTGATAGTCGGTCTGGTCGCTGCCCTTGTCCTGACTGCTCCACCCCTCGGGCACGGCGAGCGAGTACCCCTCGGGGGAGGTCACGCGCGTGTACCCCTTGGGCAGTTGCCCGGCAGGCGGCTGCACCGCCGCCGGGCCGGCGGAGCCGCCGGCGGACGGGGACGCGGACGGCTCCGCCGAGGGCTGCGCGGACGGTGCCGCCGAGGGCTTCGCCGACGGGCCGGCGGTGGCGGGCGCCTGGGCATCGGTGCCCTTGCCGTCGTCACCACCCGTCAGCATCACGCCGGCGGTGGCGACGCCACCGATCAGGAAGGCGGCCAGACCGATGGCCACCCACACGAGCGGACTGCGCACGGACCCGGCCCGCGGCGCGGCCGGCGCCTGCGGCGCCGGGGGCTGGAACGTGGGCAGAACGGCGGTGTGCGGCTGCCCGGGCACGGACGGGTACGCGGCGGCCGCGTACGGCTGCCCGGCCGGTACGGCGACGGGGGCCGCGGGGGCGGCGGGCGCCGCAGGGGTCGCGGCGGCCGGCGGTGCGGCAGGAACCGCGGGCGCCGCGGGGGCGGTGGGCGCCATACCCGCCGCAGAAGCCGGCGGCGCGGCAGGCGCCGTAGGCAGCGCACCTGCGCCCGCCGTCGGCGCAGCAGGCGCCGCAGGGGCGGCAGAAGCCGCTGCTGCCGGTGACGCCGGCGGCGTCGCAAGGTCCGCAGGAGCGGCAGGGGCGGCAGGGGCAGCAGGGGCAGCAGGGGCGGCAGGAGCCGAACCCACCGCACCCGCCGGCGCCGTAGGCGTGCCCGCGCCCGTCGGCACCCCGCCCGCCGGCGGTGCCGTCGGCAGCGGGGGCAGCGGGGCGGCCTTGCCGCCCCCGCCCGCGCCCCCGGCCGGACGGCCCCCGCGGGCGGCGTAGAGCGCCGCGAGCAGCACCGCTGCCGCCGTCCACAGGAGGCCGAACAGCAGCAGTTCGGCCTGGTTCGTGTGGATCGAGGTGGCCGTGCTCCTCCCGCCGTACGACGAGCCGAAGGACGAGCCGAAGGACGAGCCGGAGCCCGAGCCCCGGGTGATCTCCATCGAGAAGCCCGTGACGAACGACAGCAGCCACAGCGTGCCCAGGAAGAACACCCCGGACAGCACCTGCTCGCTCCGGTCCGCCGAGCGGCGCGCCACCATGGCGGCCAGGATCAGGGCGCAGACCACGCCCAGGGCGACCGTGCCCGTCTGTGCCCAGGCTCCCGCGGTGTCGCCGATCTCGGACAGGCCGAGGGTGCCGCCCTCGTGCCGGCCGCCGTCGCTCACCGAACCCTCGATGCCGGCGCCCCAGGACACGCCCAGTGCCGCCAGGCCGCAGTTGACCAGCAGCGGCAGGGACGTGGGCGCGGCCCAGTCGCCCATGTCGTCGGTGTGGGTGGCGATGACGACGAAGGCGACGAGGGCGCACAGCGCGACGGACAGCCCCAGGGCGCGCAGGGCGGTGCCCCACGCCCGTACGACCACCTGTGCACCGGCGCCCAGCCGGGCGGTGAGCGCGGTGCGGCACAGCACTGCGCCGCTCACCGCGCCGGTCAGCACGAGGGTGAAGAGCGCGGCGAGGAGCGGGGTGGTGGAGATGTCGACCATCTCGGTGCTCGGCCGGCCGATCAGGCCGAGCACGAGCACCACCGCACCGCTCAGCAGGGTGAGGCGCAGGGCGGCCTGCGCGCCGCCGCCGGCCGTACCGGCCGCCTCGGCGCGGCGCAGCCGTACGGCGCCGAGGGCCACGGCGCCGGCCCACAGCAGGGTGATGGTCAGCGGCCACACGGAGACCGAACCGCTGCCCCTGATGACGAAGGACAGCAGGCCGCCACCGCCCACTTCGATGTCCAGGGTGCCGCCCAGTCCTTGCAGGAGCAGGGCGACGGTGAGCTGGAAGCGGTCGGACCAGTTGCCGAAGCCGGCTTCGGCGTAGTCGTCCGTGGAAGGTATGGACAGCAGCAGGGCGAGGCCGAGGAGGAGGCCGGCGGGCCACAGGGCCGCCTTGGCCGAGCCGGCCCAGTCGCCGGTCAGCGCGCTGCGCAGGAACTGTGCCCCGCGCGAGGGCGCGACGTTCGGCGCGTACGCCGGTGGGGGCGCGTACGGCGGAGGTGCCGTGGGCAGCGGCGGGGCGGGAACCGCGGCTGCGGCGACCGCGGCGGCGGCCGGGCGCTCCCTGCCGCAGCTCATGCAGAACCGCGCTTCGGCGACGAACGCGGCGCCGCAGGCGGGACAGAACGGGGACGGCATGGGGCCTCCGGAGGGGACGTCAGGGCCGGGGGCCCAAGATCGTACCGATCTTGAGTCCTGCCCATGACAAACACCGGAGGCCGCCGTGCCGGCGACGGCAGGGCGTCAGTCCGCCGGGCGGACGCCCCGGTGCAGGGCCACGATGCCGCCGGTCAGGTTGCGCCAGGCCACCTTGGACCAGCCCGCGCCCTGCAGCCGCGCCGCCAGGGCCGGCTGGTCGGGCCAGGTGCGGATCGACTCGGCGAGGTAGACGTACGCGTCCGGGCTGCTGCTCACGGCCCGGGCGACGGGCGGCAGCGCCCGCATCAGGTACTCGGTGTAGACCGTGCGGAACGGCGCCCACGTGGGCCGGCTGAACTCGCAGATGACCACGCGCCCACCGGGCCGGGTCACCCGCAGCATCTCGCGCAGCGCGGCGTCGGTGTCCTGCACGTTGCGCAGCCCGAAGGAGATGGTCACGGCGTCGAAGACGCCGTCCGCGAAGGGCAGTTTCGTCGCGTCGCCGGCGGTCAGCGGCAGCCACGGCTGGCGCTTCTTGCCCTCGCGCAGCATGCCCAGCGAGAAGTCGCACGGCACGACGTAGGCGCCGTCGGCGGCGAAGGGCAGCGAGGAGGTGCCGGTGCCGGCCGCGAGGTCGAGCACCTTCTCCCCCGGCCGGGCGGCGACGGCCTTCGCCACTTCCTTGCGCCACAGCCGGGCCTGGCCGAGCGAGAGCACGTCGTTGGTGAGGTCGTACTTCGCCGCCACGTCGTCGAACATCGCGGCGACTTCGTGCGGCTGCTTGTCCAGGGATGCTCGGGTCACCCGGCCATTCTTCACCACGGCCCGCGCGGGATCTTGGACGGGGACGGCCGCCCGGGAAGGACCGGTCGCGCCCGTGGTGCGCACTGCGCTCGCTCTGTGGGCCCCCTCGCCCTCCAGGCCTGCCGGCCCCCTGCCCGTCGCCCCCCTCGGCGACCGGACTTCCTCCGGCAGTGCGCGCCCTTCCGGCTCGTCCGCATCGCGGACGGGACCCTGACACACCGCACCACGCGACGACCGCAGCGGCCGTCCCCGCACGGATCATCCTGCCGGGCGAATCCGCTACGACCGGGGCCCTTGACGCGGCCCTGACGTGGGCGGACGCCGTTCTGACGGATTGCTGACGGCGTTCAGAACTTGAGGAGATTCGCCAGGTCGATGGCGACAGGGAACGGAACCTCCGTTTCCAGCTTCCCCCGGTGCACGGGATGCAGAGGTGCCGGGATGTAGGCGTCCTTCCCCACGGGAAGCCAGAACTCGTGCACCTCGGGCATTCCGTCGTCACCCCGCTCCACCCGCCAGTAGTAACGGACACCGGCCGCCGCGTACATGGCCGGCTTACGGACGCGGTCGTCCTGACGCGACCCGGGAGACACGACCTCCACGAGAAGGACGGCCTTCTCCACCGGTACGTATTCCGCTGCCAGGAGGTCGAAGCCCCGCGCGTTGAACACGACAACATCAGGAACGGGAGGGTTGTACTCGTCGATCAGAACGCACTGCTCACCGAGAACGCCAAAGGGTTCGACGAGACACTCCCCCAGGTGCTGTTCAAGGGACGACCTCACCTTGTTGTGCCACGGCAGAGCCCTACCCCGAACCACGATCGCCCCATCCACGAGGTCCCAGTCGAAGGGCAGAGTCAGGTCCTTCACCTGATCGAATGTCCACCCCTCCGGAGGCGGGAACATCCAGTTCTCAGGAGTGGCCTTCTCCAGCCGTTCTGCGATCATCACTGCTCCCATGAACGCGAGTGTGGACGCGGGTGCGGATCGCGGTCCCATATACGACGGTAGCGTCACCCGAAGTAATGAACGGGCTTCCACGCCGCTCTCAGCGGCGCCGGTGCACCAGCCGGCCCGCCAGCACCGTGGCCACGCACGTGCCCGCTCCGGCCGCTTCCAGCGCGGAGACGTCCGGGACGTCGAAGACGGCGAAGTCGGCGCGGCCGCCGACGGTCAGCGGGGAGGCGATGGCATCCGCCAGGGACGCCGCGCCCCTCAAGGGGTCGAGGTGCGCCTCGGCGGGAGCGGCCGGGGGCAGGACGCGCAGGCCCGAGCGGGCCACCGCCGTTGCCGTCAGGGGATCGGTCAAGGGCCCCGCGAGGGCCGTCGTGCCGTGCCGCAGCATCTGCTGCAGGCCCCGGCGGATGCTGCCGGACCAGCGGGTCTCGTCCATCTCCAGGGACGCGAGCCGCTCGCCGGTCAGCGGGCGCTCGCCCAGTTCGGCGTACTCGCGCGGGTCCGGGTGGTAGGCGCCCCGCAGGAGGGCGCCCGCCGCGGGCTGCCGCAGGCCCGGCGTGAGCACTCCGCGCCAGCGGCGCACCCGTGCCTGCGGGAAGGCCGCGGCGACCTCCTCGTACGGGCCGATCGCCGCGATCGCACCGCCGTCGACGGCCACCGCGCCGTCCGGCACGGGATCCGTGCCGGGGCCGGCGATCAGCAGGTCGGCCGCGTGCAGCGTCAGCAAGGGATCAGCCCGTCAGCTCGCCTCGACGATCTGCAGCTCGGGGTGGGCCGTGCCGCCTTCGAGGGCGGTCGAGGACAGGTGGGAGACGACGCGGTCGTCGACCGGGTCGTTGGCCGGGTCGTCGTGCACCAGGAGGTGCTCGTACGTGGTGGCGCGCTGCGCCGGTACGCGGCCGGCCTTGCGGATGAGGTCGATGAGCTCCATGCGGTTGGAGCGGTGCCTGGCGCCGGCGGAGGAGACGACGTTCTCCTCCAGCATGACCGAGCCGAGGTCGTCCGCGCCGTAGTGCAGCGAGAGCTGGCCCGCCTCCTTGCCGACCGTCAGCCACGAGCCCTGGATGTGGGCGACGTTGTCGAGGAAGAGCCGCGCGACGGCGATCATGCGCAGGTACTCGAAGATCGTGGCCTGCGTGCGGCCCCTCAGGTGGTTGTTCTCGGGCTGGTAGGTGTAGGGGATGAAGGCGCGGAAGCCGCCGGTGCGGTCCTGCACGTCGCGGATCATGCGCAGGTGCTCGATGCGCTCGGCGTTGGTCTCGCCGGTGCCCATGAGCATGGTGGAGGTGGACTCCACGCCCAGGTTGTGGGCGAGCTCCATGATCTCCAGCCAGCGCTCGCCGGACTCCTTGAGCGGGGCGATCGCCTTGCGCGGGCGCTCGGGCAGCAGCTCGGCGCCGGCGCCGGCGAAGGAGTCCAGGCCCGCGGCGTGGATGCGGCGGATGGCCTCCTCGGCGCTGACGCCGGAGATCCGCGACATGTGCTCGACCTCGGAGGCGCCGAGGGAGTGGATGACGAGCTGCGGGAACTCCTTCTTGATCGCCGCGAAGTGCTCCTCGTAGTACTCCACGCCGTAGTCGGGGTGGTGCCCGCCCTGGAACATGATCTGCGTGCCGCCCAGCTCCACGGTCTCCGCGCAGCGGCGCAGGATGTCGTCGAGCGGGCGGGTCCACACCTTGTCGCTCTTGGGCGGGGCGTAGAAGGCGCAGAACTTGCACGCCGTGACGCAGGCGTTCGTGTAGTTGATGTTGCGCTCGATGATGTACGTCGCGATGTGCTCGGTGCCGGCGTAGCGCCTGCGGCGCACGGCGTCGGCGGCCGCGCCGAGGGCGTGCAGCGGTGCGGAGCGGTAGAGCTCGAGCGCCTCCTCCGGGGTGATCCGGCCACCGGCTGCGGCGCGGTCGAGGACGGCTGCGAGGTCGGCGTTCTCGGTCACCGGACGTCCCTTCGAAGGGGGTGTGGAGCAGGTGTCGCCAGCCTAGTCGAGGGCTCCGGGCCGCGGTCACGGGGGCGACAAAGGAGGCATCGGGCCTTTCGCCCTCCCCGCGCGCGGGCCTTCCGGCCCTGTTCCGAAGTTATGACTCAATTCACGGGCCGTCCCAGGAACCTCGCACCGTCGTTCGGCCATCCCCTAGGGCGGAACGAACCGTCATGTCCTTCGGGGCAGCAGCATCATCATCCGGAGCGACGCGATGACGCACTCACCAGGCGGGGGCTACCGGCCCGACGCGGGGTACCAGCAGGGCGGTGGCTACCCCCAGGGGGGTGGCTACCCGCAGGCCGACGGCTACGGCCGCCAGGGCGGCTACGGCGGGCAGCCGGGCGGCTACGGCCGGGCGCCCCAGCAGTCGTACGACGGCTACGCCCAGGGCGGTGGCCCGGGTGGCTGGCCGCCGCACGGCCACGACGACTACGACCCCGACGGCAAGTACCAGTCGCAGGGCCGGCGTCGCGCGTCGCGCGCCAAGATCTGGGTGATCGTGGCGGCGTCCATAGCGATACTCGGGCTGATCACCGGCGGTGTCCTGAAGTACATGGAGATCGGTCCCTTCTCGAAGAAGGGCGACCCGGTCAGCTTCGGTCAGGACAACAACAACGGCGGTGGTCAGGCGGGCGGCACCGACGCCCAGGCCGCGGACTCCAAGACGCTGATGCCGACGGGCCCGGCGGCACAGTTCAAGAACGCCAACACGCTGAGCGACGGCACCGAGATCGGCGTCGTGACGATCACGGGCAAGAAGTCGGGCTTCACGGGCAAGGTCTGGGTCTGGGCGCCCAAGCAGTACAAGGACCCGAAGTACGCCAAGAGCGGCTTCCCGGTGATGATCGCGCTCCCGGGCGGCCCCGGCTACCCGAACAACTACTGGATGGGCACCGACCTCAACCTCCAGTCGAGCATCAGCAAGTGGTCCCAGGAGGGCAAGTCCCTGCCGTTCATCCTGGCGATGCCGATCCTGAACCCGGACGACAAGCACTACTACGACGGCAGCGACATCCCGAACCAGCCGAAGATGGGCACCTGGCTGTCCGAGGACGTCCCGGACCTGATCAAGCAGAACTTCCGCACGCTGAAGTCGCGTGACGGCTGGTGCTTCATGGGCTCCTCCTCCGGCGGCTTCGCGGGCTTCAAGGCCGTGCTGAAGCACCCGGACAAGTTCAAGGCCGTCATCGCCTCCGGCCCCGACATCGTCCCCGACTCCCCGCTGTGGAACGGGCACGAGAAGGAGAAGCAGGAGAACAACCCGCAGAAGCTCGCCCAGCACCTGATCGACACCAAGGGCCCGGACGTCTACATCGCCTTCCAGGTCGGCACGGCCGAGCCGCCGATCGTGATGAGCCAGGTCAAGCAGTTCCAGGCGCAGTACGGCAAGGGCCCGGTGCACACGATGCTGCGGGAGATCCCCGGCGGCAAGCACAACGCCAAGACCTACGTGCCGAACATGGGCGAGGGCCTGATCCAGTACATCAGTCAGCACATGGAAGGCCCCACGCCCTCCTCCTGATCGCGTTAGCGCCCAGGCCCGAAGCCCTGGTCCCTCGGCCCCGAATCGACGGGCGAGGGGTCAGGGCTTCAGCAGTTCCACCCGTACGTCGGCCGGGTAGCCGGTGGTCGGTCCGGTGCGGCGGGCGAACTCCGTCACGCCGGCGAGCTGCGCCGGGCCGAAGCGGAAGTCCAGCGTCGTGAAGTAGCGCTCCAGCAGCTCGGCGTCGAACGCCTCCCAGCGGGCCGCCTGCTCGGCGACCTTGCCGACCTCCTCCAGCGACAGGTCGCGCGAGGCGAGGAACGCCCGGTGCACCTCGGAGACCAGGCGCGGCTCGCGGGCCAGGTAGTCGCGGCGGGCCGCCCAGACGGCGAAGACGAACGGCAGGCCCGTCCAGTCCTTCCACATCTGCCCGAGGTCGTGCACCTCCAGCCCCAGCTTGGGCGCGTAGTGCAGGGAGGCGCGCAGCGCGGCGTCGCCGATGAGGACGGCGGCGTCGGCCTCCTGCATCATCGCGCCGAGGTCGGGCGGGCAGGTGAAGTACTCGGGGTGCACGCCGTGGCGCTCGGCGAGCAGCAGCTGCGCCAGGCGCACGGAGGTGCGGGAGGTGGAGCCCAGGGCGACGCGCGCCCCGTCGAGCCGGTCCAGCGGCAACTGCGAGACGATCACGCAGGACATCACCGGGCCGTCGCAGCCCACCGCGATGTCCGGCAGGGCGACGAGCTCGTCGGCGTGTCTGAGGAACTCGACGAGGGTGACCGGCGCGATGTCCAGGTCCCCGGCGATCAGCCGCTCGCTGAGCTTCTCCGGGGTGTCCTTGGTCAGCTCCAGGTCGAGCAGCGTGCCCGTCCGGGCGAGGCCCCAGTACAGGGGCAGGCAGTTGAGGAACTGGATGTGGCCCACGCGGGGGCGGGCCGGTGAGGCTGAATTGTCCACATCCGGAGGCTAGCCCCGGCGCCCGGGGGCCGCCGGACCGGGGTCCTGTGTCGCAGTGCCCGACCTGCGATCTTTTCCGGGCGCCGGGCCCGGAAAACCCGCCACACGCGTGATCTTCGACTCCTTCCCCGGAAGAACCTCGCGTGCTAGGCTCGCCGCAAGTTGCAGTTTGGTTTCCCTTGCAGTACAGAGCCTGCGGAGCATGTGACCCGCAGGCTTTTGTAGTTTTCAGACTCCTTTGCAGGTTCTGGAGCAGGGCAACCCTTTGGCCCAAGGAGGGCTTATGGCTACCGGAACCGTGAAGTGGTTCAACGCTGAAAAGGGCTTTGGCTTCATCGCCCAGGACGGCGGGGGCCCCGACGTCTTTGTCCACTACTCCGCGATCAACGCCTCCGGCTTCCGCTCCCTCGAGGAGAACCAGCCGGTGACCTTCGACGTCACGCAGGGCCCCAAGGGCCCGCAGGCGGAGAACGTCACCCCGGCGTGATTTCCGGATCCTCCGGGGTCCACTCCAAGGAGCCCTGCCCCGCTTCGGCGGAGGCGGGGCTCCTGCCTTTTTCCGGGCCTTTCCCTGCCCTTCCCCAACGGTTTCATTCGTACATTTCGGCGATTTCTGCGGCGTACCGCTGTTCGATCACCGCGCGGCGCATTTTCAGCGTCGGCGTGAGCTCTCCGCCGGCGACCGAGAAGTCCTCGGGGAGGATCGCGAAGGCGCGGATGCGGGCCGGCCGGGAGATCCGCTCGTTGGCCGCGTCCACCGCCTCCCGGCACAGCCGCTGCACCTGAGGGTGACCGGCGGGCCCCGCGGCGCCGAACGCCACGCCCTCCCGGACGGCCCAGGCCGCGATCTCGTCGGCGTCCAGGGTCAGCAGCGCCACCGGGTACGGCCGGCGGTCGCCGATCATGACCGCGCGGGAGATCCAGCGCGACTGCTGCAGCGCGGCCTCCACGGGCGCGGGCGCGAGGTTCTTGCCGCTGGAGGTGATGATCAGGTCCTTCTTGCGGCCCGTGATCCTCAGGTAGCCGTCCTCGTCCAGGCTGCCGACGTCGCCGGTGTGCAGCCACCCCTGCGCGTCGACCGCCGCGGCGGTCGCGGCCGCGTCGCCGTGGTAGCCGGCGAACACCCCCGGCCCGCGGACCAGCACCTCGCCGTCGTCCGCGATGCGCAGCTCGCAGCCGGCGACCGGCCGCCCCACCGTGCCGTACCGCACGGCCGCCCGGTGGTTGAGGGTGACCACCCCGGCGGCCTCGGTCATCCCGTACCCCTCGAAGATCCCTATGCCGCAGGCGCGCAGCAGGTCCACGGTCTGGGGGGCGATGGGGGCGGCCCCCGTCAGCGCCCAGCGCAGCCGGCCGCCGAAGAGCTGCCGCACGGGCGCGAAGACGCGCTCCTCCGCCTCCTGCCAGGCCGCTCTGAGCTCGTCGTGGGGCTTGACCCCGCGCTCCTCGGCCTCGGCCATCTCCAGCCCGGTGCGCACCGCGGCCTCCAGCCGGGCCCTGCCGTCCGGGCCGGCCGCCTCGGCCCGCGCGAGGACGCCCGCGTGCACCTTCTCGAACAGGCGGGGTACGGACGGCAGGTGCGTGGGCCGCACCTCGGCCAGCTCGGCGACGACGTCCTCCACCCGCCCGCCGAAGTAGCACAGCGTGCCGCCCTGGCGCAGGGCCGACAGCTGCACCAGCTGTCCCATGATGTGCGCCAGCGGCAGGTACAGGTACGTCACGTCGCCCGGGGCGCTCTCGGTCAGGCCGCTGGTGGCGTCGTTGTTGGAGACCATGTTGCCGTGGGTGAGCCGGCAGCCCTTGGGCAGGCCGGTGGTGCCCGAGGTGTAGACGATCAGGCACAGGTCTTCGGGCCGGCGCGCGGTCGCCCGGGCCCGCAGCGCGGCCAGCGGCGCCCGGTCCGGCAGCGCCGCGAGCCGCACGTCGCCGGGGCCGCCGTCGACGAGGACCACGTGTCGCAGCGCCGGCAGCCGGTCCCGCACGGCGGCGATGCGCTCCGCCTGGGCGGCGTCCTCGCAGATCACCACGGAGGCGCCCGAGTCGCCGAGCACCCAGGCCAGCTCCTCCAGCCCGGCCGTGGGGTAGACGGGCACCACGACCGCGCCGGCGGCCAGGACCGCGAAGCAGCCTTGCGTCCACTCCGGGCGCGTCTCCGACAGGATCGCCACCCGGTCGTCGGGCGCCACCCCCAGGCCGATCAGCCCGCGCCCGATCTCCCGTACGGTCTCGCGCAGCCGGTGGTATCCGGTCTCGGTCCACTCGCCGGCCCCCTCGCCCCCGCGCCGGCGGTGGCGCAGCGCGGGGAGCGCGCCGAAGAGCTCCGCGGTCCACTCGGTGAACTCCGCGAGCGTATCGGGCCGTTGCAGACGCATCACGCCTCCTGGGGGCACGGTAGGGGAACTACGGCGACGCTAGGCACCGTGCCCGGCCCGCAGGGATGACCGGAAGCGTCAGCACCACTGACCGCGGCGCTCACCCGCCGCTACGGTTCGGGCATGGGGAGCATCGGCAGCCGCTCGGTCACCGTGCACCACGTCCGCGCCGCCCTCGGCGGCGCCCGCCGGCTCGGCATCGACACCGCGCCCTTGCTGCAGCGCGCCGGCATCCCGCCGCTGCTGCTGGGCGACGACGCCGCGCGCGTCGCACCCGAGCGCTTCGCCCATCTGGTGCGCGAGCTGCACGAGGCCACGGGCGACGAGTTCCTGGGCCTGGGATCCGTGCCCAGCCGGCCGGGCACGTTCGCGATGATGTGCCACCTGTGCGTGGGCTGCGCGGACCTGGGCGCGGCCGTGCGCCGCGCGGCCCGCTTCTACGGGCTCTTCCCCGGCGGCCCCGACCTCGCGCTCGAACGGCACGGCGGCGAGGCGGTGTTCGCCGTGCGCAACGACCTGGGCGGCCACCCCGAGGGCCGGTTCCTCGCCGAGAGCGCGCTGGTGCTCTTCCACCGGCTGGCGAGCTGGCTGACCGGCCGGCCCCTGCCGCTGCGCTGGGTGCGCCTGACCTGCCCTCCACCCCCGTACGCCGCCGAGTACGCCCTGGTCTTCGGCTGCCCCGTACGGTTCGGCCGCCCCGGAAGCGGCCCCGCGGCGGCCGCCGCCTTCGACGCCCGCCGGCTGACCGCGCCCGTCGTGCGCGACGAGGAGGCCCTGCGCGACCTGCTGCGCCGCGCCCCCGCCGGCCTCATCGGCCGCCCCGGGCCCGCCATCGCCGTCACCGTCGCCGAACAGGTGCGCCGCGCCTTCGTCCACGCCCTGCGGGAGGGCCGGCCCGCCCGGCTGCCCGAGGTCTCCCAGCTCGCCGCCCGTCTCGCGGTGAGCCCCGCGACGCTGCGGCGCCGGCTGCAGGAGGAGGGCACCTCCTACCAGCGGCTGAAGGACCAGGTGCGCCGGGAGGCGGCAGTGGCCCACCTGACCGAGGGCCGCGAACCGATCGCCGAACTCGCCTCCCGCCTCGGCTACTCCGAGGACACCGCCTTCCACCGCGCCTTCCGCCGCTGGACGGGCACCACCCCCGGCGCCTACCGGCTGCACGGCGCCGTGCGCACCCAACGGCAGCCCGCCGACCACCGAGGCCAGGAAAGCTGAGCGTCCCGGCCAGCGCCCCCTTACTCACCGGTCACTACGGTCTCACCCCAACCGACCGTCGTCCCCGGACGTTGGGAGAGCCGCATGCACCTGTGGAGCCGTACCCACCCGCGCAGCCCCGCCCGCCTGCGGGCCGGAGCGCTCACCGCCCTCGCCGCCCTGACCGCCGCCCTCGGCCTGACCGGCGGCACCGCCACGGCCGACGTCGCCGCGGGATCCCCCGGCGACGTCGTCAGCGCCGCCCCCACCTCCTTCCACCCCCTGCCCGGCCAGCCCACGAACACCCGCGCCTGGCACATCACCTACCGCTCCACCACCGCCAAGGGCACGCCCAACGTCGTCTCCGGCACCGTGATCGTCCCCCAGGACGGCCGCACCGGGCCGCGCCCCCTGATCACCTACGCCGTCGGCACCGTCGGCCTCGCCGACCCGTGCGCCCCCTCCGCCGGCTTCCCGTACGGCACGACGGTCGAGGCCAACCTCATCCAGCTGCTCACCGCCCGCGGCTGGGCCGTCGTCGTCACCGACTACGAGGGCCTGGGCACCCCCGGCGACCACACCTACGCGGTCGGCCGCGCCGAGGGCCACGCCGTCCTCGACGCCGCCCGGGCCGCCCGCCGGCTGCCGCAGGCCGGGCTCGGCGCCTCCCCGGTCGGCATCATGGGCTACTCCCAGGGCGGCCAGGCGAGCAGCTGGGCCGCCGAACTGCACGACTCGTACGCGCCCGAGCTCGACGTACGCGGCACCGTCGCCGGCGGCGTCCCCGCCGACCTGCTCAGGACCGCCGAGTACAACGACGGCAACGTCGGCGCCGGCCTGATCCTCATGGCCGCGGCCGGCCAGAACGCGGCCTTCCCCGAACTGCACCTGGAGAGGTACCTCAACGACGAGGGCCGCCGGTACATCGACTACTTCAAGCAGCACTGCGTCGTCGTCGACGTCGCCGCCGGTCTCTTCAAGAGGATCGACGACGTGACCGTGAAGAACCCGCTGAAGGAGGGCGACTGGCAGCGCGCCCTGCGCTCCTCGAACCTCGGCACCCACGCCCCCGACCGCCCCGTGTACCTCTACCACGGCGCGCTCGACGAGCTGATCCCCTACGCGGTCGGCACCGGGCTGCGCGCCGACTGGTGCGCCAAGGGCGCCACCGTCCAGTGGAAGTCCCTCCCGCTGGCCGAACACGTCGCGGGCGCCGTCGCCGAGGCGATACCCGCCGCCAACTGGCTGGCGGACCGCTTCGCGGGAAGGACAACCGAGGGCAACTGCTAACCGGTTGTGGGCAGGCGTTCCGCTGGGGGTCCCCTCAGCGGTAGCTGGGGGAGGAACGGGTGGGCACAACCCGGCCCACCGGGCCGCACCACCCAACGGGTCCGGGGCGTGAGGCCCCGGGCCCTCACGCCCTGTACAGCGCCGCGATGTCGTCCGCGAAGTCCCGCGCGATAGCCCCCCGCTTCAGCTTGCGCGACGGCGTCACGTGGCCGCTGCGCTCGGAGATCTCCCCCTCCAGCACCGCGAACCGCCGGATCGACTCCGCCCGCGAGACCCCCTCGTTCGCCTCGTCCACCGCCGCCTGCACCTCGGCCAGCAGGCCCGCGTCGTGGGCCAGTTCCTCCGCCGGCACGCCGTCCAGGCCGTGCATGCGCGCCCAGTGCTCCAGCCCGTCCGGATCCAGGGTGATCAGGGCGGTGACGTACGGCCGGTCGTCGCCCACGACCACGCACTGCTCCACCAGCGCATGGACCCGCACGCGGTCCTCCAGCGGCGCGGGGGCGACGTTCTTGCCCCCGGACGTCACGATGATCTCCTTCTTGCGGCCGGTGATCGTCAGATAGCCGTCGGCGTCGAGGGAACCCAGGTCGCCGGTGGCGAACCACTGACCCGCCCCCTGCGGACCCGGCGGGACCGCCTCCTCCTTCTCCCCGTCCCAGTAGCCCGCGAAGACGTGCGGCCCGCGCAGGAGCACCTCGCCGTCGTCGGCGATGCGCACGGCGCTGCCCGGCAGCGGCCGGCCGACCGTGCCGGGGCGCGGGGCGTCCGGCGGGGTCAGGGTGCTGGCCGCGGTGGTCTCCGTCAGCCCGTAGCCCTCGACGACCTCGATGCCGGCGCCGGCGTAGAACGCGGTCAGCCGCACCCCCAGCGGGGAGCCGCCGCTGATGACGTGGCGGACCCGGCCGCCGAGCGCCCGGCGCACCCGCCGGTAGACCAGCGGGTCGTACAGCGCGCGGGCGGCGCGCAGCCGCAGGTCCGGCCCCGGACCGGTGCCGTGCTGCCGCGCGGCCAGCGCCTGGCCGTAGCGCGTCGCGACGCGCGAGGCGCGGTCGAACGCGGCGGCGCGGCCCATGCGTTCGGCCGTGGCCCGGCCGGTGTTGTAGATCTTCTCCAGCACGTAGGGGATCGCCAGCAGGAACGTGGGCCGGAAGGCGGCCAGATCGGCGCGCAGGTCGTCCGCGGCCATCGACCCGGTGTGCCCCAGCCGCACCCGGGCGCGCAGGCAGCCGACGGCGACCATGCGGCCCAGGATGTGGGACAGCGGCAGGAACAGCAGCGTCGAGGCGGGCCGGCGGCTGAGGGTGCGGAAGACGGGGTGCAGCAGCTCGGTGGCGTTGTCGACCTCGGCGAAGAAGTTGGCGTGCGTCAGGACGCAGCCCTTGGGGCGGCCGGTGGTGCCGGAGGTGTAGACGAGGGTGGCGATGTCCTCCGGGCCGCGGGTGGCGCGCCGTTCGTCGATCACGCTGTCCGGCAGCCCCCGCCCCGCGGCGATCAGCCGCTCGACCGCGCCCGCGTCGAACTGCCACACGTGGGCCAGGGCCGGCAGGTCCGGGCGGGCGGCGGCGATCAGCCGCACCTGCTCCGTGGTCTCCGCCAGAGCCGCCGCGGCCCCGGAGTCCTTCAGGATCCAGTGCACCTGCCGGGCGGAGGACGTCGGATAGACGGGCACGGTGACCAGGCCCGCCGCCCAGCCGGCGAAGTCCAGCAGCGTCCACTCGTAGCGGGTGCGGGCCATCAACGCCAGCCGGTCGCCCGGGCGCAGGCCGTGCGCGACCAGCCCCTTGGCGACCGCGCGCACCTCCGCCGCGAAGCGGGCCGAGGTGACCTCGCGCCACAGCCCGCCGGGCTCCTTGCGGCCGAGTGCGACGAAGCAGGGATCGGCCTCGGCGTTGTCGAACGGCAGGTCCCCCAGCGAACCGTGCAGGACGGGCGCCACCAGGGCCGGCGCGACCGCCTCCCGTACGACGCCGGCGACAGTGGTGGTGCGGGGTGGCACGGATGCGGACATGTGCGGCTCCTGTTCAAAGACCCACATGCGAGATCGGCCTACCCGGCGGTAGGACGTGGCCGCAAATGTACGCCCGCGCCCGAGCGCCCCACCAGACCGCGGCGCCCCCATCAGGGGCGACCTGCGGCTGCCGCCGCGCGGGCGCGACACGGCACCCCGCCTGCGGGCGCGTCGTGGCTTGTCGCGCAGTTCCCCGCGCCCCTACGGGGCGTCCTCCGGAGGAGGGGCCGTCGGCGACCAGCGCCGCCCCGACACGAGGTTCTCCAGGCCCACCCAGGCCACATCCATCAGCGTCGCCGCGGTCTCCTTCGCCGAAGGCTGCGCGCCCGTCGGCGAGTTGGCCCACCCGGCCAGCGACTCGGCGGCCCCCACCAGCGCGTGCGCGAGCCCGGACACCTCGTGGTCGGCCGGCGCCCCGGCCCGGCCCGCGTCCTCGCAGGTCGCGGCGATCAGCCGGGTGACCACGTCCACGATCTGCTGCCGCAGCTCGGCCACCACCGGCGTGAACGGCTCGCCGTGCGTACGGGCCTGGCAGCTGAGCAGCGCCCATCCGTCGGGGTGGTCGGCGGTGTGCGCGAAGAAGGCGCGCAGCCCGTTCCACAGCCGGGCGTCCGCCGGGGCGTCGGGTTCGACGGCTGCCGTGACCGCCTCCATCAGGGCGTGCGCCTCGCGCCGGATGCAGGCGCCGAAGAGCTCTTCCTTGGACTGCAGGTAGAGGTAGACCAACGGCTTGGAGACCCCGGCCAGTTCGGCGATCTCGTCCATCGAGGCGGCCCGGTAGCCGCGCCGGGCGAAGACCTCCACGGCGGCGTCGAGCATCTGCCGCTCCCGCACCTCGCGCGGCATGCGCCGCACCTTGCCCCCTGCGCGCCTGCGGCCGGCGGGCCCCGGGGCCGGCGCGGCCTGAACGGTTCGTGCGTCACTCGCGAGCGTCATGACAAAAAATCCCTCCCTCCCCCGTCACGCTACCGGCAGGTAATATCACAGGCCCGGAAAACGTCAAGGGCGTGGATCAAGCCGCGGACACCACCGCCCGGACGGCCGCGCAAGGAACGCGTCAGGGCGGGCCGCACGGCCGCATCGAAAGCATCAACACGTCCGGTCGTCACGGTTACCGGGGGTTGGCTGAGACCAACGGCTCCTGCCGACAGGCATCCCGAGCGATGCGGGCGGAGCCGCGTGATCCAGGGAGCAACCCGTGAAGAAGTCCATGCGCCCCAGGGGCCTCGCCCGCCTCGTGGCGCCGGTCGCCGCCATGGCGGCCCTCGCCGTCGCGGCGGCACCCGGCAACGCCTTCGCCGCCGGCCACGGAACCCCGCCGTACCCCGCCGACCTCGACGGTCTGCTGACCGACCTGGTGCAGTACGGCGATCCCGGCACCTGGGACGCCGAGCGGAGTTACGCGGCCACGTGGGACAACCGCCACTGGAGCTACCAGTGGGGCCGCGCCGGCATTCCCACGACCAGCCACGTCTCGGCCCGCAACGACGCCTCCGGCGTCACCTTCTCCCACCTGCAGGTCGTCCCGGACGGCGACCCGGTCACCGGCCCCGGCGCCAGCTGGTTCGTGGGCACCTCGCAACTGACCAACACCACCGACAGCCCGATGACGCTCACCAGCCAGGGCTTCAGCAAGGCGGTGACGCAGACGGTGTCGACCACCGTCACCCGGCAGTTCTCCACCTCGACCAAGGTCTCCGCGGAGGCCCGGCTCGGCGACGCCCTCAAGGGCGGCGCGGAGTTCACCGCGACGTGGACGTGGGGCGAGTCCGGCACCCGGACGACGTCGGAGGAGCAGACGTACACCGCCACGCCCCAGCAGGTCCCCGTGCCGGCCCACACCACCGCCGTCGTCCGGGTCGTGCTCCTGCAGACGAAGAGCACGGGCACGGTGCACCTCGTCGGCGACCTGGGCGGAAGCTTCACCAGATCCCTGATCCGCACGGACTGCAACAGCGGCGGCGCCTGCGCCCCGGGCCACACGGTCCGCTCGACGACGGAACCGGTGTACGACAGGGCTCTGGCCGCGGTTCCTCTGCCGCCGGGCGTCCACCTGACCGACCACCACACGGTCGCCGTCCCGGGCCTGGGCACCTACACGGCCCAGACGGGCGCCGAGTTCGAGGTGACGGTCGGCTACCGGCCCAACGGCCCCGCCCCCGCCCCGGCGGCCGCCTCCCACCCGTACGCGTACACGGTGGCCGCTCTCAAGGCCGGGGCGCCCGGCCGGTGACGCGGGCGCCACGGCGAACGCCCCCGGCTCCGCTGCGGAGCCGGGGGCGTTCGGCGATCAGGAGGCTCAGGCGGCGGCCAGGGCCGGCTGGGGCTCGGGGTCGGCGTCGAGCTTGGAGCCGTCGGCCGTGTCGTACGCCTCGCGGTCGAGGATCTTCTCCCGCGCGGCGACGATGATCGGGACGACCGACTGGCCGGCCACGTTCGTGGCGGTGCGCATCATGTCCAGGATCGGGTCGATGGCCAGCAGCAGGCCGACGCCCTGCATGGGCAGGCCCAGCGTCGACAGGGTCAGGGTCAGCATGACCGTGGCGCCGGTCAGGCCCGCGGTGGCTGCGGAGCCGATGACGGAGACGAAGGCGATCAGGACGTAGTCGCGCACGTCGAGGTGGACGCCGAAGACCTGGGCGACGAAGATCGCCGCGATGGCCGGGTAGATGGAGGCGCAGCCGTCCATCTTCGTCGTGGAGCCGAAGGGCACCGCGAAGGAGGCGTACTCCTTGGGCACGCCGAGCCGCTCGGTGACCTTCTGGGTCAGCGGCATGGTGCCGACCGAGGAGCGGGAGACGAAGGCCAGCTGGATCGCGGGCCAGGCGCCGCGGAAGAAGCGCAGCGGGTTGACCTTGGCGACGGTGGCCAGCAGTACGGGGTAGACGACGAACAGCACCAGGGCGCAGCCGACGTAGATGTCGGCGGTGAAGGTGGCGTACTTGCCGAGCAGGTCCCAGCCGTACTTGTAGATGGCCTTGCCGACGAGGCCGAGGCTGCCGAGCGGGGCGAGCCGGATGACCCACCACAGGACCTTCTGCAGCAGTTCGAGGACGGACTCGCTGAGGGTGAGCAGCGGGCGGGCCTTCTCGCCGACCTGCAGGACGGCGATGCCGACGGCCGCGGCCATGAAGACGATCTGCAGGACGTTCAGCTCGGTGAAGGGCGTGATGACGTCGGTGGGGATGATGCCGGTGAGGAAGTCGAGCCAGGAGCCCTTCTTCTTCGGGTCGCCACCGTCGGCGGCGGTCAGGCCGGTGCCGGAGCCGGGGTCGGTGAGCAGACCGATGGCGAGGCCGATGACGACCGCGATCAGCGATGTGATCATGAACCACAGCAGCGTGCGGGTGGCCAGCCGGGCCGCGTTGGAGACGTTCCGCAGATTGGTGATCGAGACCAGAATGGCGAAGAACACCAGTGGGGCGACCACGACCATCAGCAGCTGGATGAACAGGTCACCCGTCTTGGCCAGGGTGGTCTGCAGCCAGCCGATGTCGCCGCTCCGGGCGACCCAGCCGAGCAGGGCGCCCAGGACCAGGCCGAGCAGGATCTGGGCCCAGAAGGGTATGGAGGGGAAGCGGGCGGTGCGGCCGCGCGGGGTGGCGGCAGGAGACGGGGACGTGGACATGCCGGTCACCCTAACACTCATGCTTTGAGCATCCCAAAGGTTGACTTTGGGAAGCGCGCATGCAAAAAGCGCCCCGGAACGCGCCTGCGCCCCGCCGTGGAGCGGTGCTTCCACAGCGGGGCGCAGGGCGCGAGCGGGACGCAATGTGAGGAGAGTTACACGAAAAGGGCGATTTGCCCCTCTCGTCGGCTCAGGCCGCTCGGTGCCTCAGGCCTGGTCCTCCTGGCCGGCGTTGGCGGCCATCTTCGCCTTCGCCCGGTCGACGCGGTCCACGATCTGCTCCGACATCGCGTCGCGCTGCTTGCGCAGCAGCACCAGGCTCAGCGGCGCCGAGATGATCAGGGCGAGCAGCAGCATCCAGAAGATGTTGGAACCGCCGATCCCGAGCGGCACGAGGCGGACGTAGCACAGCACCCACACGACGGCGAAGCATGCGACGAGCAGGCCGATACGCAGGGCGGTGTAACGGAGCGAGGCGTATTTCTGGCTACTCACGGGCGGGACCTTCTTCTCCAGCACTTCTCACGGACGGCCCGACGGGCCGCATCCAGTCAAACACGCCCCCCGCGCACCGGTCACGCACGCATCGGCTGCGGCGTCTCGCGCAGCGAGGCGTCGGGGCCGGGGTACTCGCGGATGACCTCGTAGCGCGTGTTGCGCTCGACCGGGCGGAAGCCGGCCTCGCGGATCAGCTCCAGCAGGTCGTCGCGCGTGAGCTTGTTGGGCGTGCCGTAGTTGTCGGCGTCGTGCGTGATCTTGTACTCGACGACCGAGCCGTCCATGTCGTCCGCGCCGTGCTGCAGGGCGAGCTGGGCGGTCTGCACGCCGTGCATGACCCAGAAGACCTTCACGTGCGGGACGTTGTCGAACAGCAGCCGGGAGACGGCGAACGTCTTCAGCGCCTCGGCGCCCGTGGCCATGCTGGTGCGGGCCTGCAGGGTGTTGCGGACCTTGCCGTCCTTCATGTCCACGAAGTCGTGCTGGTAGCGCAGCGGGATGAAGACCTGGAAGCCGCCGGTCTCGTCCTGCAGTTCACGCAGCCGCAGCACGTGGTCCACGCGGTGGCGCGGCTCCTCGATGTGCCCGTAGAGCATGGTGCAGGGGGTCTTCAGGCCCTTGGAGTGCGCCAGGCGGTGGATGCGCGACCAGTCCTCCCAGTGGGTCTCGTGGTCGACGATGTGCTGGCGCACCTCCCAGTCGAAGATCTCCGCGCCGCCGCCGGTCAGCGACTCCAGGCCGGCGTCGATCAGCTCGTCGAGGATGTCGGAGGCGGACAGGCCGGAGATCTTCTCGAAGTGGTGGATCTCGGTGGCGGTGAACGCCTTGAGGGAGACCTCCGGCAGCGCCTTCTTCAGCTCGCGCAGCGAGCGGGGGTAGTAGCGCCAGGGCAGCGCGGGGTGCAGGCCGTTGACGATGTGCAGCTCGGTGAGGTTCTCGTTCTCCATGGCCTTGGCCAGGCGCACGGCCTCCTCGATGCGCATCGTGTACGCGTCCTTCTCGCCCGGCTTGCGCTGGAACGAGCAGTACGCGCACGAGGCCGTGCACACGTTGGTCATGTTCAGGTGCCGGTTGACGTTGAAGTGGACGACGTCGCCGTTCTTCTTCGTCCGGACGTGGTGGGCGAGTCCGCCGAGCCAGGCGAGGTCGTCGGACTCGTAGAGGGCGATGCCGTCCTCGCGGGTCAGCCGCTCACCGGCGAAGACCTTTTCCTCGAGCTCGCGCTTGAGCCCAGCGTCCATGCGTCCGCCTCTTTCGCTACATCCGGCAAGGTTCGGTCCGGTTGTCCCCTCGCAACCGGACCGAGCCTACTCCCCCGCCCTCAGACGTCCTCGGGCAGCTCTCCCACCCGGTTCTCCCACTTGGTCGACAGCACGATGGTGGTACGGGTGCGGGCCACGCCCTTGGTGCCGGACAGGCGGCGGATGGTGCGCTCCAGCCCGTCCACGTCGCCGACGCGGACCTTGAGCATGTAGGAGTCGTCGCCGGCGATGAACCAGCAGTCCTCGATCTCCTCCAGGTCGCGCAGCCGGCGCGCCACGTCCTCGTGGTCGGCGGCGTCGGAGAGCTGGATGCCGATCAGGGCGGTGACGCCCAGGCCCAGCGAGGCGGCGTTGACGGTCGCCCGGTAGCCGGTGATGACACCGGCCGCCTCCAGGCGGTTGATCCGGTCCGTGACGCTCGGCCCGGACAGGCCGACCAGCCTGCCCAGTTCGGCGTACGAGGCCCGGCCGTTCTCCCGCAGCGCCTGGATGAGCTGCCTGTCCACCGCGTCCATAGCCTGGAACCTTTCAAATAATCAGCGATCTCGCCGGTTTACGTGTAGAATCTAAGGCGTACGGGGCGCGACACCCCGTAAATCTTTCACCAGATCAGCGAATCAACGACGATCCTTCGATCTCTCAGGAGTGAAGCACCCGTGTACTCGATCGAGATGGCCTACGCCCGTATGCGCGAGCTGCAGGACCTGGCCAACCGCTCGCGTGCCCACCAGTCCGCCGCTCCCCGCCGCGCCTCCAAGCTCCGCCTGGCGCGCGACAAGAAGCGCTAACCGCTCTCGCGAGCACCGCTCGCACCACCGAGCTCTCCTTCCCAACGGCGGTACAGCCGGTGCGGCACCCCTGCCGCGTCCAGCACCCGCCCGGCGACGAAGTCCACCAGATCCTGGATGTGCGTCGCCCCCGCATAGAACGCCGGCGAAGCGGGCAGCACCACGGCTCCCGCGTCGTCGAGCGCCACGAGCTGGCGCAGCGTCTGACCGCTCAGCGGCGTCTCCCGCACCGCGACGATCAACGGCCGGCGCTCCTTGAGCGTCACGCTCGCCACCCGCTGCAGCAGGTCCTTCGACAGTCCCAGCGCCACCCCGGCCACACAGGCGGTGCTCGCGGGCACGATCAGCATCCCCCGCACGGGGTACGACCCGGACGAGGGACCCGCGGCCAGATCACCGGCCGCCCAGTACCGCACGTCCGAGACGTCCGCGTCGAAGGCGTGCGGTTTGCCGTCCGCCCCCAGAGCCAGCCAGCTGCGCAGGTCCTCCTGCCAGTGCGCGTCCCGGAAGCGGATCCCGGTCTCGTCCAGCAGCGTCAACCGCGCGGCCCGGCTGACCACGAGGTCCACGGCCTGCCCCGCCGCCAGCAGCCCCCGCACGACGGCCGCGGCGTACGGCGTCCCGGACGCACCGGAGACACCCACGACCCAGGGCCGGCGCTGCGCTGTGTGTTCGTACGGCTCCACGCCCCGAGCCTATCCGGCGCCTCCCGCTGCGGGCCTGACCAGGCGGTCCGCCCGGGGATCGGTGACGGAAGGGGGCCTGTGCGAAGGGTCAGTTGGCCCCTGTCAGGATGTCGTAAAAGAGCTTTGACATGATCGATCGTTTTGCACTTTAGTTATCTTTTGCCAAGTTCCGTCAATGGGGGAGCGCACCATCCACACCACGCGAAAAGCTCTGGCCGCCGCCGGCGTCGTGGCGATCATCGCCGCGGGTTCCACGGCCTGCGACCCGAGCAACAGCCTCAGCACGGCCGCCAAGGTCAAGCAGGCCTTCGACAAGCTCGGCAAGCAGAAGTCGCTCTCCCTGGAGATCGGATTCGACGCCAATGCCGACCAGATCTTCAAGGCCATGCAGGGCCAGGACGACTTCACCCGTGACGACGCCGCGATGCTCGCCAAGCTGAAGCTCGACTACTCCTTCGGCTCCGACACGGCCCTGAAGGACGCCAAGGCGGACGACAAGAGCTTCAAGTACGGCATGCAGCTCGGCGAGGGCGGCGGCAAGCCGGTCCTGGAGGCCCGCCAGCTCGGCGACAAGAGCTACTTCCGCGTCGACCTCAAGGCCGTCATGGCCTTCGCCGAGAAGCACGGCAAGAAGCCCGGCTCGGGCGACGCCGAGAGCCGGACGATGGAGAAGCTGATCCGGCAGGCCGACCAGCTCCCCGATTCCCTGGGCGGCGCCAAGAACGCCCTCAAGGGCGAGTGGGTCAGCCTCGACAAGGCGACTTTCGAGGAATTCGCCAAGTCGATGGACAAGTCCGGCAGCGGAAAGAGCACGCAGCCCGACCCCGAGACCCAGAAGAAGGTCTACGAGGTCCTGCAGCGCGCCCTGGTCGACAACGCCGAGGTCAAGGACGCGGGCAAGAAGAACGGCGTCGAGCACGTCACCGCCACCGTCCCGGCGAACAAGGTCGCCAAGGACTTCGCCGAGGGCCTCAAGCCCCTCAAGGACAAGCTCGGCGACAAGGCCCCGTCGCTGGACAAGCTCAACAAGGACCTGGACGAGCTCGACAAGAAGAAGGACAAGAACCTCGTCTTCGACCTGTCGATCAAGGACGGCATGCTGGCCGGCCTGAGCCTGGACGCCGCCCAGTTCAACGACGACGCCAAGGCCGAGGACAAGCTCCAGGGCCCGCTGCCGATCGCCATCACCTTCAAGAACGGCGCCGCCGCTCTCACCGCCCCCGCCGGGGCCAAGGAGCTCAAGCCGCAGGACCTGATGGGCGCCGCCATGTTCGCCATGGGCGCCGGCAAGGACGGCAAGGACGTCTGACGTCCCCGTCGCGACACGGCGAGAGGGCGGCACCCCTGCGGGGGTGCCGCCCTCTCGCCGTCAACCCCGCGAATGCGGGGACCACATCACCGTCAACGGCTTCATCGGGATGGCGCTGGGAACATCCCCGCATGCGCGGGGCCAGGCGGTGGATCGGCTACCACCCGAGACCACGGTAGACGAGGTCCAGCAAGGCGAAGCCGAAAAGGCAGATCCCGATGAAACCGTTCACCGTGAAGAAGGCCCGGTTCAGCCGGGACAGATCGCGCGGGGTGACGATGGAGTGCTCGTAGACGAACGCCGCGGCCACCACCAGCAGGCCCGTCCAGAAGAACGCCCCCGCGTGCGTCAGCAGCGCGTACCAGACCAGCAGGGCCGTCGTGACGACGTGGCACACGCGGGCGCCGTACAGGGCCGCGGGGATGCCGAAGCGGGCCGGGGTGGACTTCACCCCGTGCGCACGGTCCGCCGCCACGTCCTGGCAGGCGAAGATCAGGTCGAAGCCGCCGATCCACACGCCCACCGCCAGGCCCAGCACCACCGCGTCCCACGACCAGGAGCCCGTCACCGCCAGCCACGCGCCGACCGGGCCCATGGCCTGGGCCAGGCCCAGGATCGCGTGCGGGAAGTCGGTGAAGCGCTTGCCGTACGGGTAGACCACCATCGGGACCACCGCGATGGGCGCCAGCGCCAGGCACAGGGGGTTGAGCAGGGCGGCCGCGCCCAGGAAGAAGACGACGGCCACCAGCGCGCCCGTCCACGCCGAGCGCACCGAGACCGCGCCGGTGACCAGCTCGCGGCCGGCGGTGCGGGGGTTACGGGCGTCGATCTCGCGGTCGATGATGCGGTTGCAGGCCATCGCGAAGGTGCGCAGGCCCACCATGGCGATCGTCACCAGCAGCAGGCGCCACCAGCCGATGTGACCGTTCTTGAAGTACATCGCCGTCAGCGACGCTATGTAGGCGAAGGGCAGCGCGAAGACCGAGTGCTCGATCATCACCAGGCGCAGGAAGGCCCGCGTGCGCCCGGGCTGCGGTACGGCGGCGGCAGCGGAACTCACAGTCCGTACTCCGGTTCACCCCCGCGGAAGCGGGGAAACCCCGGCTTCGCGCTGCCGTATCCCATGTTGACGGCCTGTGTCACAGCCCGTACTCCTTCCAGCGCCGAGTCACTCGATCGGACGTTTCCGGATCCGACTCCACCATGTGCGGCCAGCCGCCGTCACGCGTGTAGCCCTCCTCGGGCCACTTGGCGGTCGCGTCGATGCCCGCCTTGCCGCCCCAGAACTGCTGGTACGAGGCGTGGTCGAGGTGGTCGACCGGGCCCTCGACGACGGTCAGGTCGCGGGCGTAGTCGGTGTTGCCCAGCGCCCGCCAGGCCACCTCGTGCAGGTCGTGGACGTCGCAGTCGGCGTCGACGACCACGATCAGCTTGGTCAGCGACATCATGTGCGCGCCCCAGATGGCGTGCATGACCTTCTGCGCGTGCTTGGGGTACTTCTTGTCGATCGAGACGATCGCGCAGTTGTGGAAGCCGCCGGCCTCGGGCAGGTGGTAGTCCACGATGTCCGGGATGATGATCTTCAGCAGGGGCAGGAAGAACCGCTCGGTGGCCCGGCCCAGCGGGCCGTCCTCCGTCGGCGGCCGGCCCACGACGATGGACTGCAGCAGCGGCCGGCGCCGCATCGTCACGCAGTCGATCGTCAGCGCCGGGAAGTCCTCCTGCGGCGTGTAGAAGCCGGTGTGGTCGCCGAAGGGCCCCTCCGGCAGCATCTTCCCGGGCTCCAGCCAGCCCTCCAGGACGACCTCGGCGTTGGCCGGCACCTGCAGCGGCACCGTCTTGCAGTCGACCATGTCGATGCGCTTGCCCTGGACGAAGCCGGCGAAGAGGTACTCGTCGATGTCGCCGGGCAGCGGCGCCGTCGAGGCGTACGTCACCGCCGGCGGGCAGCCGAAGGCGATGGCGACCGGCAGCCGCTCGCCCCGCTTGGCCGCGACCTGGTAGTGGTTGCGGCTGTCCTTGTGGATCTGCCAGTGCATGCCGATGGTGCGCTTGTCGTGCCGCTGCAGGCGGTACAGGCCGAGGTTGCGCACCCCGGTCTCGGGGTGCTTGGTGTGCGTCAGGCCCAGGTTGAAGAAGGACCCGCCGTCCTCGGGCCAGGTGAACAGCGCCGGCAGCTGCTCCAGGTCGACGTCGTCGCCGGTGAGGACGACCTCCTGGACGGGGGCGTCCTTGATCTTGCGCGGCGGCACGTGGGCCATCGCGCCCAGCTTGCCGAACGCCTCGCGCACCCCGGTGAAGCCGTGCGGCAGCTCCGGCTTGAGCAGACCGCCGATCTTCTCGCCGATCTCGTCGTACGAGCGCAGGCCGAGGGACTTCAGCAGGCGCCGGTCGGTGCCGAAGACGTTCATCGCGAGCGGCATCGAGGCGCCCTTGACGTTCTCGAAGAGCAGCGCCGGCCCGCCGGACTTGTTCACTCTGTCGACGATCTCCCCGATTTCCAGGTACGGGTCGACTTCGGCCGTGATGCGCTTGAGATCGCCGTCGCGCTCCAGGGCCCGCAGGAAGGAGCGAAGATCGTCGTAAGCCATGCGTTCCAGTATCGAGCACGCACTAGGCTGGAGCGGTCACGGGGCCGCTCCGGCGGCCCGCGCACGCCGTTCCCGCGCCGTGTCCACGCCGTATTCCGGGGGGCTTCCCGATGCTGAGGTATCTGCCGTTCCTGCTGGTACTGGCGTTGTGGATCTACGCGTTCATCGACTGCCTCAACACGCCGGAGGACGAGGTCCGCAACCTGCCGAAGATGGCCTGGGTGCTGATCATCCTGCTGTTCGGCGAGGTGCTGCTCGGCCCGGTGGCCTGGCTGATCGCCGGCCGCCCGCGCGCCGCGCGGCGTCCCGCGGCCGGCGGCGGCCGCTGGGTGGCGCCCGACGACAACCCTGAGTTCCTGCGCTCGCTCAAGCGCGACGAGGACGAGGGCCCGCAGCGCTAACCGTGCCCCCGGCGGTACTCCTCCCGCAGCTGCCGCCACCGCTCCGTCGTCCACGCCGACCAGTCCGCCGGGTTCCCGCCGAGGGCCTGCAGCAGGTACTCGAAGTGGTGGTGCCAGCCCGCGAGGCAGTCCAGCCGCACGTCCTCGGTGCCGGTCATCTCGTTGGTGAAGTGCAGCAGCGTGCCGCCGACCCCGAGCGGCCCCGGCTCCAGCTCGAAGCGGATCCGTCCGTGGATCTCCACGGTGTACTCCGCCACCCGCTTCGGCTGCCACGCCGTCACCCGCCCGGGCGCGACGGTGGCGTTCCCCTGCGCGTCGGTGTTCTGCCACCGCAGGGTGATCGCCCCGCCCTCGCGCTGCTCGAACGGCTCGGCGACCGCGAGCCACGCCGGCAGCCCCTCGGGCGTGGCGATCGCGTCCCACACCTCGTCGACGGGGTACGGGATGGACAGCTCGTAGCGCAGCGTGTGGATGTCGCCCTGGGACTCGGCCGCGCCGTAGGGGGAGGGGATCTCCATGGGTCCACCTCTAGCACGCCCGGTGGCGCGGCGCGCGCGCAAAGGCCCGCTTCCCCCGTTCGGGGCAAGCGGGCCTTGGTACGTCCGCCCTGCGGTCAGACGCCCGCGTACGAGTGCTTGCCGCTCAGCAGGATGTTCACGCCGTAGTAGTTGAACAGGTAGCAGGAGAAGGCCAGCAGGCCCAGGATCGCGGCCTTGCGGCCCTTCCAGCCGGCCGTGGCGCGGGCGTGGAGGTAGCAGGCGTAGGCGACCCAGGTGATGAAGGACCAGACCTCCTTGGGGTCCCAGCCCCAGTAGCGGCCCCAGGCGGCCTCGGCCCAGATCGCGCCCGCGATGATCGTGAACGTCCACAGCGGGAAGACGGTGGCGTTGATGCGGTAGGCAAACTTGTCGAGCGTCGCCGCCGAGGGCAGCCGCGAGAGGACGTTGTCGATCTTCCGCAGGGGGCGGTCCTCCGCGAGCCGGGCCTCGTAGCCGTCGCGGAAGAGGTAGAAGAACGTCGAGACCGCACCCACGTACAGCGCCGCGCCGGAGAGGATGGCGCAGGAGACGTGGATCCACAGCCAGTACGAGTGCAGGGCGGGCACCAGCTGGTCGCTGGCGGTGTACAGCACCGAGACGGCCAGGCCCAAATCCAGCAGGACCGTCGTGACCAGCGGCAGGCCCAGCCAGCGGATGTTCTTCTTCGCCAGCAGCAGCGCGAGGTAGACGGCGACCGCGACCATCGCGAACGTCGTCGAGAACTCGTACATGTTGCCCCACGGCGCCCGCTGCACCGACAGCGCGCGGGTGAGCACGCCACCGGCGTGCAGCGCCCACGCGAGCACCGTCAGCGAGATGGCCATGCGGCCGTACAGGTCGCCCTTCTCGCTGGTGCCGGCCGCGCCCGGGCCGTCGGGCACGTCCCGGCTGCCGGGGGCCGACCGGGTGACGACCTTGGGCCGCTCCAGGACGGCGGTGCCGCCGCCGGCCTGCTGGACCGTCACGCTCACCGCGGGAGCCGCGGCCGCCGCCTCGGTGGTGATCGCCGCCGCGGTGCGCCCGACGGCGCTGCGGCTGCCGAAGACCCACTCGGCGATGTGGGCGAGGAAGGCGAGGGTGTAGACGGCCATGGCCGAATAGACCAGCCAGTTGCTGATGTGGGCCAGGTTCTCGTTGGTTGCAGCCGCGAGGGTCACGCGCGCGCTCCTTCGGACGGTTCGGCTGTGTCGGCTGGGGTGCCCGGTTCGGGGGCGACAGGCGGCGCGTCGGGCTGCAGGCCGGC
The DNA here is from genome assembly GCF_039532865.1 of Streptomyces luteosporeus. Classification (NCBI taxonomy): domain Bacteria; kingdom Bacillati; phylum Actinomycetota; class Actinomycetes; order Kitasatosporales; family Streptomycetaceae; genus Streptomyces; species Streptomyces luteosporeus. The sequence goes on from NZ_BAAASL010000023.1 coordinate 39,365, forward strand.
GGCCAGCGCGGCGAGCTCCTCGGGCAGCCGGGCGGACTCGCTGCGGGCCAGGCCCGCCAGCTCCACGACCGTACGCCCGTCCTCGCCGGCGAGGGCCCGCACCCACACGCGGCGGCGCTGGACGAACAGCGAGCCGGCCAGGCCCACCAGGGCGCCGACCGCGCCGGCCAGCGCCAGGCCGTTGCCGGGCTTCTGGGAGACCTGGAAGGTCGCCCACTGCCTGATGCCGTCGAAGTGCAGCGTGCCCGCCCCGTCCGGCAGCGTCATGGTGTCGCCGACCTTGAGGATCTGCGCGAACTTCGAGCCGTCGGGGTCGGTGAACTGCTTCATCCTGGAGTCGTCGAGCTGGTAGACGCTCTGCGGCACGCCCGAGTCCAGGCCCAGGTTGCCCCGGTAGGCGGTCAGCACCAGGCGCGGATTGTCCAGCGCCGGGAACTGGGAGAGCATCGTGCCGGCCCGCAGGTCGAGCGTGGGCACGAAGTTGCCCTTGAAGCCGAGGTCGGACTCCTTGCCGTCCTTGTCCCGGTAGTCGGGCACCTTCAGCACGGACGTCTCGGTGACGTTGCTGTCCAGCGGCAGCGAGGGCATCGGGCCGCGGAAGGCCACGTCGCCCTTGCCGTCGCGCACGGTGACCATCGGCGCGTAGCCGTGGCCGATCAGGTAGACCTTCGAGCCGGCCGTCTCCAGCGGCTCGTTGACCTTGACCGTGGTCTTCCGGGGCGTGCCGTCGGGCCCGTCCCAGTACGTGATGTGGGCGGCGTAGTCGCGCGGGGTGCCCTTCTGCGGGCCGGTGCGCTCGTAGGACCCGGAGAAGCTGTCGAGCCGGAACCCGAACGGATCGAGGTCGTCGGCGCTGAACAGCGAGCCGGACTTGAAGTCGTCGTACTGCGTGAGCGTGTTCGAGAAGCCGTCGCCCTCGACGACCAGCTTGCCGCCCTCGGACTTGAACAGCTGCCCGGAGGCGAAGGCCACCAGCATCACGATCAGCGAGACGTGGAAGAGAAGGTTGCCCGCCTCGCGCAGGTAGCCCTTCTCCGCGCCCACGGAGTCCGCGGCGCGCTCGACGCGGAAGCGGCGCCGGCGCAGCAGCCGCTCGGCGGCCGCCAGCACCTGCTCCGGCTCGGCGGAGGTGTGCCAGGTGGCGTGCGCGGGCATGCGCGTCAGCCGGCGCGGCGCGCCCGGCGGGCGGCTGCGCAGCTGGCCGACGAACTGCCAGGTGCGCGGGACGATGCAGCCGATCAGGGAGACGAACAGCAGGATGTAGATCGCGGAGAACCACACCGAGCTGTAGACGTGGAAGAGCCCGAGCTTGTCGTAGATCGGCGCGAGTGTTTCGTGCTTGCCGCGCCACTGCTCGACCTTGAGCTCGTCGACGCCGGTCTGCGGCACGAGGGAGCCGGGGACGGTGGCCAGGGAGAGCAGGAACAGCAGGATCAGCGCGACCCGCATGGAGGTCAGCTGCCGCCAGCACCAGCGCACCCAGCCCAGCGCCTCGCGCCCGGCCCAGGCCAGCGCGCCGAGCGCGCCGGGCCGGCGGACGCCGCCGAAGGAGCCGGGTACGGCGCGGCCGCCCTCGGCGTCGTCGTCGACGGGCGCCGTGGACAGCGCGGCGGCCGCGCTGTCCTCGGTGTCCGTCGCGTCAGGGGCGTGCGAGGCGTCCGGGCCGGTGTCGGTGCCGGCGGGGCCGTTCGTCTTGGCCATCGATCAGATCCCAGGGGTGAAGGTGCTCGACCACGTCTGCAGCTCGCCGACCATGCTGTCCCACACCCCGGTGACCAGGAGCACGCCGACGACGACGAGCATCCCGCCGCCGGCCCGCATGACCCACGCGTAGTGCCGCTTGACCCACCCGAACGCGCCCAGCGCGCGCCGGAAGGCGACCGCGGTCACGACGAAGGGCAGGCCCAGGCCCAGGCAGTAGGCGACGGTCAGCAGCGCGCCCCGGCCGGCGCTGGCCTGGTTGAAGGACAGCGACTGCACGGCGGCGAGCGTCGGCCCGATGCAGGGCGTCCAGCCGAGCCCGAAGAGCACTCCGAGCACGGGCGCGCCGGCCAGGCCGAGCGCCGGCTTGGTGTGGAAGCGGAACTCTCGCTGCCCGAAGAAGCCGAGCGCGCCCATGAAGGCCAGGCCGAGCACGATCGTCAGGGCGCCGAGCACCATGGAGATCGTCCCCTTGTACTCCTGCAGCGTCCGGCCGAAGTAGCCGAAGAACGCGCCGGCGGAGACGAAGACGGCGGAGAAGCCGGCCACGAAGAGGGAGGAGCCGGCCACCATCCGGCCGCGCCGGGCCTCGGCCAGGTCGGCGCCGCTGACGCCGGTGACGTAGGAGAGGTAGCCGGGCACCAGCGGCAGCACGCACGGCGAGAAGAAGGAGATGAGTCCGCCGAGCACGGCCACGGGCAGCGCCATCAGCAGCGCGCCGGACAGGACGGTCTGGTTGGTGTCGGTCACGGCGGCGAGCACGTGCGCGGCGGCGGGGGACCCGGTGATCACGGGGTCACTTCTCCGCTACCAGGGGGGCGAGCGTCTGGCGCAGCTCGTCCTCGCTCAGGGCCTTCATGGCGCGGGCGGCGATCTTGCCGTCGCGGTCGATGAAGACGGTCGAGGGGATCGACTGCGGGTTCAGGCTGCCCTTGGGGAAGCGCAGCAGCAGCTTGCCGGAGGAGTCGTACAGGCTCGGGTAGGGAACCTTGAACTCCTTCTCGAAGGCGATCGCGGGCGCCGGGTCGGGGTCGCGCGTGTCGAGCCCGACGAACTGTACGCCCTTGTCCTTGAAGTCGTTCGCGACGGCGACGAGGTTCTTGGCCTCGGCCCGGCAGGGCGCGCACCACGAGCCCCACACGTTAAGGACGACGATCTTGCCCTTGTACTCCTTGGCGACGTCGAGGTCCTTGTCGTCGAGCGTTTTGCCGGACAGCTCGGGCGCCGCCTGCCGGCCGCTGCGCTCCTTGACGACGTCCACGCCGCCCGTGCCCTGCACGAACTGCGTCTGCCCCCCGCCTCCCGCGGAGTCGTGGGAGCCGCAGGCGCTGAGCATCAGCGCCGCGAGGGCCGCGCCGATCGCCGGCACGGTGGTACGACGGCGTGGAAGTGGGCGTCGAAGGGCGCGGCAGGCACTCATGTGAAAAGTTTCGCATGGGCAGTTTAGGGATCTTCCGCACCCCCCTCGGTCTCGTCGGAGGACTCCCGCTCCCAGCCGGCCGGCGGCTCCTTCTCCCGTTCCCGCTCGGGCGTGGCCTGCGGCCGGGGCCTCGGGCGGCCCCCGGCAGCGGCCGCCTTGCCGTGCCACTTCTCCCCCACGTCCAGCGACCGCAGGTACGCGAGGACCTCCGGCTTCTGCACGTCCAGCCAGTCCACGAACTGCCGGAAGGACACCAGCCGCACGTCGCGCCGCTTGTCGTCGGCGATGTACTTCAGCGCCTCCTCCACGGCGTCCATGTAGATCCCGCCGTTCCAGTCCTCGAAGTGGTTGCCCACGAAGAACGGCGCCCGGTTCGTCTCGTACGCCCGGTCGAACCCGGCGATGTAGGACTCGGTGGCCTGCCGGCGCCAGGAGGGGTAGTGGTCGGGCACGCCGCGGGTGGTGTTCTTCGACTGGTTGGCGAGGATGTTGTAGTCCATCGACAACACCTCGAAGGAGTGACCCGGGAAGGGCATCTGCTGCAGCGGCAGGTCCCACAGCCCGTGCTTCTTGCGCGGCCAGACCTGCTCGCCGCCCGAGGAGCTCGCGTCGTAGCGCCAGCCCAGCCGCGCCGCCGTCGGCAGCAGGCCCTCCTGGTTCAGCAGGCACGGCGTCCGGCCGCCGATCAGCTCCTTGCGGTAGTCGAAGGGCAGCGGCTCCAGGTCGGTGAAGCCGGTGTGGGTGCGCCACTGGGTGACGAAGGAGACGGCCTGGTCGATCTCCGAGGCCCAGTCCTCCGGCGTCCAGCGGGCCACCGAACCGTGCCCGGTGCAGAAGTGCCCGTTGAAGTGCGTGCCGACCTCGTGCCCCTCCAGCCAGGCCGCCCGCAGGTTCTTCAGCGTCGCCCTGATGTGGTCGTCGGACAGGTAGCCGATGTCGGAGGCGCCGACCGGGTTGTTCGGCGGCTCGTACAGCCGCTTGCGCGACTCCGGCAGCAGGTAGATGCCCGAGAGGAAGAACGTCATCTTCACGCCGTGGTCCCGGGCGAGCTTGCGGAAGCGCGGGAAGAGGCCGTTGCCGACCTCGCCGGCGCCGTCCCACGAGAAGATCACGAACTGCGGCGGCTTCTCCCCCGGCTCCAGCGGCACCGGCTTCGGCGGCTGCTCCGGCTGCGTGCCGGTGTCCGCCGTCGAGCCGTCCCCGATCAGCCGGGCCTTCGCCTTGGCCTCGTGACCGCGCTGCCGCGGCCCCGGACCGGTGGTCACCACCTCGTCGTCCGGTGCGGACTGCGAACAGCCCGCGACCCCGCCGAGCACCGCGGCCGCACCTGCTCCCATCCCCATGCCGAGCAGGCCCCGGCGGCTGATGTCGCGCATGTCGGCTCCGTCCGGTTGCGCCCCCATACCATACGCCGTCCATATAAATGGACATTGAGTATGAGGGCGCGCCGGATTACGACGGTTGCGCAGTTATCGAGGGATTTCCCGCCCCTTGGGGGTGTTCTGGCGCTCCGCCAGGCGTACGGCGCGCGCCGGGCGCACGGCACCCGGCGCGCACTCCCCCCAGTCTGCTCGGCCTCCTCGTCAGGCCCCGAACGCCTTCTGGCCGCCCTTCACCGGCTTCGCACCCGCCAGCAGGTGCGCCGGCACCAGGTCCCGCGCCGGCTCGCTGTACCCCACCGACACGATCCGGTCGCCCCGGTAGGTGAACGTCGTCAGGCTCGCCAGCGTGCACTGCCGCTTGCGCGGGTCGTGCCACAGCCTGCGCTTCTCCACGAAGCTGCGCACGATCCAGATCGGCAGCTGATGACTCACCAGCACCGCCTCGTGCCCGCGCGCCGCGTCCTTCGCCGCGTCCAGCGCACCCATCATCCGCACGACCTGCTCCACGTACGGCTCGCCCCACGACGGACGGAACGGGTTCGTCAGGTGCCGCCAGTTCGCCGGCTTGCGCAGCGCACCGTCGCCCACGCCGAAGGTCTTGCCCTCGAAGACGTTCGCCGCCTCGATCAGCCGCTCGTCCGTCGCCAGCTGAAGCCCGTGCGTCTTCGCGATCGGCGCCGCCGTCTCCTGCGCCCGCTCCAGCGGCGAGGCCACCACGTACGTCACGTCCCGCTCCGCCAGGTGCTCCGCCACCCGGTCGGCCATCCGCCGGCCCAGCTCGGAGAGGTGGTAGCCCGCCCGGCGGCCGTAGAGCACGCCGTCGGGGTTGTGCACCTCGCCGTGCCGCATCAGATGGACGACGGTGATGTCGTCCGCGCCCTTCGCGCTCACTTCTCCCCCTCCGTCGCCTCGGCCGCCGCCCGCGCCGCCGCCGGCAGCGCCGCCGCGATCCGCTCGACGGCCGCCGCGTCGTGGGCCGTGGAGACGAACCACGACTCGAACGCCGACGGCGGCAGGTACACGCCCTGCGCCAGCATCGAGTGGAAGAAGGCGTTGAAACGGAACGCCTCCTGCGAGCGGGCCTTCTCGTAGTCCGTGACCTGCGCCTCGGTGAAGAAGACCGAGAACATGTTCCCCGACGTCTGCAGGCGGTGGGCCACCCCCGCCTTCGCCAGCGCCTCCGTCACCAGAGAGCCGATCTCGGCGGCCACCGCGTCCACCTTCTCGTACGCGGCGTCGTCCAGCAGCCGCAGCTGCGCCAGGCCCGCGGCCGTCGCCACCGGATTGCCCGACAGCGTGCCCGCCTGGTACACCGGGCCGGCCGGCGCCAGCTGCGCCATCACGTCCGCCCGGCCGCCGAACGCCGCCGCCGGGAAGCCGCCGCCCATGACCTTGCCGAAGGTCATCAGGTCCGGCTTGACGCCGTCGATGCCGTACCAGCCGGCCTTCGAGACGCGGAAGCCCGTCATCACCTCGTCGGAGATGAACAGCGCGCCGTTCTGCGCGCACGCCGTCTTCAGGCCCTCGTTGAAGCCCGGCAGCGGCGGGACGACGCCCATGTTGCCCGGCGACGCCTCGGTGATCACGCACGCGATCTCACCCGGGTGGGCGTGGAACGCCGCGTGCACGGCCTCCAGGTCGTTGTACGGCAGCACGATCGTGTCCCCGGCCTGCGCCCCGGTCACGCCCGGGGTGTCCGGCAGCCCGAAGGTCGCCAGACCGGAACCGGCCGCGGCCAGCAGCGCGTCCACGTGACCGTGGTAACACCCGGCGAACTTGATCACCTTGGCCCGGCCCGTGAAGCCGCGCGCCAGCCGGATCGCCGACATGGTCGCCTCGGTGCCCGAGGACACCAGGCGCACCTGCTCGACCGGCTCCACCCGGGAGACGATCTCCTCCGCCAGGGCGACCTCGCCCTCGCCGGGCGTGCCGAACGAGGTACCGCGCGCCACGGCCTGCTGGACCGCGGCGATCACCTCCGGGTGCGCATGGCCGAGAATCATCGGTCCCCAGGAACACACGAGGTCCACATATTCCCGGCCATCCGCGTCCGTCAGGTACGGACCGGTGCCCGAAACCATGAACCGGGGCGTACCCCCCACGGCACGGAACGCGCGCACGGGAGAGTTCACGCCACCGGGCGTCACGGCCGACGCACGGTCGAAGAGCATCTGGGAGACTGGGGCGTCATATGGGTAGCTCACGCTAGCCATGGTCTCAGAGCGCTCCCACCGGTCGCGTCCGGGCGTTTCGCGCGTCCGCAGCGGGGGAGGTCTCTGAGACGATGATCGGGTTGCGCGGCGGGGGCTGTGCTGCCCAAAAGTGCGGTCGGGTGGAGATATGCATCGCGGTGGCGGACTGGGCGAGGGCACGGACGACCTGGGGCCCGAGCGAGCCGAGCGGACCCACAAGGGGCGACACCGGCGCGCGGACAAAAGCGGCGAGAGCCGTGAGGAACACAGCGCGAGCAGGAGTGGCCGGGTGGGGGTGACCTACAAGTACTTCGGTGCGCCGAACGGCGCCACCGCCGCCCGCGTACCCCTTTCCATGCGCCCCGAGGAGCTCGGCGGTGACGAGCTGGGCATGGGCGGGATGTTCACCAGGATCAAGCCGGAGACCGTGGCCGCCATGGTCCTCACCGGCATCCAGGGCATACCCCTGCACAAGGTGCCCCCGCTCGAGCTGGTGGTCCTCCACCCCGACTACGCGGTCGTCAAGCTGCCCATGACCGTCGTCGACCCGCTGCGCGGCATCGGCGAGGAATCGGTGGGCGCGGCGGCGTTCATCTGGTCCACGGTCCCCGACCGCGGCGGCCCCCGCGACGCCTTCACCGTCTACCGGCTCCTGCACGAGTGGCAGGACTTCTCCCACCGCCTGCACGAGGCCGGCCACCAGCCGTACTGCCTGGTCTGGCCGTAAACCGGGCGATCCCCCGTAATACCGTACGAGCATGCTCGTCGCCCGCTCCATCGCGCTCTTCGTCCTCGCCGCCCTGCTGGAGATCGGCGGCGCCTGGCTGGTGTGGCAGGGCGCCCGCGAACAGCGCGGCTGGGCCTGGATCGGGGCGGGGATCGTCGCGCTGGGCGCCTACGGCTTCGTCGCCACGCTCCAGCCCGACGCCCACTTCGGCCGGATCCTCGCCGCGTACGGCGGCGTCTTCGTCGCCGGATCGCTCGCCTGGGGCATGGTCGCCGACGGCTACCGGCCCGACCGCTACGACGTGACCGGCGCCCTGGTCTGCCTCGCCGGCGTCGCCCTGATCATGTACGGGCCGCGAGGCCGGTGAGGGCCCGGCCTATGCTGCGGCATAGGTCCCAGCGATCCCAGCCGCCCCAGGAGGCCCAGTCATGAGCACCCGCACCGCAGTGATCACCGGCGCCAGCAGTGGCATCGGCGCCGCCACCGCCCGGCAGCTCGCCGCCGCCGGCTACCGCGTCGTGCTCACCGCCCGCCGCGAGGACCGCATCCGCGCCCTCGCCGACGACCTCACCGTCGCCGGCCACCAGGCCGTCGCCTACCCCCTCGACGTCACCGACCGCACCGCCGTCGACGCCTTCGGCGACTGGCTCGACGGCCAGGGCCCCGTCGAGGTCCTCGTCAACAACGCCGGCGGCGCCATCGGCACCGAGACCGTCGCCACCGCCGACCCCACCGACTGGCGCACCATGTACGAGGTCAACGTCCTCGGCACCCTCCACATGACCCAGGCCCTCCTGCCCCGCCTCACCGCGGCCGAGGGCACCGTGATCGTCCTGTCCTCCACCGCGGGCCTGGCCACCTACGAGGGCGGCGGCGGCTACGTCGCCGCCAAGCACGGCGCCCACGTCCTCGCCGAGACCCTCCGCCTGGAACTGTGCGGCCAGCCCGTCCGCGTCATCGAGATCGCCCCCGGCATGGTGCGCACCGAGGAGTTCGCCCTCACCCGCTTCCGCGGCGACCGGGACAAGGCCGCCGCCGTCTACACCGGCGTCGCCGAACCCCTCACCGCCGACGACGTCGCCGACACCATCACCTGGGCCGTCACCCGCCCGCCCCACGTCAACATCGACCTGCTCGTCGTCCGCCCCCGCGCCCAGGCGTCCAACTACAAGGTCCACCGCGAGTCCTGACCGGCCATCGGCCCAGGGACCGAGGACCGGCGACCGATAGCCGAAACGATCATGCCTGGCTAGATTCGACGCACAGACCCAACACCCCACGCGGAAAGACCGGGAACCATGCGCGTCATCGACTTCGACCACCTCGTCCTCAACGTCTCCGACGCCGAGCGCGCCCTCGCCTTCTACACCGGCCCCCTCGGCCTGGAGCCGGTCCGCGTGGACGAGTGGCGCGCCGGCACGGTGCCCTTCCCCTCCGTCCGCGTCACCCCGACCACGATCATCGACCTGGTGGAGGGCCCCCGCGGCGAGTCGAACGTCGATCACCTCTGCCTCGTCGTCGAGCCCCTCGACTGGCAGACCGTCATCGACTCCGGCACCTTCGACGTCGTCCGCGGCCCCAGCACCAACTTCGGCGCCCGTGGCAACGCCGAGTCCCTCTACGTCCGTGACCCGGACGGCAACACGGTCGAACTGCGCTGGTACCCGCAGGACGCGTGAGCCGGCACCGGTCGCCGGACCGGCCCTTCGTCCGCCTCAGCCCTTCACGCAGACGACCTGCTTGAGGTGGGCCACGACCTCGACGAGGTCCCGCTGCTGCTCCATGACCTGCTCGATGGGCTTGTAGGCGGCCGGGATCTCGTCGACGACGCCGGAGTCCTTGCGGCACTCGACGCCTCGCGTCTGGTGCGCCAGGTCGTCGGCGGAGAAACGCTTCTTCGCGGCGTTGCGGCTCATGCGGCGGCCGGCGCCGTGCGAGGCGGAGTTGAACGAGTCCTCGTTGCCCAGGCCGCGCACGATGTACGAGCCCGTGCCCATGGAGCCCGGGATGATGCCGTACTCGCCGCCGCCCGCGCGGATCGCTCCCTTGCGGGTGACCAGCAGGTCCACGCCCTCGTAGCGCTCCTCGGCCACGTAGTTGTGGTGGCAGGAGATCTCGGGCTCGAAGGTGGGCTTCGCCTTCTTGAACTCCTTGCGGATGACGTCCTTGAACAGCGCCATCATGATCTCGCGGTTGTGGCGCGCGTACTCCTGCGCCCAGAACAGGTCGTGCCGGTAGGCCGCCATCTGCGGGGTGCCGGCGAGGAAGACGGCGAGGTCGCGGTCGACCAGGTTCTGGTTGTGCGAGAGCTTCCGCGCCTGGCCGATGTGGTACTCGGCCAGTTCCTTGCCGATGTTCCGGGAGCCGGAGTGGAGCATGAGCCACACCGACCCTTGGTCATCGATGCAAACTTCGCAGAAGTGGTTTCCGCCCCCGAGCGTTCCCATCTGCTTCAGCGCTCTGCTCTGCCGGAACTTCACCGCCTCCGCCACCCCCTGGAACCGCCCCCAGAAGGCGTCCCAGCCCGCCGTCGGCAGGCCGTGCAGGCGGACCGGGTCGACCGGGTCGTCGTGCATGGCGAAGCCGACCGGGATGGCGTCCTCGATCCTGCGGCGGAGGGGGGAGAGGTCGCCGGGGAGGTCCTCGGCGCGCAGGGAGGTCTTGACCGCGGACATGCCGCAGCCGATGTCGACGCCGACCGCCGCCGGGCAGACGGCGCCGCGCATCGCGATCACGGAACCGACCGTGGCGCCCTTGCCGAAGTGGACGTCCGGCATCACGGCGAGCCCCTGCACCCACGGCAGCGTCGTCACGTTCTGCAGCTGGCGCAGGGCGACGGGCTCGACGGTGGCCGGGTCGGCCCACATGCGGATCGGTACCCGGGCGCCGGGCACCTCGGTGTAGGACATATCGGTTTCATTCCCCCGAATAGAGCAGATAAAGCAAACAGCGGACGTATTCGCTGATAGTCGACAGGGAACCGGCGGATGCGGCGGCCCGTGCGGTACACATTGTGTTCAGTCGCCACCCTGCGGCGACAACCCGTTTTCCGGCGAAGGGAGCCACGGACAGTGCAGCGAAGGGCGTACGCACCGGCAGCAGCACTGGCCGCGGTGGCAGTGCTGTCGGCGCTGCTCGGCGGGTGCGGCGGGGGCGCCGGGGCCGACGGCCACGGCCAGGACGCCAAGCCCGGGCCGGGCGGCTCGTCGGCCGGCTCCGGGGAGCCGGGGAAGTACCACAGCCTGCCCGAGCCGTGCGGCTACGTGAGCCCCGCGACGATCCGGCGGATGCTGCCGGGTGTGGACCAGGGCGACGAGGAGGAGGCCAAGCGCCTGCTGCGCGGCCAGGCCGCGATCACGTACGACACGGACCGCCGGGTGGGCTGCCGCTGGAAGCTGGAGACCCCGGAGGGCACCCGACACCTGACGGTGGACTTCGAGCGGGTCGTGTCGTACCAACCGGGGATCAGTGACGAGAACCGGGCCCGGCAGCTGTACGCCCGGCAGGCCGCCGAGGCGCACATCGCCGTCGCGACGCCCTCGGCGTCCCCGTCCTCCTCCCCCTCCGCCTCGGCGGGCGGCGCCTCCCCGAGCACCGGCCCGGCCCCGCAGCTGCGCGGCGCCACGCCGGCGCCCTCCTCCCCGCCGGCGTCCGCTGCGGCGCCGTCCGGCACGGCGTCCTCGGCGCCGCCGTCGGCCGATCCGCGGCTGGCGCCGCGGGTGCTGGACGACCTGGGCGACGACGCGTTCGTGAACGACAAGCTGGTCACGGCGGGCTCGGGGGTGCACCGTGACGTCACGGTGGTCTTCCGTTCCTCCAATGTGCTGGTGACGATCGCGTACGACCAGTGGACGACGGATCCGCGGCACGTGCCCGCCAGCCAGGACCTGCAGGGCAAGGCCCAGGACCTGGCCCGTGAACTCGATGCGGGGCACTTCGGCAATTAGCGGGTGATTAGCCCGGGCGCGATGGCGCAATGCGGCGTCCGCCGTGCCCGGGCCGCGTACCGTGCCCGTATAAAACCGTGCTCACGCAAAACCGGTACTGCCCCCGCCGTCACTACTTTCGAATGAGCGAAGGACCCATGCACCGAAGTACAGCCCCGCGACTCGCCCGATTCCTCGCCTGCGCCGCAGTTCCGGTGATGCTCGTCGCCACCGGCTGCTCGGACGGCGGCGGGGAGAAGAAGGAGCCGGAGAAGAAGCCGTCGTCCGCGGCCCCCGGTTCGGCGAAGCCGAGCGCCTCGGCGTCCGCCTCCGCGAAGGCGGCGACGTTCGCCAAGCTTCCGGACGTGTGCAAGACGCTTTCCGGGGACACCATCGACAAGCTGGTGCCGAAGGCGGAGAAGAAGGAGGGCAAGGCGCTGCCCTCGTCCGACACCAATGACTCCGCCAGCTGCATCTGGAGCGGTCTGAACGACAAGGACGTCAAGGACCTGCAGTTCCGTACGCTGACGGTGTCGCTGAAGCGGTTCTCCTCGGACCCGACGCTGGGTTCGGGCGAGAAGCGGGCCGATGACTTCATGGGCAAGCAGGTGCAGGCGGCGACGACGCAGGACGGCGCGAAGGACGCCAAGACGGAGAAGGCCTCGGACATCGGTGACGCGGCGTCGGTGGTGAGCACGACGACGAAGAAGGACGACAACGAGTTCAAGAACGAGACGGTCGTCGCGCGCACCCAGAACGTGGTGGTCACCGTGAAGTACAGCGGTGCCGGCTACGAGGGCGCGAAGACGCCGGACGCGGACGAGCTGAAGAAGTCGGCGCAGGACGCGACGAAGGAGATCGTGAAGGCGGTCGGCGCGGCCAACGGCAAGCAGTAGGCAGCAGGCGAACGCGAAAGGGCCCCGGCCCGGTGAGTGCTCACCGGGCCGGGGCCCTTTCGCTTTTCGGATGCGTTACGCGCTCAGCAGCTTGCGCACGCGGTCGGCGCCGACGGCGAGCAGCAGCGTGGGCAGGCGCGGGCCGGTGTCCCGTCCGACGAGCAGGTGGTAGAGCAGCGCGAAGAACTGGCGCTGGGCGACCTTGAGCTCGGGGGTGGGCTTGGCCTCGGGGTCCAGGCCCGCCATGATCTTCGGCACGCCGTAGACGAGGTGGGTCAGGCCGTCGAGGGACCAGTGCTCGTCCAGGCCCTCCAGCAGCAGCCGCAGCGACTCACGGCCGGTGTCGTCGAGGGAGGCGAGGAGCTCGGTGTCGGGCTCGGCGCGGACGATGGTGCGCTGGTCGGCGGGGACCTGGTTGTTGATCCAGTGCTCGGCCTTGTCCAGGCGCGGGCGGCACTCGTCGAGGGTGGCGACGGGGTTGGCCGGGTCGAGGTCGCCGAGGATGCGCAGGGTCTGCTCGTCGTGGCCGGCGGTGATGTCGACGACGGAGGCCAGCGTGCGGTAGGGCAGCGGGCGGGGGGTCGTCGGCAGGTCGCCGCTGGCGGTGCGGACGGCGCGGTTGTAGGCGGCGACGTCGGCGGGCAGGGCGGTGCCGTCGGCGACCTTGGCGGCGAGCTTGTCCCACTCGTCGTAGAGCCGCTGGATCTCCTGGTCGAAGGCGATCTTGAAGGACTGGTTCGGCTTGCGGCGGGCGTAGAGCCAGCGCAGCAGCGGGGCCTCCATGATCTGCAGGGCGTCGCCGGGGGTGGGGACGCCGCCCTTGGAGGAGGACATCTTGGCCATGCCGCTGATGCCGACGAAGGCGTACATGGGGCCGATGGGCTGCTCGCCGCCGAAGATCGGGCCGACGATCTGGCCGCCGACCTGGAAGGAGGAGCCCGGGGAGGAGTGGTCGACGCCGGAGGGCTCGAAGATCACGCCTTCGTGGGCCCAGCGCATGGGCCAGTCGACCTTCCAGACGAGCTTGCCGTGGTCGAACTCCTTGAGCAGCACGGTCTCGCTGTGGCCGCACTGGCAGGTGTACGAGAGCTCGGTGGTCTCGTCGTCGTACGCCGTGACGGTGGTGAGGTCCTTGTTGCAGACGGTGCAGTACGGCTTGTACGGGTAGTAGCCGGTGCTGCTGCTGCCGTCGTCCTCGGTGGCGGCGCCGGAGCCCTCGGCGGCCTCCAGCTCGGCCTCCTCGACGGGCTTCTGCTGCTTCTTGACCGCGGTGGCGGGCTTGGCCTTGGTGCGGTACTGGGCGAGGATCGCGTCGATGTCGCCGCGGTGCTTCATGGCGTGCAGGATCTGCTCGCGGTAGGCACCGGAGGTGTACTGCGCGGTCTGGCTGATGCCGCGGTACTCGACGCCGAGCTCGTCCAGGGCCTCGATCATGGCGGCCTTGAAGTGCTCGGCCCAGCTGCCGTGGGTGCTGCCGGGCGGGGCGGGCACGGCGGTCAGCGGCTTGCCGATGTGCTCGGCCCAGGAGGGGTCGATGCCGGCCGGGACCTTGCGGTACCGGTCGTAGTCGTCCCAGGAGAGGATGTGGACGCACTCGTGGCCGCGGCGGCGGATCTCGTCGGCGACCAGGTGCGGGGTCATGACCTCGCGGAGGTTGCCGAGGTGGATGGGGCCGGAGGGGGACAGGCCCGAGGCGACGACGATCGGTTTGCCGGGAGCGCGGCGCTCACCTTCGGCGATGACCTCGTCGGCGAAACGGGAGACCCAGTCGGCCTCGGTGCTCTGAGCCTGAGCCACGGCACTTCCTTCCTTACGGTCCTGGCATGACCATTGTCCCAGACGGACGGGGTGGCCCGCGGGTTGCCCGAGGGGGGCGCGAATTCCGTGGGGGCCGTGGTACACGCATGGGATACTCGGGGTGTCGAAATGCCGCCTACCGGAATGGCACCTTTCCATGGCTTCGGTTCCTTCGCTCGCTTCCACGCTTCACCAGCGCATCGCGGACGCCCTGGCGGCCGCCGTGCCGCAGGCCGGCGCCGCCGACCCGCTGCTGCGACGAAGCGACCGGGCGGACTTCCAGGCCAACGGCATGCTGGCGCTGGCGAAGAAGCTGAAGGGCAACCCGCGGGAGCTGGCGGCCGAGGTCGTGAAGTCCCTGCCGGCGGACGAGCTGATCAAGGACGTCGAGGTCTCGGGCCCCGGCTTCCTGAACATCTCGGTCACCGATGCCGCGATCACCGGCACCCTGGCGGCCCGTGCGGCGGACGAGCGCCTGGGCGTGCCGTTCAAGGAGCACCCGGGCACGACGGTGATCGACTGGGCGCAGCCGAACGTGGCCAAGGAGATGCACGTCGGTCACCTGCGGAACACGGTGATCGGCAACTCGGTCGTGCGGCTGCTGGAGTTCACCGGCGAGAAGGTGGTCAGCCGCCACCACATCGGTGACTGGGGCACGCAGTTCGGCATGCTCATCCAGTACTTGATCGAGCACCCGCACGAGCTGGACCACAAGGACGCGCAGGTCTCCGGCGAGGAGGCCATGTCGAACCTGAACCGGCTGTACAAGGCCTCGCGTGCGCTGTTCGACTCGGACGAGGAGTTCAAGGGCCGGGCCCGGCGCCGGGTGGTGGACCTGCAGGCGGGTGACGAGCAGACCCTCGCGCTGTGGCAGAAGTTCGTCGACGAGTCGAAGATCTACTTCTACTCGGTGTTCGACAAGCTGGACGTGGAGATCCGCGACGAGGACATCGTCGGCGAGTCGGGTTACAACGACATGCTCGCCGAGACCTGCCGCCTGCTGGAGGAGTCGGGCGTCGCGGTGCGCTCGGAGGGCGCGCTGTGCGTCTTCTTCGACGACGTGAAGGGCCCGGAGGGCAACCCGGTCCCGCTGATCGTGCAGAAGTCCGACGGCGGCTTCGGCTACGCCGCGACCGACCTGTCCGCGATCCGCGACCGGGTCTTCAACCTCAAGGCCGACACGCTGCTGTACGTGGTGGACACCCGGCAGTCGCTGCACTTCAAGATGGTCTTCGAGACGGCGCGCCGGGCCGGCTGGCTCACCGACGAGGTCACGGCCGTGCAGCTGGGCTTCGGCACGGTGCTGGGCAAGGACGGCAAGCCGTTCAAGACCCGTGAGGGCGAGACGGTGCGGCTGGTGGACCTGCTGGACGAGGCCGTCGCCCGGGCGTCGGCGATCGTGCGCGAGAAGGCCCAGGACCTGAGCGAGGAGGAGATCGCCGAGCGCGGTGCCCAGGTGGGCATCGGCGCGGTGAAGTACGCGGACCTGTCGACGTCGGCGGCCCGCGACTACAAGTTCGACCTGGACCAGATGGTCTCGCTCAACGGTGACACCTCGGTCTACCTGCAGTACGCCTTCGCGCGCATCCAGTCGATCCTGCGCAAGGCGGGCGGGGCGGGCCCGGTGGCGCACCCGGAGCTCGCGCTGGCACCGGCGGAGCGCGCCCTGGGCCTGCACCTGGACCAGTTCGCGGCGACGGTGGCGGAGGCGGCCGCGGAGTACGCGCCGCACAAGCTGGCCGGGTACCTCTACCAGCTGGCCTCGCTGTACACGACGTTCTACGACCAGTGCCCGGTGCTGCGCGCCGAGTCGCCGGAGCTGGTGGAGAACCGCCTGTTCCTGTGCGACCTGACGGCCCGCACGCTGCGCCAGGGCATGGCGCTGCTGGGCATCCGTACGCCCGAGCGCCTGTAGGGGCTCATCCGGCGCCGGCGCCGAGCTCGAACCAGATCAGCTTGCCGACCAGCCCCTGGGGCTGGTCGCGCAGGGCGAAGCCGCCCCAGCTGTCGGCGCACCACTGGACCAGGCCCAGGCCCCGGCCCTGTTCGGCGCCGTTGTCGGCGGCGTCGGGCAGGGCGACGCGGTCGAGCGCGGGCATGCGGGGGTTGGTGTCCCACACGGCGACGCGCACCCGGTCGCCCTCGCGTTTGACGCGGACGGAGGCGGGGCCGTCGGAGTAGCGGTAGGCGTTGGTGACGAGCTCCGAGGTGAGCAGCTCGGCGGTGTCGGCGAGTTCGAGGAAGCCGTGTTCCTCGAAGATGGTGCGCAGGGTGCGCCGGGCGATGCACGGCGCCATGGGGTCCGAGGGGACCTGGAGGGTGTACTCCCAGTCGTCCGTGGGTTCGGGGTCATGGCTCATGCACGCCTCCGTGGAGTAAGCGACCTGACACACACGGTAGTCATGGTCGGAGCACATACCCCGCCCCTCGGGGTTTTCAGCAAGAGACGACCTGTGTGGGTGACGATCGTGAACTATGCGCCCACTCTCGCGTGAGCTGCGCAAACGCGATGGGTTCGCACGGGGCGGAATGCGCGCGGCGGCGCCGTGCGGTCCCGGAGGCCGGGATTCCCGCAGGACGCCGCCATTGCGCTGCGTGACGAGGAGGCGGGGAGCGGCGGCTACAGCTGCCGCGCGACCTCCGTCGCCCAGTACGTGAGAATCATGTTCGCCCCGGCGCGCTTGATGCCGGTGAGCGTCTCCATGATGGCCCGGTCGCGGTCGATCCAGCCATTGGCGGCGGCCGCCTCGACCATCGCGTACTCGCCGGAGATCTGGTACGCGGCGACGGGCACGTCGACGGTGTCGGCGATCTTCGCGAGGACGTCGAGGTAGGGCAGGGCCGGCTTGACCATGACCATGTCGGCGCCCTCGTTGAGGTCGAGGGCGAGCTCGCGCAGGGACTCGCGCAGGTTGGCCGGGTCCTGCTGGTAGGTCTTGCGGTCGCCGGTCAGCGAGGAGCCGACGGCCTCCCGGAAGGGGCCGTAGAACGCCGAGGCGTACTTGGCGGTGTAGGCGAGGATCGCCACGTCCTCGTGGCCGGTCTGGTCGAGGGCGTCGCGGATGACGCCGACCTGGCCGTCCATCATGCCGCTGGGGCCCACGATGTGGACGCCGGCGTCGGCCTGCACCTGGGCCATCTCGGCGTAGCGCTCGAGGGTGGCGTCGTTGTCGACGCGGCCGGCGGCGTCGAGGACGCCGCAGTGGCCGTGGTCGGTGAACTCGTCCAGGCACAGGTCGGACATGATCAGCAGCTCGTCGCCGACCTCGGCCTTCACGTCGCGGATGGCGACCTGCAGGATGCCGTCGGGGTCGGTGCCGGCGGTGCCGAGCGCGTCCTTCTTGGCGTCCTCGGGGACGCCGAAGAGCATGATCCCGGCGACGCCCGCCTCCAGGGCCTCGACGGCGGCCTTGCGCAGGGTGTCACGGGTGTGCTGGACGACGCCGGGCATCGCCGAGATCGGCACCGGCTCGCCGATGCCCTCCCGCACGAAGGCGGGAAGGATCAGGTCGGCCGGGTGCAGCCGGTGTTCGGCGACCATGCGGCGCATGGCGGGGGTGGTCCTCAGCCGGCGGGGCCGCGACCCCGGGAAGCTGCCGTACGTGGTGCTCAACTGCGTGCCCTCCTACGTGATCCGGGCCGCCGCTCGCTCGGGCGGGTGACCGCTTCGCCGGCCTCCAGGGCGGCGTCGCGGCGGGCCGCGCCGAAGTCGGCGAGCGCCTCGGCCAGCTTGTGCACCGAGGGCTCGGGCGACAGCACGTCCACCCGCAGGCCGTGCTCCTCCGCGGTCTTCGCGGTGGCCGGGCCGATGCAGGCGATGACGGTGACATTGTGGGGCTTGCCGGCGATGCCGACGAGGTTGCGCACCGTGGAGGAGGAGGTGAAGAGCACGGCGTCGAAGCCGCCGCCCTTGATCGCCTCGCGGGTCTCGGCCGGCGGCGGCGAGGCCCGCACGGTGCGGTAGGCGGTGACGTCGTCGACCTCCCAGCCCAGCTCGATCAGGCCGGCGACCAGGGTCTCGGTGGCGATGTCGGCGCGCGGCAGGAAGACGCGGTCGATCGGGTCGAAGACCGGGTCGTAGGGCGGCCAGTCCTCCAGCAGGCCCGCGGCGGACTGCTCGCCGGAGGGCACGAGGTCGGGCTTGACGCCGAACTCGACCAGGGCGGCGGCGGTCTGCTCGCCGACCGCGGCGACCTTGATGCCGGCGAAGGCGCGGGCGTCGAGCCCGTACTCCTCGAACTTCTCCCGCACCGCCTTGACGGCGTTGACGGAGGTGAAGGCGATCCACTCGTAGCGGCCGGTGACCAGGCCCTTGACCGCGCGCTCCATCTGCTGGGGGGTGCGCGGGGGCTCCACGGCGATGGTGGGCACCTCGTGCGGCACCGCGCCGTAGGAGCGGAGCTGGTCGGAGAGGGAGGCGGCCTGCTCCTTGGTGCGCGGCACGAGCACGTTCCAGCCGAAGAGCGGCTTGGACTCGAACCACGACAGCTGCTCGCGCCGGTCGGCGGCACTGCGCTCGCCGACCACGGCTATGACGGGCTGGGCGCCGTCGGCCGAGGGCAGCACCTTGGCGGCCTTGAGCACCTGCTGGAGCGTGCCGAGGGTGGCGGTCCAGGTGCGCTGGCGGGTGGTGGTGCCGGCCACGGTGACGCTCAGGGGGGTGTCGGGCCCCCGCCCGGCGGCGACCAGCTGCGCGGCGGTGGCGACGACACAGTCCAGCGTGGTGGAGACGACCGCGGTCACCTCGCTGGCGCCGACCTCGGCCCAGCAGGTGGCGTCCGCGGTGCGGGCGTCGACGAAGCGGACGTCGCCGCCGTTGCCGTCGCGCAGCGGGACGCCGGCGTAGGCGGGCACGCCGACGGCGGTGGCGATGCCGGGGACGACCTCGAAGGTGATGCCCTCGGCGGCGCAGGCCAGCATCTCCTCGGCGGCGTCGCCGTCGAGCCCGGGGTCGCCGTGCACGGCACGCACGACCCGCTTGCCGGCGCGCGCGGACGCCATGACAAGATTGGCGGTGTCCCGAAGGACGGGCACGTCCGCGGCCTTTGATGCCTCGTCAGTAACCGTGTGGAGGGGCACGTCCACGGTGCTGCGGGCGTGCGTGCGCACCACGTCGAGCACCTGCGGATCGGCGATCAGGACGTCCGCTGCCGCCAGTGCCTCCACGGCACGCAGCGTCAGCAGGCCCGGGTCACCGGGGCCTGCGCCGAGGAAGGTGACGTGTCCGTGCGCGGAGTGGTTCGGGGCGGTGGGGTTCAATGTGCTCGCTCCCCCATAAGACCGGCCGCACCCTTGTCGAGCATCTCGGCGGCGAGTTCGCGGCCGAGGGCAAGGGCGTCCTGTTCGGACGCGGGTACGGGACCGGTGGTGGACAGCTGCACCAGCGTCGAGCCGTCGGTGGTGCCGACGACGCCGCGCAGGCGCATTTCGGTGACAGCCTGCTCCTCGACCAACAGGTCGGCCAACGCGCCCACGGGCGCGCTGCAGCCGGCCTCCAGGGCGGCGAGCAGGGAACGCTCGGCGGTCACGGCGGCCCGGGTCAGCGGGTCGTCGAGCACGGCGAGCGAAGCGGCGAGCGGTGCGTTGGTCGCGACGCACTCGATCGCCAGGGCCCCCTGGCCGGGGGCGGGCAGGATCCGGTCGGCCGGCAGGTACTGGGTGACCTCGTCCAGCCGGCCCAGGCGGGTCAGGCCCGCCGCGGCCAGCACCACGGCGTCCAGTTCGCCCTTGGCGACGAAGCCGAGCCGGGTGTCGACGTTGCCGCGCACGGGCACGGTCTCGATGCGCCGGCCCGCCTCGCGGGCCCAGGCGTTGAGCTGGGCCATCCGCCGGGGCGAACCGGTGCCGATGCGCGCCCCGTCGGGGAGCTGCTCGAAGGTGAGCCCGTCGCGGGCGACGAGCACGTCGCGCGGGTCCTCGCGCTTCGGGACGGCGGCCAGCAGCAGCCCGTCGGGCTGCCCGGTCGGCAGGTCCTTCAGCGAGTGGACGGCGAAGTCGATCTCGCCGGCGAGCAGCGCGTCGCGCAGCGCCGAGACGAACACGCCGGTGCCGCCGATCTGCGCCAGCGCCTCGCGCGAGACGTCGCCGTAGGTGGTGATCTCCACCAGTTCCACCGGATGTCCGGTGGCCTTGCGGACCGCCTCGGCCACCTGGCCGGACTGAGCCATCGCGAGCTTGCTGCGGCGGGTGCCCAACCGCAGGGTGCGCCGCGTCGAAGAGGTGTCGTTCATGCCGGCTCCCGTGCCGTGGTGTGCCTGTCGGCACGCGTGTCGGCCCTGCTGACGGCGGCGACCGCCTGCGGGTCGAGGTCGAAGAGTTCGCGCAGCGCGTCGGCGTAGCCGGCGCCGCCCGGGGTGGCGGCCAGCTCCTTCACGCGCACGGTGGGGGCGTGCAGGAGCTTGTCGACGACACGGCGCACGGTCTGGGTGATCTCCGCACGCTGCTTGTCGTCCAGGTCCGGCAGCCGCCCGTTGAGGCGGGACATCTCGCTCGCCACCACGTCGGCAGCCATGGTGCGCAGCGCCACCACGGTCGGCGTGATGTGCGCGGCGCGCTGGGCGGCGCCGAAGGCGGCGACCTCGTCGGAGACGATGGTGCGCACCTGGTCGACGTCGGCGGCCATGGGCGCGTCCGCGGAGGCCTCGGCGAGGGACTCGATGTCCACGAGCCGGGCGCCGGGCAGCCGGTGCACGGCGGCGTCGACGTCGCGGGGCATGGCCAGGTCCAGCAGGGCCAGGGCCGCTCCGGCGCCGCTCGTACGGCCGGCGAGGGCGGCCCGTACGGCGTCGGCGGTCAGGACGAGGCCGGTGGCGCCGGTGCAGGAGACGACGACGTCGGCGAGCGCCAGCTCGCCGGGGACGGCGTCCATGGGCACGGCCGAGGCGGTGAAGCCGCTCGCGCCGGGCCCGCCGGGCTCGGTGAGGCCCCTGTCGAATTGCTCTGCGAGCGTGTCCGCGAGCCGCTCGGCCCGCTCCAGGGTGCGGTTGGCGACGGCCACGTGGGCGACGCCGGCCCGCGCGAGGGTGGCGGCGGCCAGCGAGGACATCGAGCCCGCGCCGATGACCAGGGCCCGCCGGCCCGCCGCCCAGTCGGCGACGGGGGTGCCGGCGGCCAGCTGCTCCAGGCCGAAGGTGACCAGGGACTGGCCGGCCTTGTCGATGCCGGTCTCGCTGTGGGCGCGCTTGCCGACCCGCAGGGCCTGCTGGAACAGGTCGTTCAGCAGCCGGCCGGCGGTGTGCAGCTCCTGGCCGAGGGCGAGGGCGTCCTTGATCTGGCCGAGGATCTGGCCCTCGCCGACGACCATCGAGTCCAGGCCGCAGGCCACCGAGAACAGGTGGTGGACGGCGCGGTCCTCGTAGTGCACGTACAGGTAGGGGGTGAGCTCCTCCAGCGCCACGCCCGAGTGGCGGGCGAGCAGCGTGGAGAGCTCGGCGACGCCCGCGTGGAACTTGTCCACGTCGGCGTACACCTCGATGCGGTTGCAGGTGGCGAGCACCGCCGCCTCGGTGGCGGGCTCGGCGGCCAGCACGTCGTGCGCGAGGCGGGCCCGGCTCTCGCGGGTGAGCGCGGCCCGCTCCAGCACGCTGACCGGGGCGCTGCGGTGGCTGAGGCCGACGACGAGGAGGCTCATGCCGGCATCACGGCGGGGACGTCCCCCTCCGGTCCCTTCCTGCTGCCCGGAGCCGGACGGCCCGGGGCCTGCGGGGCGCCGGCGGCGGCGGTCACGGCCGCGGGGCCCTGGCCGGGCTCCTCGCCGGCCTTGCGCTGCTCGTGGAAGGCCAGGATCTGCAGCTCGATGGACAGGTCGACCTTGCGCACGTCGACGCCGTCGGGCACGGCGAGCACGGTCGGCGCGAAGTTCAGGATCGAGGTGACGCCGGCGGTCACGAGGCGGTCGCAGACCTGCTGGGCGGCGCCGGCGGGGGTGGCGATGACGCCGATGGACACCCCGTTGTCACGGATGATCGACTCGAGTTCGTCGGTGTGCCGCACGGGCAGGCCCGCGACCGGCCGGCCGGTCATGGCGGGGTCGGCGTCGATGAGGGCCGCGACGCGGAAGCCGCGGGAGGCGAAGCCGCCGTAGTTGGCCAGGGCGGCGCCGAGGTTGCCGATGCCGACGATGACGACGGGCCAGTCCTGGGTGAGGCCCAGCTCGCGGGAGATCTGGTACACGAGGTACTCGACGTCGTAGCCGACGCCGCGGGTGCCGTAGGAGCCCAGGTAGCTGAAGTCCTTGCGCAGCTTGGCGGAGTTCACGCCGGCCGCACTGGCCAGCTCCTCGGAGGAGACGGTGGGGACCGAGCGCTCGGAGAGCGCGGTCAGCGCGCGCAGATACAGCGGTAGCCGGGCGACGGTGGCCTCGGGGATCCCTCGGCTTCGGGTCGCCGGTCGGTGAGTTCGGCCAGTTGCCACGGTGCTCCTGCGGGTAGAGCGGGGCTGCGGGCAGCGCCTTGTCCCAGAACCGCCCTGTTGAACGCAGGCTATGCCTTTGTGAACGCGTGCACAAAGATGGTGTCCGATTTGCCCGGCCAACGTGATGGGTGTCACGCGGCGATTCGGCCCGTTCCGGGAACCGTTCGACCGGGGCCCTCGACGACCGGCCGGACACCCCGGCCGTCCACCACACCTGCCACAGGAGTACCACGCGCAGACCCACCGGGACACGGGCGCTCACTCCTTGCGGACTCGAACAAAACGCCCACGATGGTAGTCGACTCAGGCACCCAATCGGGCGTCGCGAACGGGAGCGAACGGGGCACAATGGCCGCCATGAGCCCGCTCCTGCGCCGCAGCGCCCGCAAGAACCCCGCCGACAGCGTCGTCACCCTCGTCGGCAAGCCCGGCTGCCACCTGTGCGACGACGCCGAAGCGGTGATCGCGCAGGTCTGCGCGGAGCTCGGGGCCCGCTGGGAGAAGAAGGACATCACCCAGGACGAGGAGCTGCACCGCAAGTACTGGGAGCAGATCCCGGTCGTCCTCGTCGACGGGGCGCAGCACGACTTCTGGCGGGTGAACCCCGACCGCCTGCGCAAGGCCCTGGGAGCCTGAAGGCCGGGCCGTACGGGCCCCTGAGTAACCGCACCGACGCGCAGAGTTCACGCCATCGCACCACTCGGGGCTCCGGTTACCCCGAACAAACTGGCTATGCTCGCGGCATGGCCGCACTCGGATGGCTCACCCCGCGCAGGCGCTCCGCCACGGCACGCAGCGTGCTGGCCGGCGAAGCGGCGGCGGAGGCAGCCCGCAAGTCCGCGCAGGAGAACGCCCAGGAGCAGGAGGCGTCGCCGGCGTCCGCCCAGGCGCCGGGCGAGCCGGAATTCCCGGTCGCGGGCGACGAGCGGGCGGCCGCGTTCTTCGACCTGGACAACACCGTCATGCAGGGCGCGGCCATCTTCCATTTCGGCCGCGGGCTGTACAAGCGGCACTTCTTCGGCAAGCGGGAGCTCGCGCGCTTCGCCTGGCAGCAGGCGTGGTTCCGGCTGGCCGGCATCGAGGACCCCGAGCACATGCAGGACGCCCGCGACAGCGTCCTGTCGATCGTCAAGGGCCACCGCGTCTCCGAGCTGATGACCATCGGCGAGGAGATCTACGACGAGTACATGGCCGAGCGCATCTGGCCCGGCACCCGCGCCCTGGCCCAGGCCCACCTGGACGCCGGGCAGAAGGTCTGGCTGGTCACCGCCGCCCCGGTGGAGACGGCGACGATCATCGCCCGCCGGCTGGGGCTGACCGGCGCGCTGGGCACCGTCGCCGAGTCGGTCGGCGGGGTCTACACCGGCAAGCTGGTCGGCGAGCTGCTGCACGGCCCGGCCAAGGCCGAGGCCGTACGGGCGCTGGCCGCAGCCGAGGGCCTGGACCTGGCGCGCTGCGCGGCGTACAGCGACTCCGCCAACGACATCCCGATGCTCTCGCTCGTCGGGCACCCCTACGCGATCAACCCCGACGGCCGGCTGCGCAAGCACGCGCGCGAGCACGGCTGGCGGCTGCGCGACTACCGCACGGGCCGCAAGGCCGCCAAGATCGGCATTCCCGCCGCGGCCGGCCTGGGCGCGCTCGCCGGCGGCGCCGCCGCGGGCATCGCACTGCACCGCCGCCGCCGCTGAAGGCCCCGGCCGCGGGCCCGCCCGTGGCCGTTTCCGTCGGGCGCTCACCGACCGTGCCGTCCACCGCGCCGTCCACCTGCCGTCCATCACCGGAACGGGCGACGCCGCGGCGCGCCTCCTCGCCACGCGCCGTAATCGGACTGACCGAACAGGCAATCTTTTTGTCGTACCCATCTGAGGGGTTCGACACTCCTTACGTGTCCGGATTGCCACAACACGCTGCCCAATCGGCCACACCATCGCCAATTCCTGTCAACTTCCGTTCGTAGTTCGATATTTGAACGGGCATGAACCGGGCTCAGAACGAACGGAAACGATGATTTAGGCAACTCGGTGTAGCGCTGCCTGTACGAAGGGTTATTCTCCTCAAACGCAAGCCGGTACCCGCTTGTCCCTACGACGAGTGAACGGTCCCGCGCTGCACGTGATGGAAGCTCTGCCTCTGGGAGTCCCGTGTACCCACACGTCGGGGTTGACGCCTCGGGCCTGGCTACGCTGCGCGCAGCGGTCCTCGACCGTCTGCGCGGCTTCGTCCCCACCGCGTACGCCGTCCCCGCCTTCGCCACGCCCGCCCTCGCGGGGGTGGGCGGCCCTGCCGGCCCCTGCTACGCCCTCGCCGAGAGCAGCGCGGCCGTCGGCAGACGCACCCGCCGGGCGGCCGGCGCCGCCACGACGACCCGCCGTCCGAGCGCGGACAGCGACAGCGCCCGCATGCTCGACCTCGTCGAACGCGCCCAGGCCGGCGAGGCCGAGGCCTTCGGCCGGCTCTACGACCAGTACGCCGACACCGTCTACCGCTACATCTACTACCGCGTCGGCGGCCGGGCCACGGCCGAGGACCTGACCAGTGAGACGTTCCTGCGCGCCCTGCGCCGCATCGGCACCTTCACCTGGCAGGGCCGCGACTTCGGCGCCTGGCTGGTGACCATCGCCCGCAACCTGGTGGCCGACCACTTCAAGTCGTCCCGCTTCCGGCTGGAGGTCACCACCGGCGAGATGCTCGACGCCAACGAGGTCGAGCGCAGCCCCGAGGACTCCGTCCTCGAATCCCTCTCCAACGCCGCCCTGTTGGAGGCGGTGCGCAAGCTCAACCCCCAGCAGCAGGAGTGCGTCACCCTGCGCTTCCTCCAGGGCCTGTCGGTCGCCGAGACCGCCCGCGTCATGGGGAAGAACGAGGGCGCCATCAAGACCCTGCAGTACCGGGCCGTGCGCACCCTCGCCCGGCTCCTGCCGGACGACGCCCGCTGAGCGTGCCCGGCCCCGCCCGGCCCCCGCGGCCGAGCATCCTTCCGACCCCCGAACCCCCGATTTTCGATGTGATGTCCGCAATCACTCACCGGCGGCCACCTCACCGCGGCCGCGTAACCCGACTGCCGCGCCGCTCGTTGTCCGGGGTGCAGACTTCCCGATGCCACGTCATGCCGGTATTCACTCACTCGATCGAGTGGATGCTCCCCAGGCATGCAACCCTTCATGTGCCCAGGGGAGTCGACCGTCATGACGAGAGGAGGTGCCGCCTGTGATCGCGAATGTATCGGCGCACCGGCGGGCGAACGCCTTCGCCCAGGCCCTGGACCAGGATGCCCAGGGTGCTGCGGCCGCACAGTCCGGCCCGTCGGTGGAAGACACCGAGCAGGCAAAGCTGTTGGCCCTGGCGGGCGGGCTCGGCGCACTGCCGGGCCCCGAGCTGGACCCCGAGGTCAAAACCGTGCAGCGGGCGCAGCTGATCGCCGCCATGGAGGCGCAGTTCGCCGGTGGCATTCCCGCACAGCGCCCGGGCCGCGGAGCGCACCGGGCCGGCCGGCTCTCCCGGCTGCGCCCCCGCTCCCGCTGGTCCAAGGGGCTCGCCGCCGGCGGGCTCACCGTGGGCGTGGCGGCGGGCGCGTTCGGCGGTGTGGCGGCCGCGAGTACCAATGCCCTGCCCGGCGACACGCTCTACGGCCTCAAGCGCGGCATGGAGGACCTCAAGCTCGGCATGGCGGACGGTGACGCCGCACGCGGCGGCCTGTTCCTCGACCAGGCGTCGACGCGCATGCAGGAGGCCCGCCGGCTGATGGAGCGCGGCCGGGCCGGCGCGCTGGACCACGAGTCGCTCGGCGAGATCCGCCGCACCCTCGCGGGCATGCAGCACGACGTCGCCGAGGGCCACCGGCTGCTGCACGGCGTCTACCAGCGGGACGGCTCGCTCGGCGCCATCCAGCGGCTGTCCTCGTTCGCCTCGTCCCACCGCGAGAGCTGGAGCCAGCTGCGCGAGAAGCTGCCCGTCCAGCTCACCGACGTCAGCAACGGGGTCACCTCGGTCTTCGCCGCCATAGACGAAGAGGTCGAGCCGCTGCGGTCGCTGCTGCACAACAACCAGGGCAAGCACGGCGCGCCCACGGGCGGCACCGCCTCGCACCACGGCACGCCCGGCAACGCCGGCAGCCAGTCCTCGCCGTCCGCGAAGGCCTCCTCGTCGGCCGACGGCAAGCGCTCCGGCGGCAAGCCCGCCCAGTCCTCGCCGAGCGGCCCGGAGGAGCACGAGGGGCTCCTCGGCGGTACGGGGCTGCTGCAGCCCCCGTCCGAGGGCGCCGGTGCCGAGCGGCAGGCGCACGGCAAGGACGGCAGGCCGTCCAAGCAGCCGGACGTCACCATCCCGCCGCTGCTGCCCAACATCCTCCCGGGCCTGGGCATCCACGGCGAGGACGAGAAGTAGGGCGCCCGGCGCCGGGTGGCGCCGGCCCGGCGGTCGGTGTTCGGCGGTCGGTGTTCTTCTGAAGAACGTTCGTCAGAAGAACACCGACCGCCGTTGCACGAGCAGCTTGTAGAGCGTGTGCTGGATCGTCTCGCGCACCTGGTCGGTCAGGTTGAACATCAGCATCGGGTCGTCCGCCGCCTCGGGCGAATAGCCGTCGGTCGGGATCGGCTCACCGAACTGGATCGTCCACTTCGTCGGCAGCGGCACCAGCCCCAGCGGCCCGAGCCAGGGGAACGTCGGGGTCACCGGGAAGTACGGGATGCCCAGCAGCCGCGCCACCGTCCTGGAGTTGCCGAGCATCGGATAGATCTCCTCGGCCCCCACGATCGAGCACGGCACGATCGGCGCCCCGGCACGCAGTGCCGTCTGCACGAAGCCGCCCCGCCCGAAGCGCTGCAGCTTGTACCGCTCGGAGAAGGGCTTCCCGATCCCCTTGAAGCCCTCCGGCATCACCCCCACCAGCTCCCCGCGCTCCAGCAGCATCTGTGCGTCCTCCGCACAGGCGAGGGTGTGCCCGAGCTTGCGCGACAGCTCGTTGATCAGCGGCAGCACGAAGACCAGGTCCGCCGCGAGCATCCGCACGTTGCGCCCGGCCGGGTGGTGGTCGTGCACCGCCACCTGCAGCATCAGGCCGTCCACGGGCAGCGTGCCGGAGTGGTTGGCGACGATGAGCGCCGAGCCCTTCTCCGGGATGTTCTCGATGCCCTTCACCTCGACCCGGAAGTACTTCTCCTTGAACGGCCGCAGCACCGACATGATCAGCTGATCGGTGAGCTCCTGGTCGTAGCCGAAGTCGTCGACCTCGTACTCGCCCGTGATCCGCCGGCGCAGGAAGTTCAGCCCGTGGGCCACCTTCCGCTCCCAGCCGTCCGCGCCCCGCCGCTCCCCGGCCGCAGCGGCCTCGCCGCCGTCCTTCCCGCCGTCCTTCGCCGCCTCGTCGGCGCCCGCAGCGCCGCCCACGGGGCCCCGCCCGGGCCGGGTGCCCGGGAGGGGCCCGTCGTCCTCGCGCTGGGCCGGTACGGGCGCCAGCGCGGCCCGCTCCGTACGGGCCCGGCCAGCGCGCTTGGGCCGCCGCTTGGACCGCGGCTCCTCGCCGAACGGAATCACCTTCGCATCGGCCATCGTGCGTGCGCTCCTCAGTTCTGGCCGCTGCCCGCAGGCATCAGCGCGGCGATCCGGTCGACGGTACGGGCGAGGGACTCGGGCGGCAGCAGCCCCGGGCCGCGGCTGCGGGCGAAGTCCGCGAAGGCCGCGGGCGTGGAGTAGCGGGGGTGGAATCCCAGCGTGTCGCGCAGCTGCGCGGTGTCCACGACCCGGCCGTGGGTGAGCAGCCGGATCTGCTCGGGCGAGAAGTCCAGCGCCCCGACCGAGCGCAGCGCGGAGCCGACCCAGGTCACCGTCGGCAGGAAGAAGGGGAGCGTGGGGCGCCCGAGGCGCCGCGCGGCCTGCGAGAGCAGCAGCACGCCGTCGCCCGCGACGTTGAAGGTGCCGCTGTTGAGCGTGCCGCGGACCGGCTCGCCGGCCGCGATGCGCAGCACCTCGATCGCGTCGTCCTCGTGGACGAACTGCAGCCGGGGGTCGAAGCCGAGGACGGTGGGCAGCACGGGCAGCGAGAAGTACTCGGCGAGCGGCGAGTCCGCGCAGGGCCCGAGCACGTTCGCGAAGCGCAGGACGCACACGGCCACGTCGGGCCGGCGCCGGGCGAAGCCGCGCACATAGCCCTCGGCCTCCACCACGTCCTTGGCGAAGCCCCCGCTCGGCAGCGACTTCGGCGGCGTGGACTCGGTGAAGACGGCCGGGTCGCGGGGCGCCGAACCGTACACCGTGGTGCTCGACTTGATCACGAGCCGCTTGACGGAGGGCGTCTTCTGGCAGGCGCCGAGCAGCTGCATCGTGCCGATGACGTTGGTCTCCTTGACCGTCGCCCGGCTGCCGCGCTTGCCCAGGGGCGTGCCGTTGACGTCCATGTGGACGACCGTGTCGACGGAGTGCTCCGCGAGGACCCTGCCGATCGTGGGATGGCGGATGTCCGCCCGTATGAAATCGGCCCCGCCCAGGCGGTGCTCGGGTGGCACTGCGTCCACCCCGATGACGCGGTCGACGTCGGGCTCGCGCTGGATGCGGCGGACGAAGCGGCCGCCCAGTTGCCGTGCGACTCCGGTGACGAGCACGACCTTGCCCAAGATCAGCGCCTTCCTTCCCACCGAGCTGAAGCCCTGTCGCGGCCACCGTAGCGGGTCGTTGTTGCACTGTGATGACCACCGGTGGGGTGGAGCGTCATTTCAAGCCGTAGCGACGGTTTCACTTACTGCTACGTAAGTCCGGAGGGTGCGACGGGGCGCGACGGGGACCGCCGGCGGGGTGGCGGCGAGCTGGTGGGGGTGGCGGGGAAAGCACCGCAGCCCTCCCGCCGTGTACGGCGGGAGGGCTGCGGGACGAGCACAGCGGCGTGCTTACTTCTTGTTGCGACGCTGAACGCGCGTGCGCTTGAGCAGCTTGCGGTGCTTCTTCTTGGCCATCCGCTTGCGCCGCTTCTTGATAACAGAGCCCACGACTACCCTCGCTTACATCGATTCACTCGGTGCGGGGCGTCCGAGCCCACACGACCTACATCGGGTCAGCGTACCCGCCACCGGGCGAACAGCGTAATCCGGGGTCCCCGTCAGGCCGTTTCCACCCCCACGAAGGACTCTCGGAGGTACTCGTGCACCGCTTGTTCTGGGACCCGGAACGACCTGCCCACCCGGATCGCCGGCAGATGACCGCTGTGCACCAGCCGGTACACGGTCATCTTGGAGACTCGCATCACCGCGGCGACTTCCGCCACGGTCAGGAACACGACCTCGTTGAGAGGCCTTTCGCCAGCAGCCATGACACACCTGAACCTTCCGCACATGACGCGCACCGGCTTCCCCTCCGGTGACTCCTCGTCGCTGCGCGCTCACTCCCCAGGTTAGGGGCGGGTGATGCGAGTGGGGAAGAGGAGCAGCCATCGGCCGCCTACTGTGACAGACACGCTCGATTGAGTACATAGCGAGTAAGCGGTCGGTAGTAATCAGACCGCACAGTGTCATCAAGCGGAACGGCCACGGACACCCGCCCCTCGGCCTCGCCGACGAACGGCGCGGGGTCGTCCGAGTCCGCCAGGCCGATGGCCTCAATGCCCAGCTGACCTGCTCCGCAGAGCCATCCGTGGTCCCCGACGACCAGGGCCGGCAAGGGCCCGCCACCCTCCGCCGCACCGGCCAGCGCGGCCCGAAGCGGGAGGGGCGAATGCGTATGTGCGCCCGGCTCACTCGCAGACGCTCGCGCGCCGGGTTCGCGCACCATCGCGACTCCTCCGGCGTAGTGAAGGTTGTATGTGCGTACGCCGAACCGGGTCGTCATGTCGACACTTCGACCCTGCGCCGGGGTGAGGACAGCACATCCCGCCGCCGACAGACCGGCGGCCAAACCGGCGTAGAAGCCCAGGAGACGGTGCGGGTGACCCGTTCCGATGAGCACCGGCGCCCCCGTCGCGGCCACCGCCGCGAGCCGGTCCGCGAAGGCATCGAGTGCCACCACCGTCCGGTCCGGATCAATCACATCGTGCCCGGAAGTGTCCCTGGGATCGACCGAAACACCACACCTCTGGCCCATCAGACGCAACAAATCGGCGAAGCGCCAGTCGTATTCCGGCTCCAGACCGATCAGCACCCGGGGGTCCCGCGCGGCGAACCGCCGGTACCGCGCCAGACTGCCCTCCCGGGACGTGGCGACACGGCCCGCGATCCCGGTGGCGAGCAGATGGGCGATCAGGTCGTCACGCGCGCAGGACACGGCCCGATGCTGTCCGAAGCCCGCCGGACCCGGCGACCGAACGCCGACGAATCAACCCATGTGGTGACGACCGCGAGCCGGGGCTGGGGCTGAGGGCAGCGCCCCGAAGGGGCGCGGGACAGTGGGACACGGAAGCGGCTGGGGCAGCGCCCCGTAAGGGGCGCGGGACAGTGGGACACGGAAGCGGCTGGGGCAGCGCCCCGTAAGGGGCGCGGGGAACTGCGCGATCAGCCACCGACGGCCCGCAGCCGACGCACCGCCGGCGGCACCGCGTAAGGGGCGCGGGGAACTGCGCAACGAAGACCCACCCGACAGGGGGCTACGGCAACAGCCCGTGGGACGGGAAGACCGCCCGCCGCGTCGCCAGCACCGCCTGGTCCAGCCGGTCCGCCGGGTCGTACCCCGACTCCCCGAAGTCCCGCCACGCCGGCCGCAGGCCGTCCGTCATCCGCAACGGCCCCAGCTGCTGCGTCCGCCGGAAGACTTCGCGGCGCCAGTCCTCCGGCACCGGCGACTCGGGATCCACCGGCCGCCCGGCGGCGATGCCCACCAGATGCGCCCAGGACCTCGGCACCACGTCCACCACGGCGTACCCACCACCCCCGAGCGCCACCCAGCGCCCGTCGGCGTGACGGTGGGCCAGGTCGTGGCAGGCCTCGGCCACCAGGCGCTGGGCGTCCAGCGAGACCGCCAGATGGGCCAGCGGGTCCTCGAAGTGCGTGTCGGCCCCGTGCTGCGTCACCAGCACCTGCGGCCGGAAGGCCGCCAGGAGCTCCGGTACGACGGCGTGGAAGGCCCGCAGCCACCCGGCATCCCCCGTGCCGGCCGGCAGGGCCACGTTGACCGCGGAACCCTCGGCGCCCGCGAGATCGTCAGGACGCGGGGGTCCTCCCAGAAGGCCGCCTGCACGCCGTCGCCGTGGTGGACGTCCACGTCCACGTACGCCACCCGTTCCGCCCCCAGCTCCAGCAGCCGGGCCACGGCGAGGGCGGCGTCGTTGTAGACGCAGAAACCCGACGCGGACCCCGGCATCGCATGGTGCAGCCCGCCACTGAAGTTGACCGCGTGCACGGCCTCCCCGCGCCACACGGCCTCGGCGGCGGCCACCGACTGCCCCGCGATCAGCGCGGCGGCGTCGTGCATGCCGGCGAAGGCCGGATCGTCCGGGGTACCGAGCCCGTACGCGGTGTCGGCCGACCTCGGATCGGCGGAGGCCCGCCGCACGGCCTCGATGTAGTCGGCGCGGTGCACCAGCCCGAGCGTCGACTCCCCCGCCGCCGGCGCGGCGACCACCCGGGCCGCCTTGTCCAACCCGTAGGCCTCGACCAGGCGCATGGTGAGGAAAAGCCGCACGGGGTCCATGGGATGTCCCGGCCCGAAGTCGTATCCCGTGACCGCCTCGTCCCACATCACCTGCGCCTGACCACCGCTCATGGCCGACACCGTAAACGCAGAGAAGCCCCGTTGGGAACCATGTTCCCAACGGGGCTTCTCTCCAAAGGAGGTCGGCCTCCTTGGTACCGCCGAGGTTGCCGGGGGACATGCCATGGCGTCCCGGGCCCCGGTCGTCGTGCGCCGCGCACCCTGCGCGAGCGGACGAGTGCGTACGGTCAGGCCGCGGCCGCACCCTTGTTGATCAGGCGCGGCAGCATGCGGAAGCCGATGCCGCCGGCGATCATCGTCGCGGCGCCGACCAGCAGGAAGGTGGTCTGACCGGCACCGGTCTCGGCCAGCTGGCCCGAGGCCTGGGCCTTCTCGCCGCTGCCGCTGCCCTGGCCGGCGTCGCCCACCTGGGTCAGCTGCTCCTTGGGCTTGCCCTGCTCGACCGGGCGGGAGCCCGCGCTGTCGGTGCTGGTGTTGTTGCAGTTGCCGTCGGTGTCGACGGGGCAGGTGTGGGCGTCACCGTCGGAGCCCGAGCCGCCGGTGGAGCCGGTACCGCCGGTGGAGCCGGTACCGCCGGTGGCGGAGCCGTGGTCGTGGTCCCCGGAGCCCCCGGTCGTACCGGTGCCGCCGGTGGAGCCCGTGCCGCCCGTGGAACCCGTACCGCCCGTGGAGCCGGTGCCCCCGGTCGAGCCCGTACCGCCGGTGGAGCCGGTGCCGCCGGTCGAGCCCGTACCACCGGTCGAACCGGTGCCACCCGTGGAGCCCGTGCCGCCCGTGGAACCGGTGCCACCGGTCGAGCCTGTGCCACCCGTCGAGGTGTCGGTGCCGCCGGTCGAGCCGGTGCCGCCCGTGGAGCCCGTGCCACCGGTCGAGCCGGTGCCACCGGTGGAGCCGGTGCCGCCCGTCGAGGTGTCGGTGCCGCCGGTCGAACCGGTGCCGCCCGTGGAACCCGTACCGCCGGTGGAGCCGGTGCCGCCGGTGGAGCCGGTGCCGCCGGTCGTGCCCGGGTCGCCCGTGGGCTGCGGGATGGTGGTGGGGCCGGTGGTCGGGCCCGGGTCGTCGGGACCGCCCACACCGGCGGTGGCCGTCACGCCGAAGCCGCCGATCTCGACGTCGAGTCCGGCGGCGGAGGCCGCACCCGCGGCCGTCAGGGAGGCACCCGCTGCGATGACCGCACCAGCGGCTATTCGCGCGACGCGTACACGCGTCCTTCTCGTCATTGCCTGCTACCCCCAGTAGCTGATCTCGTCATTGGAGCAGCTCTGCACGGGGCGGTGGCGCTCCGGGGGTCGGCGTGGTCCCACGGCCCGCGGACGTTTCCTTGTCACGTTCCGAGCCGGGCCGCTCGCCCCCCGCCACACACGCCCCAGTGATCGCATGCCGCACGCCACCCTTCCCAGTTTTTCGGGCAGCGTCAAGGAAGGAAAGGGTGGTGTTGCCCGGCTGTGCGGGGGGTTGTCCTACTTACTTCTCCTGCTGCTGTTCCTGCTGCTTGCGCCAGCGGATGCCCGCCTCCAGGAAGCCGTCGATCTCGCCGTCGAGCACGGCCTGCGGGTTGCCGACCTCGTGCTCGGTGCGCAGGTCCTTGACCATCTGGTACGGGTGCAGGACGTACGAACGCATCTGGTTGCCCCAGGAGTTGCCGCCGTCGCCCTTGAGCGCGTCCATCTTCGCCTGCTCCTCCTGGCGGCGCCGCTCCAGGAGCTTGGCCTGCAGGACGTTCATGGCGGTCGCCTTGTTCTGGATCTGCGAGCGCTCGTTCTGGCAGGAGACGACGATGCCGGTGGGCAGGTGGGTCAGGCGGACCGCGGAGTCCGTGGTGTTGACGCCCTGGCCGCCGGGGCCGGAGGAGCGGTAGACGTCGACGCGCAGGTCGGACTCGTCGATCTCGACGTGGTCGGTCTGCTCGACGACCGGCAGCACCTCGACGCCCGCGAAGGAGGTCTGGCGGCGGCCCTGGTTGTCGAAGGGCGAGATGCGCACCAGGCGGTGCGTGCCCTGCTCGACGGAGAGGGTGCCGTAGGCGTACGGCGCCTGGACGGTGAAGGTGGTCGACTTGATGCCGGCCTCTTCGGCGTACGAGGTCTCGTAGACCTCGGTCTTGTAGCCGTGGCGCTCCGCCCAGCGCAGGTACATGCGCTGCAGGCGCTCGGCGAAGTCGGAGGCGTCCACGCCGCCGGCCTCGGCACGGATGTTGACCAGGGCCTCACGGGCGTCGTACTCGCCGGACAGGAGGGTGCGGACCTCCATCTCGTCCAGCGCCTTGCGCACCGAGACGAGCTCCGCCTCGGCCTCCGCGAAGGTGTCGGCGTCGCCCTCGGCCTCGGCGAGCTCGAAGAGCACCGCGAGGTCGTCGATGCGGCTGCGCAGGGCCTCGGTCTTGCGCAGCTCCGCCTGCAGGTGCGACAGCTGGCTGGTGATCTTCTGCGCGGCCTCGGGGTCGTCCCACAGGGACGGGGCCGCCGCCCGCTCCTCGAGCACGGCGACGTCGGCCCTCATCCTGTCGAGGTCCAGAACGGCCTCGATCGACGCCATGGTCGAGGAGAGGGACTTCAGCTCTTCGGATACATCAACGACTGCCACGCACCCAGCCTAACGGCTGTGCCGGGTTCCCCGGTCCGTCGGTTGCCGCTCGCCGCGGCCGCACCCCCCGGAACCCCGGGGGGTGGTGCGGCCCGGGGCCGCCTACCGCAGGGGCGCCACCGAGGGGTCCGCCGGTGGGACCTGGCGGTGGATTCCCGGGGAGTGCTTGCCGCCCGGCTTCGCGTCCCCCGCGTCCGACCCGCCGCCCGTGGCGAACCAGCCGCCCACGCCCGCGACCGCCGCCAGGGCCACCGCCGCCGCACCCAGCCGGATGCGGCGCCTGCGCACCTCCTCCGCGTGCGTGCGGTGGCGGGCCGAGCCGGCCCGGCGCTGCCCCGGCATCCGGGGCGCCCGGGCCGTGCCGTGGGCGCCGCCGGCGAGCTCCTCGGGGCCGGGCACGCGCATGCTGGTGTGGGTGTCGCGGTTGGAGTCGGGCCTGCCGCCCGGGACGAGCGGCACGGCCCCGCGCCGGCGCGGTTCGGGCACGCCCGCGACCGGGCGGGCGGGAGTGCCCTCCGGGCCGGCGGGACCGGCGCCCGCGGGGGCGTCCTCCGGTTCGTCGATGTCCAGCGGCGGGATGCCCGCCAGCCCGGGCAGCAGCTCGCGCAGCCGGGCGGCGAGCTCGGAGGCCCGCAGCCGGGACGCCGGGGCCTTGGCCAGGCACTGGACGATCAGCTGCCACAGCTCGTCGGGGATGCCGGGCAGGGGCGCCACGGTCTCCGTGACGTGCCGGCGCAGCACCGCGCCGGGGTGGCCGCCGCCGAAGGGCGTGAAGCCGGCCAGCAGCTCGTACAGCACGGTGGCCAGGGCGTAGACGTCGACGGAGGCGCGCGGCGGCAGGCCCTCGATGATCTCGGGGGCGAGGTAGTCGGGCGTGCCGATGACGCTGCGCTGGGCGGGGACGCGGGCGCCGTCCGCGGTGGCGGCGCGCTCGCGGGCCGGCGCCGGGCGCGGCGCGTCGACGAGGCGGGCGATGCCGAAGTCCGTGAGCAGGGCGGGGTGGGCGCCGCCGGGGCCGAGGGGGCCCTGCATGTCGAGGAGGACGTTCTCCGGCTTGACGTCGCGGTGGATGATTCCGGCGGCGTGCGCGGCGGCGAGGCCGTCGGCGACGTCGGCGACGACCGCGACGGCGGCCTCGGGTGCCAGGCGCCGCTCGCGGTCGAGACGGGTGCGCAGGTCGGTGCCGCGGACGAGGTCCATGACCAGGGCGAGGTCGGCGCCGTCGACGACGAGGTCGCGCACGCCGACCACGTGGGGGTGGTCGAGACCGAGGAGGGCGGCGCGCTCCTGGACGAAGCGGCCGACGAGCTCCTGGTCGGAGGC
Organism: Streptomyces luteosporeus; assembly: GCF_039532865.1. Classification (NCBI taxonomy): domain Bacteria; kingdom Bacillati; phylum Actinomycetota; class Actinomycetes; order Kitasatosporales; family Streptomycetaceae; genus Streptomyces; species Streptomyces luteosporeus. Next base: position 75,354 of record NZ_BAAASL010000023.1, read on the forward strand.
GAGGTCCTCGCGCAGGAGCTTGATGGCGACGGGGCCCTCGGGGCCCTCGCCGAGCCAGACCGTTCCGGCGCTGCCGCGCCCGAGGACCTGGTGGGCGGTGTACCGGCTGCCGATCTTCCGTGCCAAGACTGTTCCCCGACTCCTCCGCCATTCGACGACAGTGCCTCGGCGTGCGGCCGGCAGTGGCCGACCGCGCCGGCGACCAAGCTACGCGGCCGGAGGGGAGTTGGGGACTCCGATTCGGCGCCAACCGTCACTTCTGCGGCAGAAAACACCCTTCGGGTGTCGACATATCGACAGATTCGGGCCGCCGGGGGCCCGGGCGGCTACGGAACGACGCTCTCCGAGCCGCCGGAGCTGCCCGAGCCGCTGGAGACGAGGTCGCCGATCCAGTCCTTGACGCTGGTCACCCAGTCCCACGTGGCGTCCCAGAAGCTCTTGCCGTCCGCGACCCAGTCCTTGAGCGGGGTGAACTCCCACACGAGCCAGGAGCCGACCACCAGCAGGACGATCATGAACAGGCAGCCCTTGAGGCAGCCGAGGCCCGGGATGTGCATGGGGTTGGCGCTGCGCTGCCGCGGCGGGCGCGGCTCCCGGCGCGGCGGCGCGGCGGCCGGCTCGGGCGCCCGCGGGGCGGCGTACGGCTGGGGCGCGTACGCCTGCGGGGGCTGCGGCGTCTGGTACCGCGGCGCGCGCGAGGGCGTGTACGACTGCTGCGGCTGGGGCTGAGGCGGCTGCGGGGCCCGGCGGGGCGGCTGCTGGCCGTACTGCTGCTGCCCGTACTGCTGCTGGTGGCCGTATTGCTGCTGCTGGCCGTACTGCTGCTGCGGGGGCTGCGGCGGCTGGGGCGCCTGACGACGGGTGGGACGGCGGCGCAGCGGGTCCTCGCCGGGGTCGAGGTACTGCGTCTGCTCGTTGCGGTCGCGGGCCGCGCGCAGCTGGGTCTGCCAGGGGTGCGGGTCCTCGCCCGGCTGCTGCGGGGGGCCGGGCGGCACGGGCGGCATGGCGCGCGTGGGGTCGGCGGAGCCCCGCGGACCGGAGCCGGCGGGCAGCACCTGGGTGGGGTCGGCACCGGGGCCGGCCGACGTGCTGGGCAGCACGCTGGTCGCTGCGTCGGGGTCGTACCCGGCGGGCGCGCCGGAGCCGGCGGGCAGCACCTGGGTGGCCTGGGCGTCGGCGGCGGCCGCTCCCGTGCCGGGCACCTCGGTGGGCTGCGGGTCGGGGGCGAGCAGCCCGGCGACGCCGAGGGCGGCCTCGGCCTGGGCCGGGGAGGCGTGCACACCGATGCCGGCGGCGACCACGCGCAGGGCGCGGGCGAGGTTCTCGGCGCTCGGGCGCTCCTCGGGGCGCTTGCGCAGGCAGCGCTCGATGACCGTCCACAGCGGTTCGGGGACGGTCGAGGGGCGGCGCGCCTCGGCGCTCAGGTGCTGGTGGAGCACCTCCAGCGCGGTCGCGCCGGCGAACGGCGGGTGGCCGGTGACCAGCTCGTACAGCAGGATGCCGGCGCCGTAGACGTCGACGGCGGAGGTCTGCGGGCGCCCCTCGGCGGACTCCGGGGCGACGTAGGCGGGGGTGCCGACGAACTCGTGGGTGCGGGTCAGGCCCGGGGAGTCGGCCAGGCGCGCGATGCCGAAGTCGGTCAGCATCGGGTGCATCTGCCCGCCGTCGTTGCGCAGCAGCACGTTGGCGGGCTTCAGGTCGCGGTGGACGATGCCGTCGGCGTGGCTGACGGCCAGGGCGTCGGCGATCTGTGCGGTGAGCAGCGCCGCGGCGACGGGGGTGAAGGGGCCGTTCTCGCGGAGGTAGCGGTGCAGGTCGGGGCCGTCGACGAGGTCCATGACGAGGGCCAGCAGGTCGCCCTCGACGACCAGGTCGCGGGTGCGCACGATGTTGGGGTGCGTCAGGCGCAGCAGGACCGAGCGCTCGCGCAGGAAGCGCATCACGACGTCGGCGTCGTTGGCCAGCTCCTCCTTGAGCACCTTGATGGCGACGGTCTCGCCCGGCTGGCCGGCCACGGCCGCCTCGGCCCCGGCCGTCTCCCTCTGGCGGGCCCGCCACACGGTTCCCGTGGCTCCGCGTCCGAGCGGCTCCTCGAGCAGGTATTTGCTGCCTACCGGCCGCACGTCATGCGCTCCCTGGTCGTCATCGGACTGGTCTCGGCGGCTTTCGCCTTCCGCCCACTGTAGTGCTGCCGCACCGACCGTCGGCCGGACGAATCCGGTGGGGCTCCGGTGGGGCTTTGGGGAAAGACGCGACCCGGCGGCCGAAGGTTGCCGCGCCCGGCCCGCCGCTGTCGGCGACAGCACCAACAACCGCAGGAAAACGATCCCGACCAGACTTTCTTCAAAAGAAACAGGCCAGGTGCCGGCCATGGTCGAAAGGACCGACGCGCCCGTCCGGTCGTTCAAGATCACGAATCGACGCTCGCCGGGCGCGTCGCCGCGTGCAGGTGCGAGGATGCATGCCAGCACGCGCGCCGCCGAAGGGGAGCGGGAGCCCCCCGGGCGACGCGCTGACCTGTACGAGCCGACGCGCCCGTGCCGGGTGCGGGGAGGGGCCTTGCCTTCTGCCCGCCCCGCCCGCCGGGCAGAAGGGACCGTTGACGGCGATGCAGATCCGGCTGACCGTCCTCGGGCCGCTCAGCGGCCACGCCACGTGCGCCTGCGACGTGCTCGTGACCGCCCCCGCCGGCACCGCCCTGGCCGCCGTCACCAGCGGCCTGGCCGCGGCCGTGGCGGCGGCCGGCTCGGACCTCGGCGGCGGCACCGTCGCGGTGCACGCCGGCAGCGAGCGCCTCGACCCCCAGCGCTGCGCCCTGGGCGAGCCGCCGCTGATCGACGGGGCGGTGCTGGCCCTGGGCGCCCCGGCCGGGCCGGAGCACCCGCCCGTCGCCGGCGCGGCCGACGCCCGCCTGCACGTCGTCTCGGGCCCCGACGCGGGCGGTGTGCACCTGCTGCACGGCGGCGAAGTGCGCATCGGCCGGTCGAGCGCCGCCGACATCCCCCTGGACGACCCCGACGTCTCCCGGCTGCACTGCGCCGTGACCGTCGCCGACGACGGCGCGGTCACCCTGTGCGACCTGGGCTCGACCAACGGCACCCGGCTGGACGGCGAGGGCGTCGGCACCGCGCCCGTCCCGCTCGTGCCCGGCGCGCTGGTGCACGTGGGCGAGTCCACGCTGACCCTGGGCGGGACCGGTGCCGGCAGCGCGCCGCCGGTCCTGCCGGCCGCGCCCGACGGCGAGGGGCACCTGCGGGTGCCGCTGCCCGGCGCCGGCGCCCACCCCGCCGGCAGCACCGCCGCGCACGCCGGCTACGCCCACCTGCCCGCGGCGGGCGCCGCACGCGTCCCGGGCCCCCGCGACGGGCAGGCCCGCACCGGGCGTACGGGCGTCCCCGGCCCCCGGCCGGACGACGACACGCGCACCCCGCCCAGCGGCGTGCCCCGGGGCGGGGAGCACGGGCCCGACGCCCGGGCCGCGCGCACGCCGTCCTGGGCGGTGCCCGAGCAGGGCCCGGCCGCGCCCGCCGGGCGCCCGGTGCGGCACACCGGCAGCATCGGCACCCCCGGGCCGGACGCCCCGCCGCCCGGCCCCGGCGGCGTCGGCCGCACCGCCGGCTTCGCCCACCTCGCCGGGGCCGTGCCGGACGGCGACGCGGACCGTGCACCGGAGCCCGCCGAGGGCCGGCGCCGGGCGCGCGGCATAGGGGCCTGGGCCCGCCGCCGGGCGGGCGGCCGCGGCGCCGGGCAGCGCCCGGAGCCCGGGCGGGACGGCGAGGGCGCCCCCGCCGAGGACGGCGCACCGCAGGGCGCCCCCTCCGCCGCGGCCGTGCTGCGCGAGCGGTGGCCGGACCCGGCCGCCGTCCTGCTCACGGCGCTCGGCCCCGGCCCGCGGCTGTGGGAGCGCGGCCCGGACCACCCCGACCTGCTGACCGTGCGCCTGGGCACCGCCGACCGCTACGCGGCCGACGGCGGCGGGCCGCTGCCGTCCGTACCGGTGACCGCGGACCTGCGACGCGCGGGCGCCCTGGGACTGGCGGGCCCGCAGGAGCGGCTGGCGGGGCTGGCCCGGTCCGTCCTGGCCCAGCTGGCCGCGCTGCACGCGCCCGGCGCCCTGGAAGTCGTCCTGATCAGCGCCGACCGGGCGCGCCCCGCCGAGGAACGGGTGGCGCAGTGGTCGTGGCTGGGCTGGCTGCCGCACGTCCGCCCCGTGCACGGGCAGGACTGCCGGCTGCTGCTCGCCTACGACCGCGAGCAGGCCGAGGCCCGCGTGGCCGAGCTCGTGCGGCGGCTGGACGACGGCCCGCTGGGCACCGGCTGGGCCGGCGCCCCGGCCGAGGCGGTGGCCGCCGCCGCCGAGCGGCACCGCGGGCCGTACACCGTGGTGGTCGTCGACGGCGACCCCGGAACGGCCGCGCTGCGCGAGTCCGTCGCGCGGCTGGCGGCCTGCGGCCCCGCCGTGGGCGTCCACCTGCTGTGCCTGGCGCAGGCGCCGGCGGCCACGCCGTCCTCGCCCGTGACGGCCACGCTCGCCACGGCGGCAGCGGTCTCCCCCGCCTTCGACCGGTGCGGCACGGTCGCCCTGCTCAGCGGCGAGGTGGCCACCGTGGTGCAGGTCATCGACCGCACGGGAGCCGAGCCGGGCACGGGCACGACGGCCGTCGCGGGCGTCGCCGCCGTCTCCGCCGCCTGGGCCGAGCGCTTCGCCCGGGCCCTGGCCCCCCTGCGCGTGGCCGAGAACTCCGGCGACCCCGCGCACGCCTCCCCCGTCGCGGTGGCGCTCCCGCGCTCGGCGCGCCTGCTGGACGAGCTGGGCCTGGCCCGGGCCACCCCCGCCTCGCTGACGGCGCGCTGGGCGGCCGCCGCCGACCGGGCCACCCGGCCCGGCGGGCGGGCGGTGGCGGTGCTGGGCGCGGGCCCGCACGGGCCGCTGTGCGTGGACGTCGCGGCGGACGGGCCGCACCTGGTCGTCGAGGGCGGCCCCGGCAGCGGGAAGACGGAGCTGCTGCGCTCGCTCGCCGCCTCGCTGGCGGCCGGCGACCGACCCGACCGGCTCTCGCTGGTCCTGGTCGACGGCGCCGCCGCCGAACGCGGCGAGGGCCTGCGCGTGTGCACCGACCTGCCGCACGTCTCGACGTACCTGGCCGCCGCGGACCCGGTGCGGATGCGCGAGTTCGCCCAGGCGCTCGGCTCGGAGCTCAAGCGCCGCGCCGAGCTGCTGGGCACCCTCGACTTCGCCGGCTGGCACGAGCGCAATCCCGCCCCCGACCCGGGCGTCGGCGCGCCGCGCCGCCCGGCGGACGCCGCCGGCGAGGACCTGGAGACCGCGTCCAGCGGCACGCTCAAGCTGCGCACGCAGCGCGGGGGGCCGGTGCGCACCGCGCAGACGGCGCTGCCGCGGCTCGTCGTCCTCGTCGACGACTACGACGCGCTGGTCGCGCCGGCGCTGGGCAGTACGGGCCGGCCGGCCGCCGGTTCGGTGGTACGGGCGCTGGAGGCGGTGGCCCGCGACGGCGAACGGCTGGGCATCCACCTGATCGCCGCGTCCGGCCGTCCCGAGCGCACCGCCGACACCGCCGCCGTCGAACGGGCCGGCCTGCGGGTGACGCTGGAGATCGCACCGCCCTCGGCGGACGCGCCCGGCGGCGCGGCGGCGGGCCCGGACGGCGCCACCGCCGGCGAACCCGCCCCGGGCCGCGGCCGGCTGCAGCGGCCCGACGACGACGCGACGACGCCGTTCCAGGCGGGGCGCGTGACCGGCCGCATCCCGCGGACGGCGACCCTGCGCCCGACCGTGGTGACGCTGGACTGGGAGCGCATGGGCGACCCGCCCACCCGCCGCCCGGTGCGCGAGCTCGGCAACGGACCGACCGACCTCGCCCTGCTGGCGAGCGCGCTGCAACGCGCGGCGCAGTCCGCGGGCGCGGAGGCGGCACCGGCACTGCTGTAGCGCCCCGTAGGGGCGCGAGGCAGTGCCGATCTGCGGCTCTGCCGGGCGAGCACGGCACCTTGTCTGCGGGCGCGTCGTGGCTTGTCGCGCAGTTCCCCGCGCCCCTTACGGGGCGCTGCGTCGCGGCACCACGGCGCCCCGCAAGGGGCGCGGGGAACTGCGCGATCAGCCACCGACGGCCCGCAGTTGATGTTCCGCCCCGGTGGGGCCGGGCCCCAGCGCGGCAGCACCGCCCCGCGGTGGCGGGTGTGCCGCACGGCGCGGGTGTGAAGCGGCTGCGCCGCAGGTGCCCGGCGCGTGCCGATTCCGCGTCACATCACGGTCACGATGGCCCGGTTGACACCGGAGACGGTATTGCGGCGGCCTGGCCCCGGGCGTAGGACTGTCGCACGGGAGTGCGGCCGCTCACCGGGACGACGGACGGCGCGGCCGCCTGCGGGGAACCGGGCACGGGAGGTACGGCCATGCGCACGGCAACACGCACACCGCTCCGCGCGATACGCGCGGTGCTCGCCGCCCACGGCGCGGGTGCCGGGCGCGGGGCACCGGGCGGGCGCAGAACGCGGGCCGGCCGGCGCGCCCGGGCCGTGGCCGTGGTGGGAGCGCTGGCCCTGGCGGCCGCCGGGTGCAGCGACAGCGGCGACGACAAGGACGCCGGGGCGGCGAAGAGCTCCGCCCCGGCGCCGGGCGCCTCCGACGTCGTACCCCACACCGTGCAACTGCCCAAGCTCGACGGGCAGAAGCTGAAGGTGACCGCCGTGTGGACGGGCGCCGAGCAGAAGAGCTTCACCAAGGTGCTGACCGAGTTCTCCCGGCGCACCGGGGCCCAGGTCGCGTACGTGCCCAGTGGCGACGACATGTCGGCGTTCATCGGTTCGAAGGTGGCCGGCGGCGACCCGCCGGACGTGGCCCTGCTGCAACAGCCGGGGGCGCTGCGGGAGTTCGCCAAGAAGGGGTGGCTCAAGCCGCTGGGGCCCGATGCCGTCGCGCAGCTCAAGAAGAACTTCGCCCAGGGCTGGCAGGACCTCGGCTCGGCCGACGGCAAGCAGTACGGGGTGTACTTCAAGGCCACCAACAAGTCCCTCGTCTGGTACAACACCAAGATCTTCGAGGCGGCGGGGGTCAAGGCGCCGGCGACGTGGGCGGACTTCCTGCGCACGGCCCAGGCCGTCGCCGACTACGGAGTCTCCCCCGTCTCGGTGGGCGGCGCGGACGGCTGGACGCTGACGGACTGGTTCGAGAACGTCTACCTCTCCCAGGCCGGCCGCGAGAAGTACGACCAGCTGGCCCAGCACAAGATCAAGTGGACCGACCCGTCGGTCAAGGACGCCCTGACCACGCTCGCCCAGCTCTTCGGCAAGAGGGAACTGCTGGCAGGCGGCAACGACGGGGCGCTGCAGGTCCAGTTCCCGACGTCGGTGACGCAGACCTTCAGCGGCGGCGAGAAGGCCAAGGCCGCCATGGTCTTCGAGGGCGACTTCGCGGCGGCCAACATCATCGGGGCGAAGGCGAGGATCGGCTCGGACGCCAAGGTCTTCCCCTTCCCGGCGGTCGGCGGCCGCTCCCCGGTGGTCACCGGCGGCGACGTGGGCACCATCCTCAAGGACGGCCCGGCCGCGCAGGCCCTGCTGACCTTCCTGGCCTCCCCGGACGCGGCGGCCGTCTGGGCGAAGGACGGCGGCTTCGTCTCCGCCAACAAGAACCTCGACCCCGCCACCTACCCGGACGACGTGCTGCGCTCGATCGCCAAGGCCGTGGTCGCAGCCGGCGACGACTTCCGCTTCGACATGTCCGACCAGGCACCCGCCGCCTTCGGCGGCAAGCCCGGACAGGGCGAGTGGAAGCAGCTGCAGGACTTCCTGCGCAACCCCTCGGACGTGGCGGGCACCCAGCAGCGGCTGGAGGCCGACGCGGCCAAGGCCTTCGGCAACTGACGGGAGCGGCACGGATGACCACCGCGACCGCGCCTCCGTCCGCACCGCCGCCCCCGAAGGCCGCACCGCCCGTCCCCGCCCCGGGGCCGGGCCGGCGCGGCGGCGTTCGGGGCACCCGCGGCTGGGTGGCGGCCTGCTTCCTGCTGCCCGCCCTGGCCCTGCTGGGCGCACTCGTCCTCTATCCCATCGGCTACTCGGTCTACCGCAGCCTCTTCGACGCCTCCGGCACCTCCTTCGCGGGTGCGGACAACTACCAGGAGGTCTTCACCGACGCCCGCATCCGCACGGCCCTGCGCAACAACATCGTGTGGGTCGTCGTCGCACCGACGGTGGCCACCGCGCTGGGCCTGGTCTTCGCGGTGCTCACCGAACGGGTGCGCTGGGGCACGGCGTTCAAGCTGGTCGTCTTCATGCCGATGGCGATCTCCATGCTCGCCGCGGGCATCATCTTCCGGCTGGTGTACGAGCAGGACCCGGACCGCGGCGTGGCCAACGCCGTCTGGGTCGGCATCCACGACACCTTCGCCGCGCCGGCCCCCTACCCCGGGGCCCGGCCCCGGCCGAACACCGGGCTGAAGGAGGCCGGCGGCGGCGCGTACACGACGTGGGCGGCGGTACGGGCCGGCTCGCCGGTGCTGATGCCGCTGGTGGCCGTCAAGCCGGAGGACGTCGCCGGGGCGAAGGACGCCGCCCCGGCCCGGCCGGCGGCCGGGAAGATCACCGGCACGGTGTGGCTGGACTTCACCCGGGGCGGCGGCGGTGCGCCGGGCGCCATCGACCGGGGCGAGAAGGGGCTCGCCGGCGTGACGGTGGAGGCGGTCCGGGACGGCCGCACGGTCGCCTCGGCCACCACCGCGTCGGACGGCACCTTCACGCTGCCGCCGGCGGCCGACGGGGCCCTGCTGCGGCTGCCCGCCGCGAACTTCGCCACCGCCTACAACGGCGTCGACTGGCTCGGCCCGGCGCTGGTGACGCCGTCCATCATCGGCGCGTACATCTGGATGTGGGCGGGCTTCGCGATGGTCCTCATCGCGGCGGGCCTGGCCGGGGTGCCGCGCGAACTGCTGGAGGCGGCACGGGTCGACGGCGCGAACGAATGGCAGGTCTTCCGCCGGGTGACCGTGCCGCTGCTGGCGCCGGTGCTGGCGGTCGTCGTCGTCACGCTGATGATCAACGTGCTGAAGATCTTCGACCTCGTCTACATCATCGCCCCCGGCTCCAGCCTGGACAACGCCAACGTCCTGGCCCTGCAGCTGTACCAGTCGTCCTTCGGCACCAACGTCAACCAGGGCGTGGGCAGTGCGATCGCCGTCCTCCTGCTGCTGCTCGTCACCCCGGTGATGGTCATGAACCTGCGCCGGATCCGCCGGGAACGGAAGGAGCGGCGATGACCACCACCGCCGGCACGGTCGTACGGGGCAGGCGCTCCCTGGCGGCCCGGATCACCGCCCGGCTCGGCGGGGGCGCCGTGCGGGTCTTCCTCGTCGTGGTCGGCCTGGTGTGGCTGACACCGGCGGTGGGGCTGCTGCTGTCCTCCCTGCGCGACAAGTCCGACATCGCGGCGTCGGGGTGGTGGCAGGTCCTCGCCCACCCGGGGCAGCTGACGACGGCCAGCTACCGCTCGCTGTTCGGCAACGAGCACGTGATGCACTCCCTCCTGACCACCGCGCTGATCACCGTGCCGGCGACGGTGCTGGTCATCGTGATCGGCGCGCTGGCCGGCTACGCCTTCGCCTGGCTGGACTTCCCCGGGCGCGACTGGTGGTTCCTGCTGGTGGTCGGGCTGCTGGTGGTGCCGGTGCAGATCGCGCTGATCCCGGTGGCCAAGCTCTTCAACACCCTGGGGATCTTCGAGACGACCGTGGGCGTGGTGCTCTTCCACACCGCCTTCGGGCTGCCCTTCGCGGTGTTCCTGCTGCGCAACTTCTTCGCGGAGATACCGCGCGAGCTGCTGGAGGCGGCGCGCCTGGACGGAGCGGGCGAACTGCGCCTGTTCACGCGGGTGGTGCTGCCGCTGGGCGGGCCCGCGATCGCCTCGCTGGGCATCTTCCAGTTCCTGTGGGTGTGGAACGACATGCTCGTCGCGCTGATCTTCGCGGACAGCGGCAATCCGCCGATCACGGTGGCGCTGCAGCAGCAGGTGCGGCAGTTCGGGGACAACGTCGACGTCCTGGCATCGGGGGCCTTCCTGTCGATGGTCGTGCCACTGGCCGTCTTCTTCGCCTTCCAGCGGCAGTTCGTCAGCGGGGTGATGGCGGGCGCGGTCAAGTGAGGGGGACGCGGGTGCACAGGGAGACCGCCCCGCCGCGCACGAAGACCGTGGACTCCTCCCGGTACAGCGCGTCGAGCACCGCACGCTTCGCCGTCTCGGCGCGCTGGGCCCGGAACCACGGCGTGCCGACCGTGGTCGTGTCCCACACCACCCACAGCCGCTGCCGGGGCGGGAGCTGCTGCAGGCGGTCCCGCAGCCGTGGGGCGCTCGTCTCCTGCCCGTAGAGGGTGCCGGAGGCGGCGGGCGAGCGGGCGAGCGCGACGTCGCGCAGCCCGGTGAAGGCGCCGGGGTAGGCCAGGGATATGCGCCGCTCGTGCAGCGGGAGGAAGAGGACCGCGTCGCCCGGCCGGGCCTGCTTGCCGACCACCGCGGCGACCCGGGCCAGCTCGTCGCCCCGGCTCGCGGGCAGGCGCTCGCGCTCCTGCTGCGGCAGCTGGACGACGAAGGCCACCGCCACCGCCGCGACCCCGGCCACCGCGGCGAGGCGCCGCCACGGCAGCAGGCCGAGGATGCGCTCGGCGCCCGCCGCCGCGAGCAGCGGGATGCCGGCCAGGCAGAAGAGCAGGTAGCGGTCCAGGAACAGCGGCTGCCAATGGGATGCGGCGTACAACAGCACCGGCGGCACCACGGCCAGCGGCAGGGCGACCTGGGTCGCACCGAGCCGGCCAGTGCGCGGCAGCGGCAGGACGCAGGCGAGGCCGGCCAGCAGCACGGTGACGGTGACGACCGCAGCCTGCGGGCCGGCGAAGGCGTCGAGCAGTGCCCCGGCCTGCTCCGGGCCGGGGGTGCGCAGCCAGGAAACCTGCTCGCTCTGCCCCTGCGAGACGACCACCAGGGGGACGAGGAGCGTGCACGCGGCGGCCGCCGCGCAGCCCCAGCCGCGCCACACCCGCCACGGCACGCGCGAGAGCAGCAGGGTGGCGCCGTGCGCGGCGAGCAGCAGGATCGCGAACTCGTGCAGCAGCGCGGTGACCGCCACCACCGCCGCATAGGCCGCCCAGGGCCCGTACCGGCCCGGCTCCTGGCGCTCCACCGCTTCCAGCAGCAGCCAGGTGGCCAGCGCGGCTCCGGCGGCGACCAGGGCGTACGAGCGACCCTCCTGGGCGTAGTGGCTGACGAACGGCGTCGCCGCGTAGAGCAGGCCGGCCCACAGGCCCGCCCGGGGGCCGGCCAGCCGGCTGCCGATCGCCCCGACGAGCCCGGCGGTGACCGCCGCGGCCACGACGGAGGGCAGGCGCAGCACGGTCTCGTCGGCCCGCAGGGCCAGGAGAGGGTGCATCAGGAGGTAGTACAGGCCATGGACGGCGTCCACGTGGCCCAGCGTCCGCCAGATCTCCGGCAGGCTGCGGCGCGCGATCTGGAAGGTGGCCGCCTCGTCGCGCCACATGGTGCCCCGGTCCAGCCCCCACAGCCCCAGGAAGAGCATCACGGCGGCGGGGACGACCACCGCGACCGGCACCGCGAAGGGCCGGCCCCGGGGCGCCGGCCCCGGCGTGGCGCGTGACGCGCCCCGCGGGGCGGTCAGCTCCGCCACATGTTCCATTTCCGTACCCCTCCCCCTGCGACCGGGCCACACGCGGTCCCAGAATGCCCCGATTAGGCATACTTATTGGATACAACTGAGTGCTATGGCAGTGAACGGGAGCGGAATCCCCGGAGCACAGGTCAGCGTGATCGTCATCGGCTACGACGACGCCGCGCACATCGCCGATGCCGTGCGCTCCGCCCTCGGCCAGGGCCCGGCGGTCGCCGAGGTCATCGCGGTGGACGACGCCTCCACCGATCGGACCGGCCCGCTCCTGGACCGTCTGGCCGCGGGCGAACCGCGCCTGAGGGTCGTTCACCGCCCGGTCAACAGCGGCGGCTGCGGCACCCCGCGCAACGACGGCGTCCGGGCGGCCACCGCGCCGTACGTGATGTTCCTCGACAGCGACGACGTACTCCCCCACGGGGCCGTGCCGGCCCTGCTGGCAGCAGCCCTCGCACACGAGGTGCCGGTCGCTGCGGGGCTGTGCGTGCGCCGCGAGCTCCCCCTCGGCCGCGACACCCCCTGGCAGCCGCAGCTGTACCGGCGGGCCGTCGTCCACGACTCCCCTGAGGACCAACCGGCCCTGGTGCGGGACACCCTGTGCGTCAACAAGCTCTACGCACGCGCCTTCCTCACCCGGCACGGCATCGTCTTCCCCGACGGCCGCTTCCCCTACGAGGATTTCGTCTTCGGCGCACGGCTGCTGGCCGCAGGCCCCCGGCTGGCCCTGGTGCCCGACACCGTCTACATCTGGCACGTGCGGCGCAACGCCGCCCGCGCCTCCCTGTCCCTGGACCGCCGGCGCGTGGAGAACTGGCAGGCGCGCCTGCGGGCGCACCGGCAGGGCGTCGCGGTGCTCGAGGAGGCCGGCAAGGAACCGCTCGCACACGCCGCCCGGGTGAAGTTCCTCGACCACGACCTGCGCATGTACGTCCGGGAGCTGCCCGGGCACGGCCCGGCCTACCGCCGCGCCTGGTGGCGGGTGACCCGCGACTGGCTGGCCGGCTGCGAGGAGGCCGACCTGCGGGCCGCCCGCGCGCCCGCCCGCTGGATCGCCCGGGTGGTCCTCGCCTCCCCCGCCCCGCGCGACCTCGACCGCCTCGCCCAGCTCGCGGCCCGGCCCGCCCGGCTGCTGCCGCCCTACGCCGAGGCCGCGGGCGAACCGGTGTGGGCTGCCGACCTGCCGCAGGCCGCCCTGGACGGGCTCACCGGCCCGGGCGCCAAGCCGGCCCGCCGGCTGCCGGTCACCGTGGACGCCACGCTGCTGCCCGGCCCCGGCCTGCGCGCCAGGCTGCGGCTGCACATCCACGAGATCTACGGCCGGCTGGCCGCCGCGGACCCGCACACCGTGGACGTCGACCTGCGGCTGCGGGACGGTGCGGCCGTCGTCGAGCACTCCGCCCCCCTCACGCGGGACGGCGCCTGCTGGCGGGCCGCCCTCGACCTGGACCTGGCGCAGCTGGCCGTCCGCGGCCACCGCGACGGCCCGGGGCTGCCGCAGGCGTGGGACGTCCGGGTGCGCATCCACTGCACCCACGGCGGGGTGCTGCGCACCGCCACCCGGGCCGTCGCCGTCCGCACGCGCCCGTGCGTCCGCTTCGGGCTGCGCTGCGGCGTGCTGCTGGCCCGGCCCTGCACGACCGGCGCCGGCTCGCTCGCCCTGCGGCTGGCGCCCGGGGTGCGCTGCGCGGCCGGGGTCGTCCTGCGCCGGGTGCGCAGGATGCTCATGCACCGGCTGCCCGCGCGACGGCCTGCCGCTCCGGGGCCGCGCCCGGCCGGGCGGCCCGTGCCGGTCAGGCTCCCCCTGGCCGGACTGCTGCCGGCCGTGCTGCGCACGCCCCGGTCCCGGCACGACGACGCCTAGCGTTGCCATCTCTTGCCCCCCGGTTCCTCATCGGTCGATTTCTTCGAACAGCGCTTCCCAGCGGTCCAGCACTGCCGGCAGGGCCAGGGGCGCGACGTGGGCGCGGGCCGCCCTGCCGTACCGCTCCCGCAACGCACCGTCCGCCATCAGCTCCCCCAGCGCGGCGGCGAACGCCTCGGTGTCGCCGTGCGGCACGAGGGTGCCCGTCCGTCCGTCGGCGACCAGCTCCCGGACCCCGCCCGACAGGTCGAAGCTCACGCACGGCACTCCGGCCGCGGACGCCTCGGCCAGGGCCATCGGCCGGCCCTCCCGTTCGCTGGTCAGGGCGAGCACGGACAGCTCCCGGTAGGCGGCGGCCATGTCGCGCACGCTGCCGCGGAAGCGGACCCGGTCGGCGATGCCCAGGCGGGCGGCCAGGGCGCGCAGCTGCGGCTCCTGCGGGCCGTCGCCGAACAGGTGCAGCTCCCAGCCGGGCCGTACGGCGCTCGCCGTGGCGAAGGCGTCGAGCAGCCGGTCCAGCCGTTTGACCTCCTCCAGCCGGCCGACCGCGCCGATGCGGCGGGTGTCCGGCGCGGACGGCCCGGGCAGGGGATCGAACGGCAGCGGGTTGGGCATCACCGCGGCGTTGGGCAGACGCCGGCGCCGGAACTCGGCGGCGTCGGCCTCGCTGAGGAAGAGCGCCTTCTCCAGTGCCGGGTAGTGCTGCAGGATCAGCTGCAGGTTGGCCGTGGCCCGCGCCTGCAGGAACGACTCGTGGTACTGCCCGACGACCGTGATGCGCCGGTCGCGGGGCACCGACTGCAGCCACACCACCGCCCACGGCGAGCCGGCGATCACGTGGGCGCGCACCCCGTGCGGCACCGCGGCCAGGCGCCGGGCCAGCAGAGCGCGGGCCCGGGCGCGCTCGGCCCGCTCGGCACGGGCCGCGCGCAGGTGCGCGGGGCCGAGCCGTTCGGCGAGGGAGGCGGCCCGCCGGGCCGGTGGGGCGGGGGCGCGGTAGAGCGTGGTGCGCCGGTAGGCGGGGTCGGCGACGAAGGGGTGCGGTTCGGGGCTGGGCCGGATGCCGACGAGGTCGACGGTGTGCCCGCGCCCGGCGAAGCCCTGGGCGAGGGTGTGCAGCACGCGTTGGGAGCCGCCGAGGGAGTCCACGTCGATGCCCACCAGGAACAGGTGCCGGGCCGCTCCCCGCGCCACCTTCGTCTGCGGCTCTGTCATCGCTGTGCCTCTTCGAAGAATGGCCCGAAGAACAGGTCGACCACGGCCTTGCTCGACCGGCCGGTCTCGTGGGGGTTGAACCTCGCCCGGAACTTCGCGTAGGCCCCGGCCCACTGATCGGCCACCGCCGGCAGGTCGCGCAGCACGGCGGCCAGGTCGCCGGTGTCGGTGAGCACGGGCCCCGGGGCGATCTCGGCCAGGTCGTAGTAGGCCCCGCGGGTGGCGCTGCGGTAGTCCTCGTAGTCGTCGGCGTACAGCAGGATGGGGCGCCCGAGGTTGGCGTAGTCGAACATCACCGACGAGTAGTCCGTGAGCAGGGCGTCCGAGGCGAGCATCAGGTCGTTCGGGTCGGTGAACTCCCGGCCGTCGCGCACCGCGTGCCCCAGCTCCCGGGGCACGGTGAAGTGCTCGTAGTAGTGGGGGCGGACCACCACCGTCCACTCCTCGCCGACCCCGCCCGGGCCCGTCAGCAGCCGGGCGAGGTCGACGCGCACGGACTCGCCGCTGCCGCGGGCCCCGTCGCGGAAGGTGGGGGCGTACAGCAGCACCTTCCGGTCCTCAGGGATCTGCAGGCGTTCGCGGGCGGCCAGGGCGCGGTCGCGCTGCTCGGGCTCGTCCTTGCGGACGAGGACGTCGTTGCGGGGCAGCCCGGTGTGCAGCAGCTCGCCGGGGTAGGCGTTGGCGCGCACGAAGGTGCGCTCGAAGTCCTCGCTGGGACAGACGAGGGCGTCCCACCGGGCGACGGCCTCGCGATGCCGCCGCCGCTGCTCGGGGCCCGCCAGGCGCAGTTCGGGGATGTCGAAGCCCATGTGCTTGAAGGCCTGCCCGTGCCAGGTCTGCAGGTAGCGGGTCTGCGGCCGCTTGGCGAGGAGGGCGGGGAAGCCGTGCGAGTCCACCCAGTAGCGGGCCCGGGCGAGCAGGCGGACGTACTCCCAGCTGCCGCGCCGGACCAGCTCCGCGTCCGCCGGGAAGGAGGCGGTGCTCCCGGCGTGGGACCACACGCAGCGCAGCGGCAGCCCGCGGCGGCGCACCTCCTCGTGGATGTAGCGGGGGCTGTCGGCGTAGCCCCGGCCCTCCAGGGCCTCGAAGACGACCAGTTCGCCGTCGACGGGCAGCCGCTGCAGCTCCCGGTGAACCAGGGCCTTGGCCTGCGGGCCCGTCAGTCTTCGGTGCAGCCGGTCCGCCCCGGCGGCGAGGGGCCCGAGGTGCGCCGCCGCGGCCTCGGCGCCGCCGAGGAGGCCGGTGCGCTCCCAGTGCAGCTCCAGCCGTCCGACGCCACGCCCCTCGCACCGGATGCGCACCCGGTGCCCGGCGGTGCGCGCCGAGTGCGGCGGCAGGGCGTGGGGGGCCAGCAGGGGGTCTGCGCGGCCGAGCCCGAGGCGTTCGAGGACGACGACGGGGTGCCGGCTGCCGTGGAACCCCTTGGGACCGAGCGGGACGCGACGCAGGTCGACGTCGAAGTCGGCGGTGTGCTCCCGTGCGCCGGGCCGGGCCGGCGCGTAGGAGAAGGGCACGGTGAGCCCGTCCCCGCCGGCGGCCACGCGCAGTGCGGCCGTGACGGGGACGGCGCCGCCGAGCAGCCGGGCCGGGTCGTAGGTGCGCAGGGTGATCCGCAGCCGGGTTCCGGTGACCCGCAGGCCGGTGATCTCGTGCCGCAGGGGTCCGGTGGCGAAGGGCTGCTCGTCCAGGCGCCAGGAGCCGATGTCCAGTGCCCGGGCGGCCTGTTCGTCGCCGGGAGGGATCCGGCCCCAGTAGGTGCGCCCGGCGGCGTCCCGTACGACGTGCCGCGGAGCGATGCGCGGGCGGTCGAGGGTGCGGGCGCACTCGGTGGCTTCCGCGAGCCGTCCGGTCTGCAGCAAGTACTGGCAGATCTGCTGTTCGCGCGGCATGGCGGCGACGGCTTCGGGGGCGATGCCGGCGAGGTAGGGCGTGACCGTGGCGGCGAACTCCTTCGTCCATCCCGGATCGCGGAAGGGCAGGTCACCGAGGTACAGGCGCAGGTCGTGCCGGAGGAACTTGGTGTCCTTGGCGACTTGGAGGCCGCCGTTGCCGGATTTTGCGAGGAAGTCGTCGATGAGCCGGGCGACGGCGATGCGGTCGGCGACGTTGCCGATCTTGTGCCGGCTCGACGAGATGGACGGCCCGGTGGCCGGATCGGCGGCCAGCCGCCAGGTGTAGACGGGCCAGGGGACGACGGCGAAGGAGTGGGCGAGCACGAAGGCCCGGGCGGAGAAGAGCTGGTCCTCGTAGTGGAGGTCTTCGGGGAAGCGCAGGCCGTGGGCGGCGAGGAAGCCGGCGCGGTAGAGCTTGTTGGTGGACAGGTGGTCCAGGAAGTACTCCGGAGCGGAGGCCAGGCCGGTCACCAGGCGTTCCTCGGCGAAGAGTTCGGGGTACCACAGGGCGGTGGTGCCGCTTTCCTCGAACAGGCGGGTGACCTCGCCGGTGACGAAGTCGGCTCCGGTCCGTTCGGCGGTCAGCAGCAGGGATTTGCAGGCGTGGTAAGGGAGTTCGTCGTCACTGTCGAGGAACATCACATAGGGGGCGCGGGCCGCGTCGATGCCCGCGTTGCGCGGGGCCCCGCATCCGCCGCTGTTCACCGGCAGCCCCAGCACCCTGACCCGCGGGTCGGCGGCGGCCAGCTGCCGGGCCACGTGCGCAGTGGCGTCCGTGGAGCAGTCGTCGACCACGATCAGCTCAAGGTTGTGCAGCGACTGCGCCAGGACCGAGCGGGCGGCGCGCGGCAGGCGCCCGGCGTCGTTGTAGACAATGAGGACGACACTGACGTCGGGGACGGCGGGGACGGCGGACATGGCTCACCTCACTCCGGGGTCGCTCCGGGCTCGACTTCCCTACACAGAGAGTAGTCGCCGTTACGGAGAGTGACAAGTCCTTTCCCCGGTTCCTTCGCACCGGACCGCCCCGCCCGCCGCCCCGCCCGCCGCCGCGCCGCCAGCGCGAGCACCGCCGCCAGCCCGCCGTACATCACCGCGTCCCGGAAGGCGTGCCGCTGTGCGGTGTCGAGGCCGGGCCACGGCACTCCGCCCACCTGCGGCACCAGCGGCATCCAGAACCACACCGAGCGGGCCGCGGCGCCCCGTTCCACCACCGAGGCGGCCAGCGACGGCACCACGACCAGCGCGTAGTTGAGGAAGGCGGGCCGCGAGACGACGAAGGCCGCCAGCATCAGCAACGCAGCGCACTCCACCAGCCGCAGCGCCTCCTCGCCCCCGGCGCGCCAGCGCAGCCGGGCGAAGGAGAGCACCGTCGCCCCGGCCGCCACGGCCAGCACGAGGGCCAGGGTGTGCGGCACTCCGAGCCGGGGCAGCACGCTCGGCCAGGCCGAGTCGTAGGGGCGGGCGTAGGAGTCCTGCCCGTGCAGCAGGAAGGGCAGGGTGCGGGTGAAGAACAGCCCGGGCCGGGGCATGGCCCAGGCCGCCGCCAGGGAGAGCGCGGCCGGCAGGCCGACGGCCCAGCCCAGCGCCCGCCACCGCCGGGCGAGGACGAACAGCAGCAGCACGGGCACCAGCATGGGTTTGAGCGCCACCGCGGCCCCGATCACCATTCCCGCCCCCGACCAGCGGCCGCGCCGCGCGAGCAGCAGGGCGGCCGGGAGGGCCACCACCGACGCCGCCGTCCAGTTGCCCAGGAAGACCAGGCTCTGGAAGGGCACGAACAGCGCCGTCCCCACGAGCGCCGCCACTGCCAGCCGGCTGTCCGCGCGCACGTCGAAGATCCGCAGGGCCAGCATCACCCCCAGCGCCACCAGGGCGCCGGTCACCGGCGGGACGGCGTAGAACAGCACGCGGCGCGGGAGCGGCGTCTGCGGCAGTGCGGCGAAGACCGCGCCCGGCAGATAGAGGAACCGCTTGTCCGCGTACGGGGAGCCGCCCTCCAGCAGCGTGTGCGCGGCCCGCACCACGACGGCGTTGTCGATGCCGGTGCGGTCCTTGGCGTACGCCCGTACCGAACTGAGCGTGTACAGCAGCACCGCCGCCGTCAGCGCGGGCCACGAGGCGCGCTCGCGCAGCCGGTGCACGACGACGTCCTCCCACCCGGGCGTCCGCTCGTGCGGGGGCTCGTGCCCCGCCGTGCTCGCGCTCACCGGGCCACGACCTCCATCAGGGTCAGGCCGCGGGGCCCCTGTGCCACCGGCCGGAGGGCGGGGTCGCCGGGGGCCGGCCCCGTTCCGTCGTTCTTCTGCAGGACCCAGCGCACGCCGTACTCCTTGAGGATGCCGAGCCGCTCGGCCCGGGAGGTCGTGGGGGCGAAGTAGCGCCGGACGGCCCGGTGGCGCCGCTCCTCGTCGGGGAGGAAGAGGTCGGGGTAGGCGGGGGCGACGGTGTACGGGCCGTAGGCCGGCAGCGACCGCAGCGCGTAGTAGTCGGCGGTCAGCACCGTGGCGCCCCGGGGCACCCGGCGCGCCGCCCAGCCGAAGTCCGGCCACAGCGCGATGACCCGCGCGTGCCGCAGCCCCGGGGGGATCGCCTGCCGGTGCAGGACGTACGTCAGTGCGCCCGCCTGGCCCCAGGCCCCTGCCGCCAGCGCGACGGCCGTCACCACGGGCACGGCCCGCCGCAGCCGCGCGCCCGCCGTCGTCCGGGGCTCCTCCAGTGCCCCTGCCGCCTCGGCGGCCAGGGCGATCTGCGGGGGGATCAGGACGGCCGGCAGCACCCGCCCCCACGCGTAGTGCCCGCCGAGCCCGCCCGCCGCGAACACCGCGCTCCCCAGGACGAACATGAGCACCAGGGGGTCGCGGTGATCGCGGCGCCAGCGCATCCCCAGGGCCACCGCTCCCACCGCCAGCAGCCCGAACCGCGTCGGCAGGCCCGCGTACAGATGCCGGTGGACGGCGTTCAGCCGGCCGCCGTCGAGCAGCGCGAGGAACGAGTAGTAAGGCCAGCACAGCGGCAGGACCAGCGCCGCTCCCGCGCCCGCCGCGAGGCGCCTGCGCACCGTGCGGTCCGGCCACGGCCGGGACCCCAGCAGCAGCGCCACCGCGCCCAGCACCGCGACCGCCCCGGTGAACTGATGCACCAGCAGCACCAGCCCCAGCAGCGCCCCCAGGCCCAGGAACCGCCCCAGCCCCCAGCCGTCGCGCACCGCGCGGCGCAGCAGCGCCCACAGGTGCAGCGTGAGCCCCAGGGCCAGCGTGCTGGGGTAGGCGAGCGTCAGGCTCAGCGAGGTCAGCCCCGGCACCCCGCTCCAGGCGAACGGCACGGTGCCGTACAGCAGCAGGAAGCACAGCAGCGCCAGCGGCACGGCCGTACGGGCGCGGGTGAACGTACGGACGAAGGCGGCGATCCCCGTACCCAGCACGGCCAGCCCGGCCAGGCCCGCCAGCCGCAGCACGCCGAACGTCCCCCGGCCCGTCGCGTCGGCGACCAGGGCCAGGGCGACGGTCCACGGCGAGTAGTAGGGGCTGGCGGTGTCGGCGTCGACGAGGGGGTTGCCCGGGTGGATCAGGTCGGTGCGCAGCCGTTCGAGGACGGCCGCGTGCATCCCGAGGTCGCCGGACCACGGCAGCCGCACCACCATGAGCAGCAGCAGGACGGTGAGCAGGACGGCGGCGGCCACGGCCGTCCGGTGCGGCAGGCGGGCCCCGGGGCCGTGTCCGCGCACGCGCACCACGGCCGCCCTCAGCGGGCGCGCCTGCCGCCGCGCGCGGGGTGCCCGAGCGCTCTGGAGCGCAGCCGCCAGGGCATCGCCACCGACTCCAGTTGGACGGCGAGGTCCATCTTGGAGACCCCGGCGGTGCGGTCCTCGAAGTGGATCGGCACCTCCATGACGGTGAAGCCGGCCCGCAGCGCGCGGTATTTGGTCTCGACCTGGAAGCTGTAGCCGGCGCTGTCGACGGTGTCGAGCCGGACGGCGCGCAGCGCGGGCGCGCTCCAGAGGTTGAAGCCGCTGGTGATGTCGCGCACGCGGGTGCCCAGGATGCCGCTGGCGTAGGCGTTGGCCCAGCGGGAGAGCAGCTTGCGGTGGGGCTTCCAGGCGTCGGAGAGGGTGCCGCCGGGCACGTAGCGGCTGCCGACGACGAGGTCCGCGCCGGTGGCCAGGGCGACGCCGAGCATTTCGGCGATCTTGTCGGTGGGGTGGCTGCCGTCGGCGTCCATCTGCAGGACGTAGGCGGCGCCCTCCTCGACCGCCCGGGTCATGCCGGCCGCGTAGGCGCGGCCGAGGCCGTCCTTGGCGGTGCGGTGCAGCACACCCATGCGGGTGCGCCCGGGCTCGTTGTACTTCTCGGAGAGCTGGTCGGCGATGGTGCCGGTGCCGTCGGGGCTGTTGTCGTCGACCACCAGCAGCCGCAGGCCCTCCAGGGGCAGGGCCATGAGGGCCTCGGCCATGGTGGGCAGGTTCTGCGCCTCGTTGTAGGTGGGCATGACCACGGTCAGCGGCGTGCGGCCCCACTCGGCGGGGAGCGGGGCGGCGGCGGGGGTACGGGGAGCGCTCATGGCAGGTTCCTCGATCGATGGCGCGGGGTGCGCGGGGCCGGCTCAGACGGCGGAGAAGCGGATGGCCGCGTCGGGGATGGCGGTGCCGCACCAGATCCGTGCGCCGTCGCGCAGCTCGTTGTCGGCGCCGATCAGCGAGTGGTCGCCGATGACGACCCCGTCGAGCACGGTCCTGGGGCCGACCCGGGCGCCGGTGCCCACCATCGAGGCGTGCACCCGCGCGTCGGCCTCGATGCGGGCGCCGTCCAGGACGACGGAGCCGGCGACCTCGGCGCCCGCGGCGACGTGCGCCCCGGCGCCGACGACCGTACCGCCGGACAGGCGGGCCCCGGCGTCGACGTGCGCGCCGGGCAGGACGAGGAACTCGCCGGGCTCGCCCGGCACGGCCGGCGAGTGGACGATGCCGCGCACCAGGTCGGCGGAGGCCTGGACGAAGGAGGCGGGGCGGCCCAGGTCGAGCCAGTACGAGGAGTCGACCACGCCGTGCAGCACCGCCCGCTCGGCCAGGAGCTGCGGAAAGGTCTCCCGCTCGACGGAGACGGGGCGGTCGGCGGGGATGCCGTCGATGACCTCGCGCCGGAAGACGTAGCCGCCGGCGTTGATCTGGTCGGTGACGATCTCCTCGGGGCGGCTCGGCTTCTCGGTGAAGGCGAGCACGCGGCCGTCGGCGTCGGTGGGCACGAGGCCGAACGCCCGCGGGTCGGCGACGCGGGTCAGGTGCAGGGTGACGTGGGCTTGTGCCCGTTCGTGGCGCTCCAGCAGGGCCCTGATGTCGAGGCCGGTGAGGATGTCGCCGTTGAAGACGAGGACGGGGTCGCCGGGCCCGGCGGTGAGCGCCCGGGCGGCGTGCCGGATGGCGCCGCCGGTGCCCAGCGGTTCCTCCTCATGGACGTATGTCAGCCGCAGGCCGTGTGCGGATCCGTCGCCGAAGTAGGGCTCGAAGACCTCGGCGAGGTAGGAGGTGGCCAGCACGACGTGCTCGACGCCGGCGGCCCGGGCGCGGGCCAGCTGGTGGGCGAGGAAGGGCACCCCGGCGGCCGGGACCATGGGTTTCGGCGTGTTGATGGTCAGCGGCCGCAGCCGCGTGCCCTTTCCTCCGACGAGCAGTACCGCCTCTGTCATGCCAGATCCTCGCCCATTGTGGTCGCACTGTCGCACTACGTCAGTTTTTGCGGCAATTTACACTACAATCGGTTGTCTACGTGAGATGTCCGCTACGCGTGGCGACCGTATCTGGAGAGGCCCTTGCGACCGACGCAATCGAGGGGGAAGCGCAGGGCCGGCGGAGCCGGCCTGCTGGCGCTGGGCAGGGAGTTCGCGAAGTTCGGCACGGTGGGCGGGTTGGGGATCTTCGTCAACCTGGGCGTCTTCAACGTCTGCCGGGGCGCCACCGGTCTGCCCGTGGTGCGCTGCAGCGTGATCGCGACCATGGTCGCGATCACCTTCAACTACCTGGGGCTGCGGTACTACGCCTACCGCGACCGGGACCGCCGGCACCGCAGCAGGGAGGTCGCCCTCTTCGCGGCCTTCAGCATCGTCGGACTGGTGATCGAGAACGGTGTCCTGTACGTGGCGACCTACGGCTTCGGCTGGCGCGGACCGCTGCTGGGCAACCTCTTCAAGTTCCTGGGCATCGCCGCGGCCACCCTCTTCCGCTTCTGGTCCTACCGCGCCTGGGTCTTCCGGGCGCTGCCCGGCCACCTCGCGCCCTCGCGTCACGGCGAGCCCTCGAACAGCACGAGCAATCCGGCCGCGTACCAACCCGAGACCACCGCACCTCCACCGTAGAGACACACCCGCACCCCCAGCGGAACACGGGCGAGCGGCCGGGCCGCCAACAGCAGCAGAACCGGCAGGAACGGCAGCATGAAACGCGGCTTGGAGAAGGGCGAGCCGGGCGTGCCCACCATCAGCACCCAGGCCCCGGCGACCACCACGACCAGCGGCCAGGGCACCCGCCGGTCCAGTGCGAGGGCCAGCACCCCGACGGCCGTCAGCAGCACCACGGCCACCACCGCCGCACGGCGTACGTCGTCCGCCAGATGGAGGTCCCGGTAGAGCAGGATGTGGCGCAGCACCCCGGCCGTGCCCACCCCGAAGTCGAACGACTGGCCCCAGGCCCGCTCCGCCTCGAACCAGCCGTCCCACCGGCCCACCCGGCTGCCCAGGAACAGCCAGCTGACCAGCAGCCCCAGCGGGGCGAGCGCGAGCGCGACCCAGGGCCCCCGGCCGTCGCGGCGGCGCACCGCGGCCCACCCGGCGGCCAGCACCACGCCCGCGACCAGGACGCTCGCGGTGGGGCGCACCGTCCCGGCCAGGGCGCACAGGGCTCCCGCGGCCACCCAGCTGCCACGCACCAGGAACACCAGCGACCACACCAGCAGCGCGCTGAAGAGGGCTTCGGAGTACGGCACCCACAGCGCGAAGGCGTACGGGCAGCAGGCCCACAGCGCCACGCAGGCGTACCCGGCGCCGGCGCTGCCGCCCACCGCGCGCACGAGCCGGTGCACGCCGACGGCCGCGACGGCGGCGGCGCACCACGACAGCAGCACCCCGGCGTACATGTAGGGCAGGCCGGTGACCAGGTGCAGGGCGCGGATGAGGGCGGGGACGAGGGGGAAGAAGGCGAGCCGGTTGTAGTCGGGGGTGCCGTCCGGGCGGTACGGCAGGGAGCGCGGGTAGCCGCGCTCGGCGACGTGCAGGTAGTTGCCGCTGTCCCAGCGGTACAGCAGCCAGCGCACGTCGTGCCCGAGGCGGTGGTTGATCACCAGCAGGACGGTGAAGCCGACGACGGCGACCGACAGCAGGAGGGCCGCCGCGAGGACCGCCTCCCGGCGGGCCGGCCGGGGCGGCGCGAGCCGCGAAACGACTGTCATCCGTCTCTCTTTGCCGTGCGACGAGTGCCGTGCGAAAGGGGCGGGCCCCGGGGGGTTTTCCCCGGGGCCCGCCCCTTTCATGCGGGCACGACGGCGCGGATCACACGACGGCGCGGATCAGCCGTGCGAGCGCAGCAGCGTACGCATCGTCCGCATCGCCACCGAGAGGTTGGCGAGGTCGAAGGCGTCCGAGCCGCGGATCTCGTCGAGCGTGGTGCGCGCCCGGCCGAGGATCGCCGCGTTGTTCTCCTCCCACTCGCGGAAGCGCTGCTCCGGGGTGGAGGCACCGTTGCCCACGGAGAGGACCTCGGCGGTGAGCGCCGCGTGGGCCGCGTAGAGGTCCTCGCGGATGGAGGCGCGGGCCATGGACTGCCAGCGGTCGGTGCGCGGCAGCTCGATGATCCGGTCCATCAGCTGGCTGATGTGCAGACGGTCGGCCAGGTCGTAGTAGACCTCGGCGACGTCGAGGGGCTCCTTGCCGATGCGCTCGGCGGTGGCCACGATGTCCAGCGCCGGGAAGACCGAGGAGAACCCGGCGACCTTCACGGCCAGCTCGTCCGGCACCTCCGCGGCCACGAGCTCGTCGTGGATCGACTGCCACCACTCGATGTCCGCGCCGCGCAGCAGCTTGGGCAGGTCGGCCCAGACCGCGTCCACGCCGTCGCGGAAGAAGTCGATGGTCTCGGCCAGCTGCAGCGGCTGCGGGCGGTTGTTGAGCAGCCAGCGGGTGCCGCGCTCGACCAGCCGGCGCGAGTGCAGCCGGATGCGGGTCTGCACGTCGGCGGCGACCATGTTGTCCAGCGACTCGACGGCGTCCCAGACGGCGTTCAGGCCGAAGATCTCGCGGGCCGCGGTCTGCGCCCGGACGATCTCCTCCAGCGAGGCGCCGGTCTCCTCCCGCAGGCGGTGCAGGAAGGTCGAGCCGCCGGAGTTGACGGTGTCGTTGACCAGGACGGTGGTGACGATCTCGCGGCTCAGGGCGTGGCTGTCGATCTGCTCGCCGAAGTTCTCGCGCAGCGCCGTGGGGAAGTACGCGTACAGCAGGCGCTGCAGGTACGCGTCGTCGGGCAGCTCGGTGGCGAGCAGCTCCTCCGCCGCCGTGATCTTGATGTAGGCGAGGAGGACGGCCAGCTCCGGCTGGGTGAGCCCGCGGCCGGCCGACAGCCGCTCGCGGATCTGCCGGTCGCTCGGCAGGAACTCCAGCGCGCGGTCGAGGTGGCCGTCGCGGGTCAGGCGGCGCATGATCCGCTGGTGGGCGTGGAGCAGGCTGGGGGCCTGGGCCACGGCGTTGGCCAGGGCCACGTTCTGCGCGTAGTTGTTGCGCAGCACCAGCTCGCCGACCTCGTCGGTCATCTCCGCCAGCAGCTTGTTGCGCTGCTTGACGGTCATGTCACCCTCGGTGACCAGGCCGTTGAGCAGGATCTTGATGTTCACCTCGTGGTCGGAGGTGTCCACGCCGGCGCTGTTGTCGATGGCGTCGGTGTTGACCCTGCCGCCGCCCATGGCGAACTCGATGCGGCCGAGCTGGGTCAGGCCCAGGTTGCCGCCCTCGCCGACGACCTTGACCCGCAGGTCCTTGCCGTCGACGCGGATGGCGTCGTTGGCCTTGTCGCCGACGTCTGCGTGCGACTCGGTGGACGCCTTGACGTACGTGCCGATGCCGCCGTTCCACAGCAGGTCCACGGGGGAGCTGAGGATGGCCTTCATCAGCTCGGCGGGGGTCATCTTGGTGATGCCCGGCGCGATGCCGAGGGCCTCGCGCACGTGCGCGTTGACCGGGATCGACTTGGCCGAACGGGGGTGGATGCCACCGCCCGCGGAGAGCAGAGCGGTGTCGTAGTCGGCCCAGGAGGAGCGCGGCAGCTCGAACAGCCGGCGGCGCTCGGCGTAGGAGACGGCCGCGTCCGGGTTGGGGTCGAGGAAGATGTGGCGGTGGTCGAAGGCGGCCACCAGGCGGATGTGCTCCGAGAGCAGCATGCCGTTGCCGAAGACGTCGCCGGACATGTCGCCGACGCCGACGACGGTGAAGTCCTGCGTCTGGGTGTTGTGGCCCAGCTCGCGGAAGTGGCGCTTGACCGACTCCCAGGCGCCGCGGGCGGTGATGCCCATGCCCTTGTGGTCGTAGCCGGCCGAGCCGCCGGAGGCGAAGGCGTCGCCCAGCCAGAAGCCGTAGGACTGGGCGACCTCGTTGGCGATGTCGGAGAAGGTGGCGGTGCCCTTGTCGGCCGCGACGACGAGGTAGGTGTCGTCCTCGTCGTGGCGCACGACGTCCTTGGGCGGCACGACCTCGCCGGCGACCATGTTGTCGGTGATGTCGAGCAGACCGGAGATGAAGGTCTTGTACGAGGCGATGCCCTCGGCCAGCCACGCGTCGCGGTCCACCGCCGGGTCCGGCAGGCGCTTGCCGACGAAGCCGCCCTTGGCACCCACCGGCACGATGACGGTGTTCTTGACCATCTGCGCCTTGACCAGGCCGAGGATCTCGGTGCGGAAGTCCTCGCGCCGGTCGGACCAGCGCAGACCGCCGCGGGCGACCTTGCCGAAGCGCAGGTGCACGCCCTCCACGCGCGGGGAGTAGACCCAGATCTCGAAGGCCGGGCGGGGCGCGGGCAGGTCGGGGATGGCCTGCGGGTCCAGCTTGATCGACAGGTACGGGCGGGGCCTGCCCTGCTCGTCGCGCTGGAAGTGGTTGGTGCGCAGGGTGGCCTTGATGACCGTCAGGAAGGACCGCAGGATGCGGTCCTCGTCCAGGCTCGCCACCTGGTCCAGGGCGCCGTCCAGCTCCTCCAGCAGGCCGTCGATCAGCTCGTTGCCGGCGCGCTGCAGCGCGGGCGACATCCGGGCCTCGAACAGGTTGACCAGCAGGCGGGTGGTGTGGACGTTGTTGCTGAGGGTGTCCTCCATGTAGGCCTGGCTGAAGGTGGAGCCGGCCTGCCGCAAGTACTTGGCGTAGGCCCGCAGCACCATGGCCTGGCGCCAGTCGAGCCCGGCCTTGAGCACCAGCATGTTGAAGTTGTCGTTCTCGGCCTCGCCCGTCCACACGGCCGCGAAGGCCTCCTGGAAGCGGGTGCGGGCGTCGTCGCCCTCGACGCGCTCGGGCACGCGCAGACCGAAGTCGTAGATCCAGGCGGTCGTGCGGTCCGCGCAGCGCAGCTCGTACGGACGCTCGTCGACGACCTCGACGCCGAGCCGCTGCAGCACCGGCAGGACGGCCGACAGCGAGACCGGCTCGCCCTGGCGGTAGATCTTGAAGCGGCGCTCGCCGGGGGCGGCGCCGACCGGCTCGTACAGGCTCAGCTCGAAGTTGTGCTCGCTCGCCGCGAGCCGCTCCAGGTGGCCGAGGTCGGAGACGGCGCTGCGGGGGCTGTGGTCGGCCTTGTAGCCCTCGGAGAACGCCTGGCCGTAGCGGCGCAGCAGCTCGGCGGCGCGCTCCTCGCCCACCTCGGCGGTGAGCGTCTCGGCGAAGCCGTCGGCCCAGGAGCGGGCGGCCTCCACCAGACGGGCCTCGATGCGCTCGACGTCGGCGTCGCTGAGGTCGGGCAGGACCGAGCCGGGCTCGACGCGGACGACGAAGTGCAGACGGGAGAGGACCGACTCGGTGTTCCAGGCGGTGAAGTCGACGCTGTCGCCGCCGAGCTCCTCCTTGAGGATGTCGATCAGGCGCAGCCGCACCGCGGTGGTGTAGCGGTCGCGCGGCAGGTAGACCAGCGCGGAGAAGTAGCGGCCGTACTCGTCACGGCGCAGGTACAGCCGCAGGCGGCGGCGCTCCTGCAGGTAGAGCACGCTGGTGGCGATGGCGCGCAGCTCGTCGGCCGGGATCTGGAAGAGCTCGTCGCGCGGGTAGGTCTCCAGGATCTGCAGCAGGTCGCGCCCGTCGTGGCTGTCGGGGCTGAAGCCGGCGTCGTCCAGGACCTGGGCGACCTTGCGGCGGATGACCGGCACGCGGCGCACGGACTCGGTGTACGCGGCGGAGGAGAACAGGCCCAGGAAGCGGCGCTCGCCGGTCACGTTGCCGTCGGCGTCGAACTTCTTGACCCCGACGTAGTCGAGGTAGGAGGGGCGGTGCACCGTGGCGCGGCTGTTGGCCTTGGTCAGGACCAGCAGCTTGTGCTCGCGGGCCTTGGCGCGGGCGTCGGCGGGCAGCCGGCTGAACGACGCGGAGGACGGGCGCGACAGCGGCGCGTGGTGGCCGTCGTGGTGGCCGCCGGCGGTGTGCGTGGGGTCGGAGCGCAGGATGCCCAGGCCGGTGCCGGGCACGGCGGTCAGGACGTCCTCCTCGCCGTCGTCCGTGCGCACGGTGGTGAGGTCGTACTCGCGGTAGCCGAGGAAGGTGAAGTGGTCCGCGGAGAGCCAGCGCAGCAGCTCGCGGGCCTCGTCGAGCTCGGTGGCCGAGACGTCGGCGGTCGGCTCGTCGGCCAGGCCGTCGGCGATGCGCAGGGCCGCGTCGCGCATCTTCGACCAGTCCTCGACGGCCTCGCGCACGTCGGACAGCACCCGGCGCAGGTCGTCGGCGATCTGCTTGAGGTCGTCGCGGTCGGTCTCGCGGTCGATCTCGACGTGGATCCAGGACTCGACGAGCGCGTCGTGCGCCAGCTCGGCGTCCCTGCCGGTGCCGTGCGCGTCGCAGGCGGAGCCGAGGACCTCCAGCAGCCGGCCGGTGACGTCACGGCGGACGACGACCTGCGGGTGGATCACCACGTGGATGCCGCGGTTCTGGCGGGAGAGCTCGTTGGTGACGGAGTCGACCAGGAAGGGCATGTCGTCGGTGACGACCTCGACGACGGAGTGGCTGGAGGTCCAGCCGTTCTCCTCCACGGTCGGGGTGTGGACGCGGACGTTGGCCGTGCCCTGGGGGCGCTCCTCGGCCAGCCGGTAGTGCGACAGCGCCGCGCCGTAGACGTCGACCGGGTCGCGGCCGGTGAGGTCTTCGGGAGCGGTGTGCAGGTAGTAACGCTGGAGGTAGGCGGTCAGGGCGCCCCGGTCGAGGCCGCCGCCGTCACCCTGGGGACCGGCCGCCTGCGCGCCCTGCGCCGGGCCCCCTTCAGCGACGCTTACTGCCCGCGCGAGCAGCTCGGCTTTTGCTTCGTCCAGCTTGGTCTGCATGTCCTCTGGCTCCTGTCGCGCGCCGTTGCGTGACATAGGTGGTGATGGCATCACGTCGCGACTCGGGATGTCCTGTCGTATCCGACGGTATGCCGGGATGAGGGGCGACCGGAGCGTTCCGCGAAAACTCGGCGGGCGTGCCGGGGCACACCTGGAACGACCGGTTCCGACGATCGGCGGCGACCCGGGCGCGGTGGCGGCCCGGGGGCAGGTCAGAGGCGCCGTCGCCCCTGCCGGATATCGCGCTGATCACCTGGTAAGGCTATCGCTCTTTCCCTGGCTGACGTCACGAGCTGCTTTCGTACAAATCCCGCCACCGAACTTTGACGCTGTGGACAGCGCGCCTCAGCCCACGAGCCGTTCCGCCTCGGCCACGGCCTGCTCCAGGCTGTCGACCACCGGCACCCCGGCGGCCGCCAGGCTCTCGCGGCTGTGCGAACCACCCGTGTAGAGCACGGCACGCGCACCCACGCGGGCCGCGGCGACCGCGTCGTCGACGGCGTCGCCGATGACCACCGTGCGCCCGGCCCCGACGCCGTCCAGCCCGGCGAGGTGGCGCACCATGTGCTCCGCCTTGCTGCCGCCGGAGGGACCGGTACGACCCTCCACCCGGACGAAGCGGCGCTCGATGCCGAAGCCCCGCACCAGCGGCACCAGGTCGTCGTGCTGGTACATCGACATGATCGACTGGGTGCGGCCGGCCTCCTGCCACCCGGCCAGCAGCGCCTCGGCGCCGTCGGCCAGGCCGCAGCGTATGTGGTGGTCGACGTAGTGGCGGTGGAAGACGCTGTCCATGTGGTCCCACTCGGCCTGGGAGGGCAGCCGGCCCAGCAACCGCTCGTAGAAGCGGGGGATCGGCACGCAGTACAGCTCGCGGTAGCGCGCCAGGGTGATCGGGGCCAGGCCGATCTCGGCGAACGCCGCGTTGGTGGCCGATATGACCGCGTCGATGTCGTGGAAGAGCGTCCCGTTCCAGTCCCAGACGATGTGCGGGGCCCCTTCGGCCGACCGCCGCCCTGTGCTGTGCATCCCCATGCCCCCAGACCGTACCCGGGGGGTACGACAACGCGCCCGCCGGGCTCAGACCAGGTTGGGGATCTCCTGCACGCCGAACCACATCAGGTCGTGGTCCTCGGCGCCGTCGACCGTGAACTGCGCGTCCTCGTCGCCCTTCTCGGCCGCGTCCAGGGCGGCGGCCGCGGCGGCCACGTCCTCCTCGGCGTCGGAGGCGTCGACGTGCACGGAGGCCGCCTTGCGCAGCGGGATCGTCTGCGCCAGCCGCACCTCGCCCAGGGCCGGCTGCTCCGGGCCCCGGTCCGCGACGGCCGTCACGGCCGCGTCGGCCACGTCGACCGCGACGACGACGCGGCGGCGGGGAGCCGCGGGGTCGGCGGCCAGCTGCCGCAGCGAGGCCAGGCACGCGCGGCCGAGCGCGGCGTACTCCAGCTCCTCCATGTCGTCCGAGACGTACCACTCGCGCAGGGCGGGGGTGACGGCGTAGGCGGTGAGCGGGGCCGGGCCCAGGTGACCCGCCTCGTGCGCCTCGGCGAGGGAGGGGAGGGTCAGGGGGACGTAGACGCGCATGACCGCCGCTTTCGTGGTTCCGGAGGACTTACGGACAGTGCTGCCAGCATACGGGCGTGGAGTCCCCCTTCGAGCTGCCGGTGGGTCTGTGGGCGAAGGCGCCGCTCTGCGCGCCGAGCGGCCCGCGGCCCGCCCGCGGGGCCGCCGCTCGCCCGGATAGGTGAACCCCCACGGGGTGCGGCCGGCCCCGGGCACCTCCTTGCCCGTCCGGGAAAACCGCCGGTAGAAGATCCGTCGACCGACGCTACCGCCCGGTATCCGACGCCGGGCCCGGCCACGACGGGGGAGATTCGCGTGCACAGGAGTCAGCCGAACCAGCCGGCGGCAGGCCGGCCGCCGCGCCCGCAGACCCGCCGCACGGACTCCCGGCGCCCCGGCGCGGGCCTCGCCGCCCGGTACCGGCAGCCCGCCGCGCGGCACCCGCGCTTCTGGTTCGCCGAGCGGCTGCTGCTCACCCTCAGCGGGCAGCGGCCGGTGCACTGGATGCTCGGCCACGCCCTGCCCCGGGCGTACGACCAGCTGGCGGAGCTGGCCCCCGCCGCGCCCCTGCGGCCGGTCCCACCGCACCGGGCGGCCCCCTACGTCCGCCACTGCGACGAGTTCCAGCCACGGCCGGGCGTCATCGAGGCGTTCGCCCGCATCGCCACGGGCGACCGGCTGCAGGCGCTGGCCTTCCGGCTGGAGCGGTGCCCCGACGAGCGCTGGCGGTGCGCCGCGGTGGAGCTGGGCGGCGTCCGTGCCCGGTGACGCCCGCGGGGCGGGACACCTGCCGGTGTCCCGCCCCGCGGAAAAGCGTGCCGCTCCTGCTGTGTGCCGCTACTTCTTGCGGCGGCGGCCGCCGCCGCTGCGCTGGGCCTTGCGGCGCTCGGCGCGCGTGAGGCCGTCGGCCTCGGAGCGGTACTCCGGCATCTCCTCGTCGCGCTCGTCCAGGCCGCCCTCGCCGTCGACCGTGGGGGCGGAGAAGTGCAGCCGGTCGGGCCGCTGCGGGGCGTCCAGGCCCTTGGCGCGGATCTCCGGGCGGGCGGCCGGCACGGTGTCCTGGACCTTCTGCAGGGACGGCCCGGCGGCCTCCTCGACGGGGACCTCCTCCAGCTGCTGGTCGACCTGGACCTCCAGGTTGAACAGGTAGCCGACCGACTCCTCCTTGATCCCGTCCATCATGGCGGTGAACATGTCGAAGCCCTCGCGCTGGTACTCCACCAGCGGGTCCTTCTGGGCCATGGCCCGCAGGCCGATGCCCTCCTGGAGGTAGTCCATCTCGTAGAGGTGCTCGCGCCACTTGCGGTCCAGGACGGACAGCACGACGCGGCGCTCCAGCTCACGCATGATCTCGGAGCCGAGCTGCTCCTCGCGGGCCGCGTACTGCTCGCGGATGTCGTCCTTGATGGACTCGGCGATGAACTCGGCGGTGATCCCGGCGCGGTCGCCGGCCGCCTCCTCCAGCTCCTCGATGGTCACCCGGCAGGGGTAGAGCTGCTTGAAGGCGCCCCACAGGCGCTCCAGGTCCCACTCCTCGGCGAAGCCCTCGACGGTCTCGGCCTGGACGTAGGCGTCGATCGTGTCGTCCATGAAGTGCTGGACCTGCTCGTGCAGGTCCTCGCCCTCCAGGACGCGGCGCCGCTCGCCGTAGATGACCTCGCGCTGGCGGTTGAGCACCTCGTCGTACTTCAGGACGTTCTTGCGGGTCTCGAAGTTCTGCTGCTCGACCTGGGACTGGGCGGAGGCGATGGCGCGGGTGACCATCTTGTTCTCGATCGGCACGTCGTCGGGGACGTTGGCCATGGCCATCACGCGCTCGACCATCTGGGCCTTGAACAGGCGCATCAGGTCGTCGCCCAGCGACAGGTAGAAGCGGGACTCGCCCGGGTCGCCCTGGCGGCCGGAACGGCCGCGCAGCTGGTTGTCGATGCGGCGGGACTCGTGGCGCTCGGTGCCCAGGACGTACAGGCCGCCGAGCGCCTTGACCTCTTCGTTCTCGGCCTTGACCGCGGCCTCGGCCTTCTCCAGGGCGGCGGGCAGCGCGGCGGCCCACTCCTCGATGTGCTCCTCGGGGTCGAGGCCGCGCTGGCGCAGCTCCGCCTCGGCGAGGTCCTCGGGGTTGCCGCCGAGCTTGATGTCGGTACCGCGGCCGGCCATGTTGGTGGCGACGGTGACGGCGCCCTTGCGGCCGGCCTGGGCGACGATCTGGGCCTCGCGCTCGTGGTGCTTGGCGTTGAGCACCTCGTGCGGGATCCCGCGCTTGGCGAGCTGCTGGGAGAGGTACTCGGACTTCTCCACGGAGGTGGTGCCGACCAGGATCGGCTGGCCCAGGGCGTGCTTCTCGGCGATGTCCTCGACGACCGCGTCGAACTTGGCGACCTCGGTGCGGTAGATCAGGTCGGACTGGTCCTTGCGGACCATCGGGCGGTTCGTCGGGATGGGCACGACGCCGAGCTTGTAGATCTGGTGGAACTCGGCGGCCTCGGTCATGGCCGTACCGGTCATGCCGGAGAGCTTGTTGTAGAGGCGGAAGAAGTTCTGCAGGGTGATGGTGGCGAGGGTCTGGTTCTCGTCCTTGATGTCCACCCCTTCCTTCGCCTCGATCGCCTGGTGCATGCCCTCGTTGTAGCGGCGGCCGGCGAGGATGCGGCCGGTGTGCTCGTCGACGATCATGACCTCGCCGTCGATGACGACGTAGTCCTTGTCGCGCTTGAAGAGCTCCTTGGCCTTGATGGCGTTGTTGAGGTAGCCGACGAGGGGGGTGTTCACCGACTCGTAGAGGTTGTCGATGCCCAGCCAGTCCTCGACCTTGGCCACGCCGGCCTCGTGGATGGCGACCGTGCGCTTCTTCTCGTCGACGTCGTAGTCGCCGGTCTCCTCGACGCCCTTCTGCGGGTTGGCCGGCTCGCCCTTGGTCAGGCGGGTGGCCAGCTTGGCGAAGTCGCCGTACCACTTGGTGGCCTGGTCCGCCGGGCCGGAGATGATCAGCGGCGTACGGGCCTCGTCGACGAGGATGGAGTCGACCTCGTCGACGATGGCGAAGTTGTGCCCGCGCTGCACCAGCTCGTCCTTCGACCACGCCATGTTGTCGCGCAGGTAGTCGAATCCGAACTCGTTGTTCGTGCCGTACGTGATGTCGCAGTTGTACTGTTCGCGACGCTCCGCCGGGGTCATGTTGGCGAGGATGCAGCCCACCGACAGGCCCAGGAAGCGGTGCACCCGGCCCATCAACTCCGAGTCGCGCTCGGCGAGGTAGTCGTTGACCGTGATCAGGTGGACGCCGTCGCCGGACAGGGCGTTCAGGTACGCCGGGAGGGTGCCGACGAGGGTCTTGCCCTCACCGGTCTTCATCTCCGCCACGTAGCCCAGGTGCAGGGCGGCGCCGCCCATGAGCTGCACGTCGTAGTGCCGCTGGCCGAGGACGCGCTTGGCCGCCTCGCGGACGGTCGCGAAGGCCTCGGGCAGCAGGTCGTCCAGGCTCTCGCCGTCGGCGTAGCGCTGCTTGTACTCCTCGGTGAGGGCACGCAGCTCGGCGTCGGAGAGGTTCAGGAAGTCCTCTTCGATGGAATTGACCTGGTCCGCGATGCGGTGCAGCTTGCGCAGGATCTTGCCTTCTCCTGCACGCATGATCTTGCCGAAGACGGACACGTAGGCTGGCTCCTTGCCGGTCGGGCCTGGGCACGGTGGGGTGCGCGGGCACGACGGGGCAGTCCCCGCCGCAACGGCCATCGTAAGCGAGGACCCCGCCGGGCCGGGAGGTCCGTCACCACCCAGGCCGGGTGTCACCCGCTGTGAGAACGAACGGCGGTCCCCCAAGGTGCCGGGCATCCGTTTTATTCGCGGCGGCCGGGCGCGGCGCGCTCCTAGACTCCGTTCATGGAGCCCATACGCCTGAGCACCACTCGCCTGCTGCTGCGGCCCTTGACCTCCGCCGACGTGCCCGCGGTGCACGCCGCCTGCCAGGACCCGGAGATCCCGCGCTGGACCCGCGTGCCGTCCCCCTACACGGAGGAGGACGCGCGCACGTTCGTCGAGCGCATCGCCGCGGACGGCTGGCGCAATGACACCGCGTACAACTTCGGCGTCTTCACCCGGGACGGCGGCCACCTGGTCGGGGCGATGGGATTGATGCGGCTCGCCCTGCTGAACACTCCCGAGCGCGAGGCCGAGCTCGGCTACTGGACGGCGAAGGAGCAGCGCGGCCGCGGCTACACCGTGGAGGCCGCGCGCGAGGTGTGCCGCTGGGCCTTCGAGGACCTGGGCGTCGAACGGCTGGAATGGCTCGCCGAGGCCGGGAACGAGGGCTCGCGCGCCGTCGCGCTGAAGGCGGGCTTCCGGATGGAGGGGATGCTGCGCTCGCGCCTGCTGGCGGGCGGGACCCGCCGGGACGCCTGGGTCGGCTCCCTGCTGCCCTCCGACCTGGGCATTCCCAGCGCCACCGCCTATCTGCCCTACCCGGGCGACCGCTGAGGGCGAGGCGGGATCCACCGGCGTTGTCAGTGGTCCCCTCTAGGGTGGCCGGCATGACAACTGCCGCCCGCCCGAAGGCCCGTACGACCGCCGGACGCACCGCCGAGCACGGCGCCCGGGCCGAGGTCCGGCTCTCCGCCGGCCAGGCGAGGCGCCTGGCCCTGCGGGCCCAGGGCCTGCTCGGCGCCCCCGACCGGCGGGCGGGCACGCGCGGGGTGCTGCGGCGCCTCGGCGCGGTGCAGCTGGACACGATCTCGGTGCTGGCGCGCTCGCACGAGCTGGTGCCGTACGCGCGGCTGGGCGCGGTGGGCCGCGAGGCGGTGGAGGCGGCGTACTGGAGCGGGGACGGGGAGGCAGCGGCCTTCGAGTACTGGTCGCACGCGGCGTGCATCCTGCCGATCGAGGAGTGGCCGCTGTTCGCCTTCCGCCGCCGGGCCATCCGCCGGCGCGGCCACCGCTGGCACGTCATGGCGGACGCGGAGGGCTCCTGCGCGACGGTGCGCGAGCGGCTGAAGGCCGAGGGGCCGCTGACGGCCTCGGAGCTGGGCGGCGCCAAGAACGGCGGGGAGTGGTACGACTGGTCCGAGACGAAGATCGCGGTCGAGTGGCTGCTGGACACCGGTGAGGTGGTGTGCACCCGGCGGCGCGGCTGGAAGCGGGTGTACGACCTGGCGGAACGGGCGGTCCCGCAGGAGCTGTTCCACGACGACCTCGACGACGCCGCGTGCATACGGCGCCTGGTGGCGCAGGCGGGTGCGGCGATGGGCGTGGCCACGCGGGCCGACCTGGCGGACTACCACCGGCTCAAGGCCGAGCAGGTGGACGCGGTGATCGGGGAGACGGGTCTGGTGCCGGTGGAGGTCGAGGGCTGGGGCAGGCCGGCCTGGGCGGACCCGGCCGCGCTGGCCGAGGAGCCGCGCGGGCGGCACCGTACGACGCTGCTCTCGCCGTTCGACTCGCTGGTCTGGGACCGGCCGCGCACGGAGCGGATCTTCGGCTTCACGCACCGGCTGGAGGCGTACGTGCCCAAGGCCCGGCGGGTGCACGGCTACTTCGCGATGCCGCTGCTGACGGGCGGCGCTCTGGTGGGCCGGGTGGACCCGGCGCGCGAGGGCCGCACGCTGGTGGCCCGGCAGGTGTCCATGGAGAGCCCGAAAGCGGTCGAGCCCATGGCCCGGGCCCTGTGGGAGGCGGCCGGCTGGGTGGGCTGCGACGCCGTGCGCGTCGAGCGCTGCGACGACGCCCGGCTGGCGGCGGCGCTGGTGGCGGCCCTGGAGGGCTGAGGGCGGCCGGGGGCGGCCGCCGGTCCGCCGGCAAGCCGGGCGTCAGCGGATCTCCAGGATCTTCTCCCGCATCGCGTAGACCACCGCCTCCATCCGGGAGTGCAGCTGGAGCTTCTCCAGGATGTTGCGCACGTGGTTCTTGACGGTGTTCTCGCTGATGAACAACTCCTTGGCGATGTCGCGGTTGTTCATCCCGGTGGCGACGAGCTTGAGCACCTCCAGCTCCCGGTCGGTCAGCCGGGGCGCGGGCACCAGCCGGCGCTCGTCCGTGCGCTGGATCATCGACTTGAACTCGGTGAGCAGCTTGGACGCCATCGACGGGCTGATCTGGGACTGGCCGTCGGCGACCGCCCGGATCGCCGTCGCCACCTCGTCGGTGGAGATCTCCTTGAGGAGGTAGCCCGTCGCACCGGCCTTGATGGCGTCGTAGAGGTCGGCCTCCTCGTCGCTGATCGTCAGCATGATGATCTTCGCGCTGGGGGCCACCTCCTTGATGGAGGTGCACGCCTCGATGCCTCCGCGCCGGGGCATCCGCACGTCCATCAGCACGATGTCGGGCAGCAGGTCGGCGGCCTTGTCCACCGCCTCGGCGCCGTCCCCGGCCTCCCCCACGACCTGGATGTCCTCCTCCTGGGCGAGGACGATCTCCAGTCCCCGGCGGAAGAGCGCGTGGTCGTCGACGACCAGGACCCGGATCGGCTCCTCGCGTGCGGCGTCCCGGCCGGCGCGGGCACCCTCGTCGTCCTCGCCGGGCCCGGCCACGGGTCCGAACCTGTCCGCCATCGTTCCTCCCCCTGAAGGCCATGGCCCTTCGCGGTTGCACGGTCTGCGCCGTTCCCACCGGTTCCGGCGCACCCGCGGTTGGACGCGACCATGATTTCATGCCGCGCCGCCGCCCCGTGCTTTCCCGGCCGACCTCGCACGGGCGATGCCCCGGGAGCCGTGCTCCCAGGGCATCGTCACGAAGCCGCGTCAGCCGCCGAGTTCACCGCCGGCCCCACCGGGCTCTCCGGTGTAGAAGGGGTCGCTGTTGAGGTGGATGACGCCGTAGTCGTACGCGTGCCGCCGGTAGACGACACTGGGCATCTTGGTCTCGGAGTCGACGAACAGATAGAAGTCGTGGCCGACCAACTCCATTTCGTACAGCGCCTGGTCGAGCGACATCGGCGGCGCGGAGTGGGTCTTCTCGCGGACCACCAGCGGGCCTTCGCCCCGGATCTCCAGCGGTCCCATGTGGGTGACGGGCACCTCGCCCTCACCCTCCGTCGTCAGCTCACCCCTGTCATTGAGCTCCGCGGCCCCGTTCACCAGCGCGCCGACGCCGCCTGCCGGAATCCGGCCGTTGCGGCGGGTGATGCGCTTGTCGTGCTGCTTGCGCAGGCGCGCCTCGAGCTTGCTGGTGGCAAGGTCGAGCGCGACGTAGGGATCGGTCGCCGCGGCCTCCGCCCGGATCACCGGTCCTCGCGAACGCACGGTGATCTCCACACGGTCGGAGCGGTCGGACTGCCTGGGGTTGGGCTCCTTGGACACCTCCACGTCGAGGCTGATCACCTTGCCGTCGAGCTGCTGGATGCGGTCCAGCTTGAGCTTTTCGGCCACGTGCTTGCGAAACCGCTCGGGGACCTCTGTCTTGCGGCCCTTGACGACGATGTCCACGCAGAACTCCGTTCCCGGATCGCTCCGCCGAAGGTGCGGAGCGCATCCCTCTTGCATCAGGCCCCGGGGAGGTCCGGAGCCACCGACTAGGCGGTTTTCACCTCCTCCTCCCCCGTCGACAAGATCTACACCCCACCGGCGTCGCGCCTCTTCGGGCGTCAGCGAACTTCTTCAAGCTTCAGCGAAGGCGTACGAAGCGCGCCAATCGGAGATTCCAGGCATAGGTCCTGCCCTTCCTCACAACCGAACATATCTCGCTCGGAAGCGCGTCGGTACCCCCTATCGCCACGTACCTCCATTCAGGTGTTTTCTCGCCGTTTCCCTCAGGAACGCCGGGCGTTCACGATCCGTTCCGGTCTCTCGCCGGTGAAAACCGGCCAATCTCGGAACCGCGGCGACCACCGCCGCACCCGCGACGTCCCCGCCGCAGGCCCTGAGCGCCCGTGCCGCCTCCACCAGCGAGGCGCCGGTCGTCATCAGGTCGTCCACCAGCACCACCGGCCGTCCGGGGCGCCAGAGGCGCTCCACCCCCGCCGCTACCCCCATCGCCCCCGTCACATTCGCCCTGCGCTGCTGCGCGCCCAGCCCGGACTGGTCCGCGACGGCCCGCCGCAGCCGCAGCCCCGGCACCACCCGGGCCGGCAGCCCGCCGGCCCGCAGCGCCCGCGCCGCGGCCAGGGCGATCCGCCGCCCGGCGTCGTGGCCGCGCCCGGCCACCGCACGGCGCGCCGAAGGCACCGGCACGAGCAGCAAAGGCCCGCCCCGGCCCCGTACTCCGCCGGCCCGGCCCCTTGCACCGGCCATGGCCGCAGCACCCGCCAGGGCCGCGCCCAGCGGCTCGGCCAGGCCGAGCCGGCCGCGCTCCTTGTGGGCGAGCAGCACCGCCCGCACCGCACCCCCGTACCGTGCGGCCGCGTGCACCGGCGGCAGGCCCGCCGGCCGCGGCTGCGGCCACACCCGCTCCGGCTGCCGCCCGCACAGCTCCGCGCGGCACCTGTCGCACAGCACGGACCGCGGCAGGCCGCACCCCGCGCACTCCGCCGGCAGCACCAGGCCGGCGATCTCCTGCCACAACCCGTGCATGGATCCACTCTCGCGCGGCCCGGCCGACCCCGCCACCCCTGTGGAAAACCACCGGAAGACCCCCGATGAGCAGGGCAAACGCCGCACCGGCAGGGCTGCGCAGCGCGAACGGCCGCTACCCGGGGTAGACCGGCGCCGAGCCGTCGCGGCCCACCAGCTTCCAGTTGGTGTCCGGCAGCAGCCGCACGATGCCGCCGTCGCCCTCGGCGACGAGCGCCTGGGCCTTGCCCGGATTCTCCGAGGCGGCCACGCCGCGCACGCTCGTGATGCCCGGCAGGCCCGAGCCGTTCAGCTGGGAGCCGTCGGTCTCGATGTACTGCAGCTGCTGCAGCCCGCCGGGCTCGTTGCCGGCCACCAGCAGGCGGCTCGCGCCCGCCCAGGAGACGGCGCTGACGTCCTCCAGCCGGGGCGCCACCGCCCGCAGCTCCTGCACCGACAGGCCCGGCCGCGCGGCCCCGCCGCGCCGCTCGACACGGCCCAGCCGCAGGGCCGTATGGTCGCCCTTGGTCACCAGCAGCGCAATCCGCACCCCGTCCGCGGCCACGCGCAGTCCCGTGATGCGGCCCCCGTCCAGCCCCGGCACCGGGACCTCCTCGGGAGTGCCGGTGCCGCCGGGCACCCGCAGCAGCCGCGGGTGGTCCGGGTCCTGGTCGGCGACCCACAGGTCGCCCAGGCCGTCCCAGCTCGGTGCCGTGAGCCCGGTCCTGGCGCCCGTACCGCCGCGCACCGTCAGCCGGGGCTCGCCCAGGGGCGCCCCGCTGCGCATCGGGGCGACGTACAGCGACTGCCCGTTCGCACCGACCCCGGCCGCGCGCTGCTCGGTGCGGTCCACCGCCACCGAGCGCAGCTGCACCCCGGCGTCGGCGCCCAGCGGCCCGGCGACGCGGTGCGGCTCCTCGTCGCTGTCGGACAGGCTCGCCATGTGATGCTGGCCGTCGACGAAGTACTGCCGGTCCGGCCGCCCGGAGGTCAGGGCCGGGGCGTACCACCGGGCCTCGTCCCGCCCCAGCACGCACAGCCGCGAGCCGTCCTTGCGCTGCAGGGTCACGTCGGTGACTTTGGCCGACTCCTGCACTGTGTAGAGGAGCTGGGCGGCCATGCGCAGGCACTGGTCCTGGTTGGCGCCCGCGGCCCGCTCGCTCAGGCGCACCTTCAGCGCGTTGGAGTCGTCGAGGCTCACGCGCTGGTCCTCCAGCCGCGTGCCCGTCGGGAACGCCGAGGCGGCCACCGGGCCCAGCCACGACGTCGGCCCGTCCAGCAGCGCCTTCACCGTCGACGTCACCGGGTCTATGCGCTTGCGCACGTACACCGGGTCCGCGACGAGCACCTCGTGGCCCTTGCCCGCACCCCCGCCGGCGGAACCGAGTTCCGCGAAGTAGTACTTGTTCACGGATCGATAGATCCGCTGGAAGTCGGAAACACCGAGGACCAGGCCCGCGTCGAGGGTGTCGATGCGCCACTCCCCGTCCTCGCGCGCCATGTGCAACTGCGCCTTGTAGTCGCGCTCGTCGGGCTTGTAGGCGTGCTTGGCGTCGACGACCGCGATCTGGTGCCCGGTGAGGGTGACGAGGTACCCGCCCTCCCGGTCGCCGCTCGTGCGCTCGACGCGCACCTGCGGGGTGCGGTCGAGGACGGTCGTCTGGGCCGAGGGGTCCCACTGCCGCTTCACCGACTTGGCCAGGTACATGCGTGCCGTGTCGTAGTCGGGGTCGTCGCTGGTGGTCGCCTCCAGGAAGCCGGTGACGAGCTCCTGCGGCTGCTCGTTCTTGCGCGGCGGCACGCCGTAGACGCGCACCTGCGCGTCGGCCTCGGCCCGCTGCGAGGAGTCCACCGCCTTGACCTCGCCACCGTCCGGCATCGAGGCGCACCCGGCGATCAGGGCGCCGCCGACGGCCAGCGCCGCCAGGCGCGCGGCCGGGCGGCCGCGCCGCCCGCCCGCGTGGTCCTGCGCTGTCCTCACGTCCGCCTCCGGTCCTCGCGCCCGCCGGGCGCCTGCTCGCCGGGCGTACCCGCGTCGCCGTCCTGCTCCTGGTCGCCCGGCGCGCCGGGCGCGTCGTCCGGGGCCGTGCCCGCGGAGCCGCCCTCGCCCCGGTCGGGGGCCAGGGTGCCGCCCGGGCGCGCCACGACGCGGGCGCCGCTGCCGGGCAGTGCGGTGGGATCGACCGGTGGCCGTACGTTTCTGCTGTGCGCGGTGCCCGCGGGCGGTACGGCCCCTGGCGGCGGCCCGGCGGGCGGCTGCGCCGGCTGGGCGGCACCGTTCGCGGCAGCGGCGCCGCGGTTGCGCCGGGAGTCCTCCGGCTCCAGCGGGATCGGGGAGCCGCGCAGGCTGTCACCGGCGGTGCGCGGCAGCGTCAGCCGGAACTGCGACCCGCCGCCGGGCTCGCCCCACGCCTGCAGCCAGCCGCCGTGCAGCCGCGCGTCCTCGACGGCGATCGACAGCCCCAGGCCCGTGCCGCCGGTCGTGCGGGCGCGGGCGGGGTCGGC
Organism: Streptomyces luteosporeus; assembly: GCF_039532865.1. Classification (NCBI taxonomy): domain Bacteria; kingdom Bacillati; phylum Actinomycetota; class Actinomycetes; order Kitasatosporales; family Streptomycetaceae; genus Streptomyces; species Streptomyces luteosporeus. The sequence continues at coordinate 117,087 of NZ_BAAASL010000023.1, forward strand.
GCGCCAGAAGCGGTTGAACACCCGCGTCGCCTCGCCCGGCTTCAGGCCCACGCCGTAGTCGCGCACCGCGACCGCGACCGCGCCGCCGGCCGCCGCCAGGCGCACCACGACGTCCCTGCCCTCGCCGTGCTCGACGGCGTTGACCACGAGGTTGCGCAGCACCCGCTCCAGCCGGCGGGCGTCCGCCTCGACGATCACGGGCTGCTCGGCGCCGCGCACCAGGATCCGGCTGCCCTTGCGGTCGGCCAGCGGCAGCGCCCCGTCCACGACCCGGTTCACCACGTCGCGCAGGTCGATGGGCTCGGCCTCCAGCGCGGCCGCCCCCGCGTCGAACCGGCTGATCTCCAGCAGGTCCGCCAGCAGCGACTCGAACCGGTCCAGCTGCCCGATCAGCAGTTCCGCCGAGCGCGCGGTCACCGGATCGAAGTCCTCGCGCGCCTCGTGGATGACGTCCGCGGCCATCCGGACCGTCGTCAGCGGGGTGCGCAGCTCGTGCGAGACGTCCGAGACGAACCGGCGCTGCATCCGCGACAGCTCCTCCAGCTGCTGGATCTTCACCTGGAGGTTCTGCGCCATCTTGTTGAAGGCCTCGCCCAGACGCGCGATGTCGTCCTCACCGGTGACCTTCATGCGCTCCTGCAGGACGCCGGCCGCCAGCCGCTCGGAGATGCTCGCGGCCATCCGCACGGGCGTGACGATCTGCCGTACGACCAGCCACGCGATGGCGCCCAGCAGCACCACCACGAACACGCCGGCCGTCGCCAGCGTGCCCTTGACCAGACTGAGCGACTTCTCCTCCTGCGTGAAGGGGAAGAGGTAGTACAGCTGGTACGGCTTGCCGTTGACGTCGTAGAGCCGCTTGCCGACGATCAGCGCCGGCTCGCCCTCGTCGGAGGCGCTGTGCTTGATGGTGCCGGGCTTCTCGAACGTCCCCGTGTGGGTGTCCAGCTGCCGGCGCAGATCGACCGGCACGCTGTGCTCCGGATCGATGTCCCCCGAGGCCCGCGGGCCACGCGTACCGCCGACGTACGAGGTGTCGCCGTCCCCCGCGCTGAGGGCCACCACGTGGTAGACGCCCTGGCCACCGCTGGCCAGCTGCTGCACCAGGCCCGTCAGCCAGGCGCCGGAGTCGGGATTGCTCCGGCCGCCGGACTGCGCGGCGTCCTGCCCCCGGTCAGACCCGGGGTCGGCGGCGTCGCGCGCGGCCTTGAAACCGCCTTCTGCCTGGCTCTGCGAGGCATGCCGCTTGGCCTCCAGCAGGCCGTTGCGCACCTGCCCGATGACCACCACGCCCAGCAGCAGCACGACGCCCAGCGACATCAGCAGCGTCGTCGCCACGACCCGAAGCTGGATGTTGCGCCGCCACAGCCGCATCGCGGGCAGCAGCGGCCGCCTCACCCAGCGTGCGTACAGGCGCAGCAGCGGATGCACCGGGCCGGCCCCGGCGCCGTCCGAGAGCATCCTCCCGGCGCGCCACAGGCGCCGGAAGAAGGAGATGCCACCCGGAGCCTCGACGGGCCGCCCCGCATCGCGCTCCGGAGCGGCGCCGTTGCCCGACATCTCAGCTCGGCCCCGCCTTGTACCCCACACCACGAACGGTCACCACGATCTCCGGCCGCTCGGGGTCCTTCTCGACCTTCGAGCGCAACCGCTGGACGTGCACGTTCACCAGCCGCGTGTCCGCGGCATGGCGGTAGCCCCAGACCTGCTCGAGCAGCACCTCGCGGGTGAACACCTGCCACGGCTTGCGCGCCAGCGCCACCAGCAGGTCGAACTCGAGCGGCGTCAGGGCGATCGACTGGCCGTCCCGCTTCACCGAGTGGCCGGCCACGTCGATCACCAGATCCCCGATGGTCAGCTGCTCGGGAGCCGGCTCCTCGGACCTGCGCAGCCGCGCCCGGATGCGGGCCACCAGCTCCTTGGGCTTGAACGGCTTGACGACGTAGTCGTCCGCGCCCGACTCCAGACCGACCACCACGTCGACCGTGTCGCTCTTCGCCGTCAGCATCACGATCGGCACACCGGACTCCGCCCGGATCAGGCGGCACACCTCGATGCCGTCACGGCCGGGCAGCATCAGATCGAGCAATACAAGATCGGGTTTGGCCTCCCGGAAAGCGGCAAGCGCTTTGTCGCCGTCCGATACGAACGACGGCTCGAAACCCTCACCACGAAGCACGATTCCGAGCATCTCGGCCAGTGCGGTGTCGTCGTCGACGACGAGGACGCGTCCCTTCATATCGACATCATCCCATTACCCGATCGTGACCTGGCACACAGCTCCGCCAAACCCGTCTTCGTCACGGGTGAAACAATGCCGTTTTCCGTGACAATGGCGGTCACCAACTCCGGCGGTGTGATATCGAACGCAGGGTTGTAGGCCTGCGTACCCAGGGGCGCGACCGCCCTTCCGGGCACTTCCCCGGGCATCCCCCCGGGGAACTCCGTCACCTCCAGAGCGGGCCGCTGCTCCACCTCGATGGCCCCACCGTCGGCCGTCGTGAGATCCACCGTCGTCGTGGGCGCCACGACCAGGAACGGCACATGGTGGTAGCGGGCCAGCACGGCCAGCGGATAGCTGCCCACCTTGTTGGCCACGGACCCGTCCGCGGCGATCCGGTCGGCGCCGATCACCACGGCGTCCACCTCCCCCGCCGAGAACAGCGAACCCGCCGCGTTGTCGGTGAGCAGGGTGTACGGCATGCCCGCGCGCGCCGCCTCGTACGCGGTCAGCCGGGCGCCCTGCAGCAGCGGACGCGTCTCGTCCACCCACAGCCGGCGCAGCTCCCCGATCCGGTGCGCCGCGCCCGCCACGGCCAGCGCGGTGCCCTCGCCGCCGGAGACCAGCGCGCCGGTGTTGCAATGGGTCAGCAGCCGGAAGCCCCCGCCGGGCAGCAGCTCCTTCAGCAGCTCCAGGCCCTGCTCCGCCATGCGGGCACTGGCCTGCGCATCCTCCCGGTGCAGCGCACGGGCCTCCGCCAGCGCGGCACGCCAGGCCCCCTCCGGCCCCGCCCCGCCCGCCAAGGACGCCCGGTACGCCGTCAGGGCCCGCCCGACGCCGTAGGCGAGGTTGACGGCCGTGGGACGGGCCGCGGAGAGCATCTCCGCCGCCTCCTCCACGTCGAAGCCCCGCACGGCCGCCAGAGCCAGCCCGTAGGCCCCCGCCACGCCCAGCAGCGGTGCGCCACGGACCGCGAGGGTGCGTATTGCGTCGATCAGTGCGGGAACGTCGGTGCAGACCAGCTCCACCTCCTCGGCGGGCAGCCGCCGCTGGTCCAGAAGGACGATCACCGGGCCCTCGGGGGGCTCGTCCCAGCGCAGCGCAACAGGAGCGGACCCCACGACAGACGCGGATGCCACGTACTGATCAGCCATTGGTCCAGTCTGCCCCGGCCACACCAACTATTGAAGGGCTCCTCCGGCGGCTCCCTCTTACGGGCTTCGCCGGTCCTCCTGACACGATGGCTCACCGGCAAACCGCTCGAAAAGCCGGTGTACGGCACAACGGGCAGCAGAAGGAGCAACGCAAAGATGTACGACTCTCCGGGGAACGGCCGGTACGCCGCCCCGTGGCCCCCTCCGGTGCCTCCCGCACCCCAGCCCGGCGTCATCCCGCTGCGCCCCCTCGGCACGGGCGAGATCCTCGGCGGCGCCTTCGCCACGATGCGCCGCCACTGGCGCACCGTCTTCGGGGTGTCGGCGGCCGTCGCCGCCGTCACGACGGGCGTGTCCACGGCCGCCCAGGGCATCTGGTTCCGCAAGGCCACGGAAGCCGGCCAGGCCGGCGACCCCCAGGCGGCCCTGAGGGAGGTCCTGGACGCGGTCAAGGAGAGGGTGCCCGAGCTGGCGCTCACCTCGCTCATAGGACTCGTCGGCTCGATCGTCGCCACGGCCATGCTGACGGTCGTCGTCAGCCGCGCCATCCTGGGCCGCCCCACGTCGGCCGGCGACGCCTGGCGCACCGCCCGGCCCGAACTCCTGCGGCTGACCGGGCTGTTCTGCGTGGTGCCGTTGCTCATCCTCCTGCCCTGCGCGGTCGGCGTGGCCCCCGGCCTGCTGCTGGCGGCGGGCGGGGAAACGCCGATCGGGGTGTCCCTGACCCTCCTCGGCGGAATGCTGGGGCTGGCGGGGTCCGCCTGGGTGTGGACGCGATTCAACCTCGCGGCGCCGGCCCTCATGCTCGAAAAGCAGGGCGTGGCGTCGGCAATGCGACGGGCCGTCAAACTCGTCCGGGGCGACGGCTGGCGCGTCTTCGGAATACAGGTGCTGGCAGCACTCATCGTCGCCCTGGTCGGAATGATCATTCAGATTCCGGTGACGGCCATTCAATTCGTGGCGAATGGCGGCCACATGACGGACGCTTACGCTTCTTCGTGGCCTTTCCTGATCACGAGTGGCGTGGTGGCGGCAATCGGCGCGACGATTTCGCTGCCGATTTCGGCCGGCGTCACTGCCCTGCTGTACACGGACCAGCGCATCCGCCGTGAGTCCCTGGACATCGAGCTGGCCCAGGCGGCCACGGCGGGAACCGCCTGACCTCTCTCCTGTCGCCGTGTCGCTGCGCACGCTGGTGCGTGGCAGCGACACGGCGGGGGCGGGGCCGCCCCTAAGACGGCGTAAACGCAGAGAAGCCCCGTTGGGAACCATGTTCCCAACGGGGCTTCTCACAAAAGAAGTTCGGCGGCGTCCTACTCTCCCACAGGGTCCCCCCTGCAGTACCATCGGCGCTGAAAGGCTTAGCTTCCGGGTTCGGAATGTAACCGGGCGTTTCCCTAACGCTATGACCACCGAAACACTATGA
>NZ_BAAASL010000024.1:0-102501 GCF_039532865.1 Streptomyces luteosporeus
TCCACCGTGATGATGGACGGGGTGTCAACATATCTGGCGTTGACTTTTGGCACGCTGTTGAGTTCTCAAGGAACGGACGCTTCCTTCGGTCCCGTTTCACCGGGCCCTCCGGGCGCTTCCCTTCGGTGTTTCCAACCTTACCAGATCCGATTTCTCGTTTCCGGCCCCCTGTTGGAGCGGGGTTTTTCTCGCCTTCGGTCTTTCGGCCCCCGGCGTGATCACTACTTTAGCGGATTTCCCTCCCGGCTCCTAATCGGAGCCCGGTCCGAAATTCGGCACGCCGAATTCCATCCCGTTAAGGGGCCGTGCAGTAGTGGATGCCGTCGGTGCGGCGAGAGATGCCGTCTCGAACCCTTCCGGGCCCGCGACAACTCGGAGAACACTACGGATGGGGCGATGCCCTGTCAACCCCCGTCCGGCAGCCCGTTCCCGGCCCCTCTCAGTCGAGGTCGCTGAGGCGGCCGCCGGCGTCGTGCTGGGTTTCCTCGACCCGGCGCAGGAGGCGGGTGAGCATCTCGCCGAGGAGGGCACGCTCGACCGGGGAGAGGTCCTGGAGGAGGTCCTCTTCGAAGACGGTGGCCTTGCGGAGGCCGTCGAGCCACTTGGCGCGGCCTTCCTCCGTGATGCCGACGATGACGCGGACGCGGTTGTTCTCGTCGCGCTCCCGGGTGACGAGGCCCTCGCCGACCATGCGGTCGATGCGGTGGGTCATGGCGGCGGGGGTGAGGCCGAGGCGCTTGGCGAGGTCGCCGGGGCCGAGGCGGTAGGGCTCGCCCGCGAGGACGAGGGCCTTGAGGACCTCCCACTCGGCGTTGCTGATGCCGAGCTCGGCGGTCTGGCGCCCGTAGGCGACGTGCATGCGCCGGTTGAGGCGGCTGAGGGCCGAGACGACCCGCTCGACCTGCGGGTCCAGGCCCTGGAACTCGCGCTGGTAGGCGGCGATCTGCTCTTCGAGGCTCGGCTCGGCGGGCCCGTGGGTGTCAGCCATGGCGGCAGTATCCCAGAAATCGTTCGCGCTAAAGCCCTTCGACGTGTACTCTTTAGCTTCGAACTTTAGGGTTGAAGTCTTCGAGGTTGAGGGGTGAGTGTGACCACCGCGATGGGCGCCGCGCTGCGCCGGATCCAGTTGGGCAACGCGTTGAGCGCGTTCGGCAACGGCTTCACGGTCCCGTTCCTGTTCGTCTACGTGTCCCAGGTAAGGGGTCTCGGGGCGAGCATGGCGGGCTTCGTGATGATGACGTTCGCCGTGGCCGCGCTCGCCGTGCTGCCGTTCGTCGGTCGGGTGATCGACCGCCGGGGTCCGCTGCCGGTCGCCGTCGCGGGTACGGTCGCCGCCGCCCTGGGGTCCCTCGCGCTGGGTCTGGCGAGCGTCTGGCCGCTGGTGCTGGCCGCGGCCGCCGCCCTGGGCGCGGGTATAGCGGTGGTCCAGCCCTCGCTGGCCACCATGATCGTGTGGTGCTCGACGCCGACCACCCGCTCGCGGGCGTTCGCCATGCAGTTCTTCCTGAACAACCTGGGGCTGGGTGTCGGCGGTCTGCTCGGTGGCCAGCTGGTGGACACCTCCGACCCGGCGAGCTTCGTGCGGCTCTTCGCCATCGAGTCGGTGATGTTCCTGGTGCTGGGTGCCATGGTCGCGACCGTGCGGCTGCCCCGCGCCCCCAAGGTGGAGGACAAGGTGCCCAGCGGGCCCACCCCGCAGAGCGGGTGGCGGGCGCTGGTGGGCGACCGGGCGATGGTGCAGCTGTGCGTGCTGGGCTTCGTGATGTTCTTCGCCTGCTACGGGCAGTTCGAGTCGGGCCTGGCGGCCTTCGCCGTCGAGGTCACCAGGATTTCGCCGGCGATGCTGGGCATCGCGCTGGCGGCCAACACGATGGCGATCGTCGTGGCCCAGTTCGTGGTGCTCAAGCTCGTCGAGCGGCGCCGGCGCAGCCGTGTCATCGCGCTGGTCGGTCTGATCTGGGCCGTGGCGTGGGTGGCGGCGGGCCTGTCCGGGCTCGTACCGGGCGCGCCGGCCCTGGCGACGACGCTGCTGATCTCGACGTACGCGCTGTTCGGCATCGGTGAGTCGATGCTGTCGCCGACGATGGCGCCGCTGGTGGCCGATCTGGCGCCGGCACGGCTGGTCGGTCAGTACAACTCGGCGTTCGCCCTGGTCAAGCAGCTGGCGCTGGCGGTGGGGCCGGCGGCGGGCGGTCTGATGGCGGGGGCGGGCGCGTACCCGGCGTACATCGTCCTGCTGGTCGTCTGCGCGCTGGGGATCTCCGTCCTCGCCCTGCGGCTGGGCCGCCTGCTCACCGCGGAGCAGGACAACCCGGTGCGTGCGCACGCTCGCCGTACCGCGGCCGCGGGTGTCGCGGCCGAGGCGCCGGCCGCCCGCTCCGTGCAGGAGCAGGGCGAGCGGACGCCGGTGGCGGTCTGACGGCGGCGTTGCGCTCAGCCCAGGTGGGTGCGCAGGCCGCGGCCGGTGGGCAGGGCGAATTCGCACCAGACGGCCTTTCCTCCGCCGGGTGTGCGCCGTGAGCCCCACGAGGAGGCGATCGTGGCGATGATCGAGATGCCGCGGCCGGCCTCGTCGGCGGGTTCGGCGCGGCGGCGGCGGGGGAGGTGGTCGTCGCCGTCGGTGACCTCGATGATCAGGCGCCGGTCGGTGCGGCGCAGCCGCAGCCGCATGGGTGGTGTGCCGTGCTGCAGGGAGTTGGCGACCAGCTCGCTGGCGGCCAGGACGCCGAGGTCGCGCAGGTCCGTGGGGAAGCGCCAGCTGGCCAGCACGCCGGAGGCGAAGGCGCGGGCGCGGGGCGCGGCCTCGATGCCGCCGAGGAGTTCGAGGGCGGCGTTGTGGAAGAGCTCGGCGTCGTGGCCGGTGCGGGCGGGGTGCTGGAGCACCAGCAGGGCGACGTCGTCGTCGTGTTCCTGGGTGACGCCGAGGGCACGCACCAGGCGGTCGCACATGACCTGGGGTGAGCCGGTGGCGCCGGCGAAGGCGCGCTCGAGGGCGGCGACGCCGTCGTCGATGTCCTGGTCGCGGCGTTCGACGAGGCCGTCGGTGTAGAGGACGGCGCTGGCGCCGGGGCCGAGGGGCACGCTGCCGGAGGTGTGCAGCCAGCCGCCGGTGCCCAGGGGCGGCCCGGTGGGTTCGGCGGCGCGGTGGACGGTGCCGTCGGGGTCGCGGATGAGGATGGGCAGGTGCCCGGCGGAGGCGTAGACGAGCCGGCCCTCGTTGGGGTCGTGGACGGCGTAGACGCAGGTGGCGATCTGGGTGGCGTCGATCTCGGTGGCGAGGCCGTCGAGGAGTTGCAGGACCTCGTGGGGCGGCAGGTCCAGGCGCGCGTAGGCGCGTACGGCGGTGCGCAGCTGGCCCATGACGGCCGCGGCGCGTACTCCGCGGCCCATGACGTCGCCGATGACGAGGGCGGTGCGGCCGGCGCCGAGGGTGATGACGTCGTACCAGTCGCCGCCGACGGCGGTGTCGTGGCCGCCGGGCTGGTAGGTGGCGGCGACGCGCAGGTCGTCGGGTTGTTCGAGCTCCTGGGGCAGCAGGCTGCGCTGGAGGGTGACGGCGGCCTCCCGCTGGCGGCGTTCGCTCGCGCGCAGGCGTTCGGCTGCTTCGACCTGGTCGGTGACGTCGGCGGCGAAGACGAGGACGCCGTGCTGGGCGCCCTTGCCCTCGCCGACCTCGATGGGTGAGCAGGTGAGCGTGTAGTAGCAGTGCCGTCCGGTGGTGACGGCGACCCGCCGGGACTTGACCGTGCGGGGTTTGCGGCTGCGCAGGACCTGGTCCATCAGCGGCAGCAGGCCGAGCTCGACGAGCTCGGGCAGGGCGGTGCGGGCGGGCATGCCGGGCGTGCGGATGCCGAAGAGGGCGGCGTAGGCGTCGTTGACGTAGGCGACGCGGTGGTCCGGCCCGTAGACGAGGGCGACCAGGGCCGGGACCTTGCCGAGGATGTCGTGCACGCGCAGCGCGTCGAGGCTGGGGACGGGCTCGGTGTCCGTGGCGGGCTCGGCGCGGGCGGCGGGCACCGAGCCGGTGCCGCTCCCGGTCGGCCCGTGCGGGGCGGTGGCGGAGGCGCGGTCGGCGCGGGCGGCGGCTCGGCGCTGCGTTCCGGGGAGCCGTGCGCTCCAGCGGGTGAAGTTCACTGAAGGACTACCTCGTGGAGTCGCTGCGGAATCAGCTCGGCGGCGTGGGGTGGCAAAGCCGCGCCCCCGGTGCGGGGGCGCGGTGAGCGGTGGGGGCGTCCGCTGCCGCGTATGGGCAGCAAACGTCCGAATGCTCGCGATTGTCACTCTTCGCAGATACCAGCCCACTCATGGTCACACGACCAGTGTGGCCGACCGGACGGACATCCGTCAGACGCCGCGTCGCAGGAGGGGGATCCCGGTCCGGATGCGCGCCCCTCATCCGCGCATCAACTCGCCTCGGGGTGGCGTCCCGTGCCGGCCGCGAGCTCGAACTCGGCACGCGGGTGTTCCAGCGAGCCCAGGGAGACGATCTCACGTTTGAACAGTCCCGCGAGGGCCCATTCGGAAAGCACCCGCGCCTTGCGGTTGAAGGTGGGGACACGGCTGAGGTGGTAGGCGCGGTGCATGAACCAGGCGGGGTAGCCCTTGAGCTTCCTGCCGTAGACCTGTGCGACGCCCTTGTGGAGGCCGAGGGAGGCGACGGAGCCGGCGTACTTGTGCCGGTACTCCTGCAGGGCCTCGCCGCGCAGCGAGGCCAGGACGTTGCGGCCGAGCACCTTGGCCTGGCGGACGGCGTGCTGGGCGTTGGGCGCGCAGGTGGCGCCCGGTTGGTCGGACGTCAGGTCGGGGACGGCGGCGGCGTCGCCGGCGGACCAGGCGTGCTCGGCGCCGTCCACCTGCAGCCGGGCCGTGCAGGTGAGCCGGCCGCGCTCGTCGAGCGGCAGGTCGGTGGCCGCGAGCAGGGGGTGCGGCTTGACGCCGGCGGTCCACACGAGCGTCCGGGTGGGGAAGCGGGAGCCGTCGCTGAGGACGGCGACGCGGTTCTCGCAGGACTCCAGGCGGGTCTGCAGCCGTACGTCGATGTTGCGCCCGCGCAGTTCCCGCACGGCGTAGCGGCCCATGTCCTCGCCGACCTCGGGCAGGATCCGTCCGGTGGCCTCGACCAGGATGAACTTCAGGTCGTCGGGTTCGAGGTTGTGGTAGTAGCGGGAGGCGTAGCGGGCCATGTCCTCCAGCTCGCCCAGCGCCTCGACGCCCGCGTAGCCGCCGCCGACGAAGACGAAGGTCAGGGCCGCGTCGCGCACCTGCGGGTCGCGGGTGGAGGAGGCGATGTCGAGCTGTTCGAGGACGTGGTTGCGCAGCCCGATGGCCTCCTCGACGGACTTGAAGCCGATGCCGTGATCGGCGAGGCCGGGCACGGGCAGGGTGCGGGAGATGGAGCCCGGGGCCAGGATCAGCTCGTCGTAGCGGACGTCGACGGCGCCCGTGCCCTCCTCCGCGGTGGCCAGCGTCTTCACGGCCGCCGTGCGCTTGGCGTGCGTGATGGAGACGACCTCGCCCGTGAGCACCTGGCACTTGGCCAGGGTCCGCCGCAGCGGGACGACCACGTGCCGCGGGGAGATCGACCCGGCGGCCGCCTCGGGCAGGAACGGCTGGTACGTCATGTACGGCTCGGGGTCGACGACCACGACCTCGGCCTCCCCGCGCCGCAGCCCGCGCTGCAGGTGCAGCGCCGCGTACATGCCGACGTAGCCCCCGCCGACCACCAGGATCCGCCTCGGGCGGCCGGGGTCCGCTTCCTGCGCCCCGGTCGTCCGCCGGCCGTTGTCCTGCTCCCGCTGCCCTTCCCGCGCCGGTCCGCTCACCAAGGCCCACTCCTCCTTGTTCCGCCTCGCGTCTGCCGCGTGGTCGCCGCTCGGTCCGCGCACGGACCCCCGCGTGGTGCTCGCACGGTGCCGGCTCGGCCCTCGGGTGGTGCTGGCGTTCTCCCTCGCATACCACTCGCACGGTGGTTGTATGCGGGCTCGACTCCTCGTCGCACTGCTGCCCCAGCTCCTTCCCGTGTCCCACGGGTGCCAGGGGTTTGTCCACAGGCCCGGCGAAATGTACGACTGGCGGCGAAGCCGGTCCCTCCCGCTGCCCGGGCCCGCCCGGAGGGAAAGGTGCGCAGGTCAGAGCCGCTTCACAGGGGTGGTGGGGTGGTGCACCATCAACGCCCGCAGGGCCCGTACTCCAATTGGGGACGGCCTGTGCGGAGCTACCCCCTTCTTTCTTGACTCGGGCTCAACTATGTTCGTACTCCGTCGGGGTGTCGAGACGCACCCCGGCAGTCAGGGCGGGGAGTCTCCGGGGGGAGACGTCATAACCGGGGGAACGTATGCACATTCAGGGGTCTCATTGGTCTGCCGCCGTCGCGACGACGTCTGACGGGACAGGTGGCCGCAATACGCCGTTGCGCGTGGATGCCCAGCGCAACCTGGAACATGTGCTGCGGGCGGCTCGCGAGGTGTTCGGCGAGCTGGGGTACGGCGCGCCCATGGAGGACGTGGCGCGCCGGGCCCGGGTGGGGGTCGGCACGGTCTACCGCCGGTTCCCGAGCAAGGACGTGCTGGTCCGGCGCATAGCCGAGGAGGAGACGGCACGCCTGACCGAGCAGGCGCGCACCGCGCTGGGGCAGGAGGAGGAGCCCTGGTCGGCGCTCTCCCGCTTCCTGCGCACGTCGGTGGCCTCCGGCGCCGGCCGGCTGCTGCCGCCGCAGGTGCTGCGGGTCGGCGTCGACGTCGAGCCCGGCGAGCAGCCCGGCCAGGAGCGGGCGCGGGTGCCGCAGCAGCGGCAGCCGGTGCCCGGCGAGAGCCAGCTGCACGAGCTGCGCCTGGTCGAGCAGCGGCAGACGGCGGTCAAGGAGCGGGACGACGCCGGTGTCAACGCGCTGCTGGACGTCGTGGGCCGGCTCGTCGAGCGGGCACGGGCGGCCGGCGAGCTGCGCACCGATGTCACCGTGGCCGATGTGCTGCTGGTGATAGCCACGGCGGCGCCGTCCCTGCCGGACCCGGCGCAGCAGGCGGCGGCCTCCTCGCGGCTGCTGGACATCCTGCTCGAAGGCCTGCGCTCGCGGCCCGCTGCCTGACCATCGGCCCGGCGCGCCGGGTGATCACCTGACTTCCGGCCCGGTCCAGGGGCCCGGACGGGTGGTTGCCGTTCGCTGAGCGATCCTGCCGTCGGCCCGTGTGCGACGCTGCTCGGTATTCGAGTCTGCGGCGTGTACGGGGAGCCTGCGCTATGGGCGTTGACGGGCGGGAAGAATCGCGGGAGAGCGGCGAGGCCGACGGGCCTGCCGTGCAGCCGCCCGGACCGCCGGCCCTGCCGTCGGCAGCGGCGGACCCCGTCGCCGGCGCGCTGGACCTGTGGCGCGGCGCCCTGGGCCCGGTGGTGCCGCAGCAACGGGAAGGCGGCCGGCCGGCGCCGGGAGGCGACGCCGGCACGGGCAGTGGCACGCCGGGCGGTGGTGCGCGGTCGGGCGAGGCCCGGGAGGCCGCTGCCGGGTGGACGGACGACGCCGGTGTGCGGGAGGACACCGACGCACCCCCGTCCGACCTCGAACTGGTGGCACAGCTGCGCGGGGGCGAGAACGAGGACGCCTACGAGGAGCTGTACCGGCGGCACGTCGACGCCGTGCGCCGCTACGCCCGCACCTGCTGCCGTGACGAGCACACCGCCGAGGACCTGACCAACGAGGTCTTCGCCTCGACGCTGCAGGCCGTGCGGCGGGGCGCCGGCCCGGACTCGGCGGTCAGGGCGTACCTGCTCTCCAGCGTCCGCCGGGTCGCGGCCGCCTGGGGGCGGACGACCAAGCGCGAGCATCTGGTCGAGGACTTCGCGGTCTTCGCCACCTCGTCGGCCGTCTCCTCCATCGCGGCGGACGACGACACCCTGGGCCTGGGAGCGGACGTCCGGGCCATGCAGGAGGCCGAGCGGTCGCTGGCCGTGCAGGCGTTCCGCAGCCTGCCGGAGCGGTGGCAGACCGTGCTGTGGCACACGACCGTGGAGGAGGAGACACCGGGGGAAGTGGCCCCGCTGCTGGGGCTGAGCGCCAACGCGACGGCCGTGCTGGCGCACCGGGCCCGTGAGGGGCTGAAGCAGGCGTACCTGCAGGCGCACGTCAGCAGTTCCCTCACCTCGGGCGGGGAGTGCGCGCAGTACGCGGACCGGCTGGGCGCCTATGCGCGGGGGCGGCTGCGTTCGCGGGCCGAGCGGGGCATGCGCAAGCACCTGGAGACGTGTGCGCGCTGTCGTACGGCTGCCCTGGAGGTGGCCGACGTCAACGAGCGCCTGCGGGCGCTGTTGCCGATGGCCGTCATCGGTTGGTTCGCCGCGGGCTGGTCCGTGAAGGCGGCGGCCGGCCTGGCGGCAGGTGCGGCCGCCGGCGCGGGTGCGGCCGCGGCCGGCGGCACGGGAAGCGGGGGCGCGGGGGGAGGGGTGGGGGCGGGGGCGGGGGCCCCCTCGGCAGGTGCTTCCGGTGCCGCCGGTACTTCCAGTGCCTCCGCCTCCTCCGCTCCTGCCACCGCCTCGGCGTCGTCCTCGGCGTCGTCCGGGTCCTCTTCGGCGTCTTCTTCCGTGTCTTCCGCAGGCTCTGCCGGCGAGGGGCTCGGGGTGGTGACGAAGGTGGGGCTGGTCGCGGGGGCGGTTGCGGCGGCGGGGGCGGTCATCGCCTATGCGCTGGCCGCGGGTTCGCCGGCGCCCTCGCCCGGGCCGCGGGCCGCGGCCCCGGTCCCGGCGCCGGTCACGCACGCCCCGCGGCCCCGGGCCTCGCAGCCGCGGCTCACCGCGTCGGCGGCGCCGACCGCGGCGCCCGGGTTGCCGGCCGGGGCGGCCTCCGCGAGCGCCTCGCCCTCCGCCTCTCCTTCCCCGTCCGCGTCCCCATCCGCGTCCCCTTCCGCCTCGCCGTCGCCTGCGGCGGCCGGGGCGGCGGGTCCGGAGGCGTCGGCTTCCGCCTCGCGTTCCGCTTCGCCTTCGGCTTCGCGTCCGCGTACGCCGGGCGCCTCCCCGGCCGTGCCCAAGCCCGCTCCCCCGCGCCTCCCCACGGCCGTCTATCCGCTCGACCAGTTGGAATACGCCCCCCTGGGCGACGGCGGTGAGCCCGAGTTGCGGCCGGCCCCCGGCGGTTGGATGTGGCAGCGGTACGGCGATCTACGTATCGGCGGTACGACGTACCGCAATGGCGCGAGCGTGCATGCGCCGTCCTCCGTGATCGTCGACCTGAACCGTTCCTGCACGGCCTACGACGCCTTCGCCGGCATCGACGACATGTCCATGGGCCATGGCGCGGTCACGTTCTCCGTCTTCGCCGACGGCGCGCGGATGTGGAGTTCGGGCCTGGTGGAGGGCGGGCAGCCGGCGAAGGCCGTGCACGTTCCGCTGGCCGGGCGCAGGACGCTGCGCCTCGTCGTGGAGTCCCGTTCGCCGTACGAGGGGGCCGCGGTCGCCGACTGGGCCCGGGGCCGCATCAGCTGCACCGCCCCGGCCGGCTCCGCTGGTGCCTCCGAGGACGAAGGCCCCTGAACGGACGCCCTCAACACCTGGCCGCCCTCAGCATGGTGGCATGACGCCGCCCGCCACCGCGCGCGGGCCGTGGGTCTCGGCTCCCGTCCAGCAGGTGCCGCGACGGGCGAGCAGGCGGCGCAGCCATGCTTCGGTCGAGACGATCTCGGCGAGCCCGTCCAGGGGGAGTGCCTCCCCGCGGGCCGCGGCGCGCAGGGCGCTGCGCACGGCGCCCGCGTCGACGAGGCCGGCGTCGGCGAGGAGCGGCGCGTCGAGGAGTTCGAGCAGGGGTCCCAGCGCGGCCGCGATTCCGGTGCGTGCCGCGGCGGCGTGGGAGGCGTGCGAGGGCGTGCCCCAGCCGGGTGGCAGGTCGTGGATGCCGGCGCCGGCCAGTACGGCGCGCAGGATCGCGGCGCGTGCGCCGGGTTGGACGCGCAGGGTTTCGGGCAGGGCGCGGCAGGCGCGTACGACCTGGTTGTCGAGGAAGGGGGCGTGCAGGCGCTGGCCGCGGGCCTCGACGGCCTGTTCGTGGATGCGGTGGTCGGCGGCGTGCCGGTGCAGTGCGGCGGCGGCGCGGCGTTCGCCGGGGCGCTGGGGCAGTCCGGTGGTCGGCGCGGAGGGCTGTACGGCGGCGGTGTGCAGGCGGGCGGCCACGTCCGCGCGGGCTTCTGCGGTCAGCCAGCGTGCGGCGGGGCCGGGGCGGCACCAGGCGAGGGCGGCCAGTGAGGCGTCGAGGGGGCCGGTGGTGCCGCGGGTGTCGGGGGCGTCGGGGGTGCCGTCGGCGTGGAGCAGGTGGGTGGCGGCGGTCTCGAGTCCTTCGCGGTGGCCGGTGCGGGCGAGGCGGCGGGCGGCGCGGTAGACGGTGAAGGGGACGGACAGCGAGTGGGTGGCGGTGTTTGTGGCGGTGTTTTCGGCGCGGGCGAGGGCGGAGACGGGTTTGAGCAGGTGGCGGCGCCGGCGGTCCATGAGGAGGTCGGCGAGGCGGGCGGGGTGTGCGTCAAGTACTTGTCGGGCGCCGTTGCCGACGAGGTGGTCGGTGGCGCCGGCGGCGAGGCGGTGGCGGTGCCGGGCGGCGTAGGCGAGGGCGGGGCCGGGTTCGTCGGTGAGGGGGCTGCGGTCGAGGTGGGCGTAGGGCAGGGCTTCGGTGCCGGCGGCGACGATGAGGTGGTGCAGGCGCAGGTCGGCGGCGAGGGCGCGGGCCCGTTCGAGTTCGGGGGCGCGGTGGCGGGCGGCTTCGGTGGCGAGGTCGTTGAAGGTGACGGCGAGGAGGCGTTCGCCGGTGACCCCGGGGTTCGCGCCGGGCAGGCCGGCGGCGAGCAGGGCGAGGGTGGCGGAGGCGCTGCCGCCGGAGAGGTCGGCGCCGGTGGCGGGGCGGGGGCCGGTCGCGTGGTGGGGGCCGGTGAGGCGGGCGTGTACGGCGTCGACGAGGGCTTCGCGTACGGCGTCGACGGCTTGGCGGGCGTCCGCCCGCGGGGTGGCGGCGGCGAGGGTGGGGTGGGGTTCGTAGCCGGTGATCTGGCGGGTGCCGTCGCGCAGGACGAGGGCGTGGCCGGGCGGTAGGCGGCGTACGCCGGTGTAGGGGGTGCCGTCGCCGAGGGCTTCGGGGATGTCGGGGCAGGCGAGGAGGGCGGCGAGGTGGCCGATGTCGAGCTGGGCCTCGACGAGGTCGGCGAGCGGGAGGGCGGCGGTGGCGTAGGCGGTGCCGCCGTGGAAGTCGGTGTGGAAGACGGGCCGGGTGCCGGCGAGGTCGCCGAGGACGGCGAGGCGGCGGCCGGTGCGGACGACGACGGTGTAGCTGCCGGGCCAGGTGGTGAGGTGGCGCAGGGCGCCGCCACGGGCGGCGCGCAGGCCGGCGCGCAGGGCGTCGTCGCCGGCGGCGCAGCGGCCGAGGACGGCGAGGCGGGTGGTGGGATCGGCGGGTTCGGCTTGGACGGTGCGGATCTCGTCGGGGCGCCAGTCGCCGACGGCCCACAGGGGTTCGGGGCCGTCCCACAACTGCCGTGCGGCGACAGGGTGGAGGCGGGGTCCGCCGGTGCCGTCGGCGTGGTGGTGCGCGGCGGTGCGGTTCCACCCCACCAACCAGCGCATCGCCGCCTCCACAGGCTGTGGACAGCCGATCGGTCGGGCAACCGATCGGTAGCAGTCATCATGCACAGCCGGGCTGGGGTTGCGTACATCCCCGGGCAACACCTTGGGCAATACCTTGGACAACGCCTTGGTTGCGGCTCAGCGGCTGGTCGAGGGCTGCCAACTCCTCGGACAACGCGGCGAGATGGCGTTCCGTCACGGTTGTTCCCGAATGCACGCCGGGTGTCCGGGTACGGGCAGGCGCGCACGGCGGCCGCGTGACGGCAAGGCGGCGGCATCCGGCCACATCCGGCCACGGTTGAACGGGATCCGCCCTGCGGCCCGCACCGAGGTCCGTACCGGGGCCCGCACCGGGCCGCCTGCGGGTGCGGGCGCGGCCCGGGAGGCGGTGAACCGCCTCCCGGACCGGTCCGCCGCCCGCGGGGAATGAGGCGACGGCATCCCCCAGCCCACTGGACCCAGTGCAGCGGGCCAACCCACGCATCTCCATGGAACCGTCACGGGCTTTGGCGCGGACAGAGCGCACGGCGGGCGCACGGCCACACACAACCGGAGCACGTGCCCCTCCGTGCACGCACATACGGACCAGAATCTCGCCATCCGGGACATCGCCTCTTAACGGTCGGGATGCGGCGAACTACGCTGGGTTTACGAATGCCTCGTGCCTATGCCGGGGCGGGCGTCGTGTTGTCGAGGGGTGCGCATGTCCAGGGAGCCACGCGGGCCGAATGAGAAGCTGGGCACTGTCCTCGCCCTTGCAGGGATCAGCAACGCCGGTCTCGCGCGCAGGGTCAACGACCTCGGTGCGCAGCGGGGATTGACGCTTCGGTACGACAAGACATCGGTGGCGCGGTGGGTGTCCAAGGGCATGGTCCCGCAGGGCGCGGCGCCGCATCTGATCGCGGCGGCGATAGCCGCCAAGCTGGGCCGGCCGGTGCCGCTGCACGAGATCGGGCTGGCGGACGCCGATCCGGCGCCGGAGGTGGGGCTCTCCTTTCCGCGCGATGTCGGCCAGGCGGTGCGGTCGGCGACGGAGCTGTTCCGGCTGGATTCGGCCGGTCGGCGCGGGGGCGGGGGGATCTGGCAGTCCCTGGCCGGTTCCTTTTCCGTCAGCGCCTATTCCACGCCTGCCTCCCGTTGGCTGATAACGCCCGCCGACAGTTCGGTGGCGCGTGAGCCGCAGCAGGCGGCGCGCGAGGCGGCGACCGCGCCGTCGGGCGGCGGTCAGGACTGCGGTTTACCGCAGCGTGTCGGCCACAGCGATGTGACGAAGCTGCGGGAGGCCGCCGACGACGCCCGCCGCTGGGACTCCAAGTACGGCGGCGGCGACTGGCGTTCGTCGATGGTGCCCGAGTGCCTGCGCGTGGACGCGGCCCCGCTGCTGCTGGGTTCGTACAGCGACGACGTGGGCCGTTCGCTGTTCGGGGCGACGGCCGAACTGACCCGGCTGGCGGGTTGGATGGCCTTCGACACCGGCCAGCAGGAGGCGGCCCAGCGCTACTACATCCAGGCGCTGCGCCTGGCCCGTGCGGCCGCCGACGTGCCGCTGGGCGGCTACGTGCTGGCGTCGATGAGCCTGCAGGCCACCTACCGCGGCTACGCGGACGAGGGCGTCGACCTCGCGCAGGCGGCGTACGAGCGCAACCGGGGGCTGGCGACCGCGCGCACCATGAGCTTCTTCCGGCTCGTGGAGGCGCGGGCGCAGGCGAAGGCGGGCGACGCGCCGGCCTGCGGTGCGGCGCTGAAGGCCGCCGAGGGCTGGCTGGAGCGGGCACGGTCGGGTGATGCGGATCCGTCCTGGCTGGACTTCTACACCCAGGAGCGGTTCGCGGCCGATGCCGCCGAGTGCTACCGCGATCTGCGCATGCCGCGGCAGGTGCAGCGCTTCACCGAGCAGGCGCTGGCGCGGCCGACGGAGGAGTTCGTGCGCTCGCACGGCCTGCGGCTGGTGGTCTCGGCGGTGGCGGAGCTGGAGTCGGGCAACCTGGACGCGGCGTGCGCGGCCGGAGTGCGCGCGGTGGAGGTGGCGGGGCGGATCTCCTCGGCGCGGACGACGGAGTACGTACGGGACCTGCTGCACCGCCTGGAGCCGTACGGGAACGAGCCGCGCGTGGCGGAGCTGCGGGAGCGGGCGCGGCCGCTGCTGGTGGCGCCTGCCTGAACCGTCCGGCACGCGGTCCCGGAGCCGTCCTGCGCGTCGTCCTGTGCGTCTTCCCGCGGGCGGTCCTGCGGGCGGTCCTGCGAGCAGTCCTACGGGCGGTCGTGCGAGTCCTGCGCGCGCTCCCCGGGCCGTCGGTTACCGGTGAGTGATCCCATCGGGCGTCCGGTTGTCGGTGGCACAGGTCATCATGGGTCCGTGCGGGAGGCGCTGAGGAGGCAGGGAGTCGGTGGTCGCCGTGGCCGGGGCGGGGCGCGGCGGCGTGGGCGCGGGGAGGTGAGGTGATGGCGGCGTACGACTGCGACGTGCTGGTGGTCGGCGGCGGGATCGTGGGCCTGTCGACCGCGTACGCCCTCACGCGCGCCGCCCCGGGCACGCGGGTGCTGGTGCTGGAGAAGGAGGCGGGGCCGGCCCGGCACCAGACCGGCCGCAACAGCGGTGTGATCCACAGCGGGATCTACTACCGGCCGGGTTCTCTGAAGGCGCGCTTCGCCGTCGGGGGCGCGGCGGAGATGGTGCGGTTCTGCGCGGAGCAGCAGTTGCCGTACGAGGTGACGGGCAAGCTGATCGTCGCCACCGGGCGCGAGGAGCTGCCGCGGCTGCACGCCCTGGCCCAGCGCGGCCGGAAGAACGGGGTGCCGGTGCGCGAGCTGGGCCCGGCGCAGATCGCGGAGTTCGAGCCGGCGGTACGGGGCGTGGGTGCCCTGCACGTGGCCACCACCGGCATCTGCGACTTCCCCGCGGTGGCCCGGCGGCTGGCGGAGCTGGCCGAGCGGGACGGGGCCGAGGTGCGCTACGGCGCCGAGGTGTGCGCGGTGGGGCGGCGCGAGGACGCCGTCGCGGTGCGCACGGCGGCCGGCGAGGTGCTGCGCGGCCGGGTCCTGGTCAACTGCGCGGGGCTGTACAGCGACCGGGTGGCCCGCCTCGCGGGTGACGACCCGGGCATGCGCATCGTCCCCTTCCGGGGGGAGTACTTCGAGCTGGCGCCGGAGCGCCGGGGCCTGGTGCGGGGCCTGGTGTATCCGGTGCCGGATCCGGCGTTCCCGTTCCTGGGCGTCCACCTCACCCGCGGCATCGCCGGCCACGTCCACGTGGGCCCCAACGCGGTGCCGGCGCTGGCCCGCGAGGGGTACGGGCGGTGGACGGTGCGGCCGGGCGAGCTGGCCGGCACCGTCGCGTATCCGGGGGCCTGGCAGCTGGCGCGCCGCCACTGGCGGTACGGGGCGGGCGAGGTGCGCCGCTCCCTGTCGCGGCGGGCCTTCACGGAAGCGGTGCGGCGCATGCTGCCGCAGGTCACCCCGCAGGACCTGATACCCGCGCCCGCGGGGGTGCGGGCGCAGGCGGTGCTGCCGGACGGAACGCTGGTGGACGACTTCCTCTTCGTCCGCTCGCCGCGCATGGTGCACGTCCTCAACGCGCCCTCGCCGGCGGCCACGGCCTCGCTGCCGATCGGCCGGGAGGTGGCGCGCCGGGCGCTGGCGGCCCTGGGGCACGCGGCGGCCGTGGCGCGCCAGGTGTAGGGCCGGGTCCGGCGGGTGTTCGTCCCGCGGCACCACGGCGCCCCGTCAGGGGCGCGGGGAACTGCGCGACCGGCCACCGACGGCCCGGCAGTCGAACGCGCTGCCCGGCGTTCCGGGCGCAGCACGGTACCCCCTCTGCGGGCGCGTCGTGGCTTGTCGCGCCCACGCGGCGGCAGCCGCAGATCGACACTGCCCCGCGCCCCTTCGGGGGCGCTCACCGGCCGGGGGCGTACACGCGCACGTAGTCGACCAGCATGCGGGCGGGGAACGGGGTGGAGCGGTCCGGCGGGCCGGGCCAGTCGCCGCCGACGGCGAGGTTGAGCAGCAGGTAGTGGGGGTGGTCGAAGACCCAGCGCTGCCCGCGGCGCAGCCGGTCGGCCGAGACGCTGCCGTACGCCTTGCCGTCGAGGTACCAGGTGATCCTGCCGGGCACCCAGTCGACGCGGTAGGTGTGGAAGTCGTCCGACAGCCGCCCGCCGGCGCCCAGCCGGGTGTGGTGCTCGATGCCCTGGGCGACGTAGCCGGGGCCGTGGACGGCGCCGTGCACGGTGCCGGGCTGCCTGCCGAGGGCCTCCATCACGTCGATCTCGCCGTTGGCGGGCCAGGCGACGCGGTCGGAGTCGGCGCCCATCATCCAGAAGGCCGGCCACAGCCCCTGCCCGCGGGGAATGCGGATGCGGGCCTCGAAGCGGCCGTACGCGCGGGCGAAGCGGCCCTTCGTCGTGATCCGCCCGGAGGTGATGTCGCACGGCCCGCTGGCGCACCGCATGCCGCGCCGCTTCTCGTGGCGGGCGGTGATCGCGAGGTGGCCGCGGCCGTCGAGGGAGACGTTGCCGGGGCGGTCCGTGTAGTACTCCCACTCGTGGTTGCCCCAGCGGGGCTCCCCGCCCCGGTCGAAGACCCACCTGCCCCGGTCGGGCCGCCGGCCGGCGGGCCCGGCGAACTCGTCCGACCACACCAGGCGCCACCCGCCGGAGCGCGCGTACGCCTGCTGTACGGGCCCGGGGCCGGGCGCACCGGTCAGCGCGGCGGGGGTGTTGCGTCCGGCCGGTTCCCCGGCGAGTTCCTCGCGGGCCATGCCGCTGCCGGCGAGCAGCACCGCGGCGGCGAGCAGGGCGAGCGTGGCGGTGAAGGGGCGCAGTCGCATGGGTGATCCCTGGAGAGGGTGGGGGGACGGCTCGCCGGAGACCCGGGCCAGTCGGATCGTAGGGGCGCGGCAAGCCGGGGCCAGGGCCACCACGCAGCGTTGCGCCGGACCCACCGGAACGGCGGACAGGCATTCCCCCGGTTGTCGGCCGGTTGTCGGCCGGTTGTCGGCCGGTTGTCGGCCACCTCGCCCGCGCAAGGCCACCTCGCCCGCGCCAGGTCCGGGGAGTCGCGCCGGGCCCAGGGGGACTTTTCGCCGCGCCCGTAGACTGGAGGAACTGTGTCCGAGAACCTCGCCCCCAGCACCGCGGCCGGCACGGCCGCCGCGGGCACCGCAGCCCCCCGTCCGGTCCCGGCCCCCGCCCGCGCCCGGCGCGAGCCCATGTTCCCCGACGGCCCGGCGCCGGATCCGGCGGGCTCGCACCACGAGCGCCGCATCCGTTCCTTCCAGCCGCGCCGCAGCCGGGTCACGCCCGGGCAGGCCGAGGCGCTGCGCCGCCTGTGGCCCACGTGGGGCCTGGACGTCGACGGTCTGCGCCGCCTCGACCTCGGCGAGCTCTTCGGCGACCCCGCGCTGCCCGTGGTCCTGGAGATCGGCTTCGGCATGGGCGAGGCCACGGCCGAGATGGCGGCCGCCGACCCCGGCACCGGCATCCTCGCCTGCGACGTGCACACGCCGGGTCAGGGCAATCTGCTGGGCCTTGCCGAGCAGCGCGGGCTGACCAACGTGCGGGTGGCCAATGGCGACGCGATCATCCTGCTGCGCGAGATGCTCGCGCCCGACGCGCTCGCCGGCATCCGTGTCTTCTTCCCGGACCCCTGGCCCAAGAAGCGCCACCACAAGCGCCGGCTGATCCAGCCGGAGTTCCTGGCGCTGGCCGCGACGCGGCTCGCGCCGGGCGCGGTCCTGCACTGCGCGACGGACTGGGAGCCGTACGCCGAGCAGATGCTGGAAGTGCTCTCGGCGAGCCCCGACTTCGAGAACACGCAGCCCGACGGCGGCTACGCGCCGCGCCCGGACTTCCGGCCGCTGACCCGCTTCGAGGGGCAGGGTCTGGACAAGGGCCACGTCGTCCACGACCTGATGTTCCGCCGCCGCGGCTGAGCGCCGGCATCTCCACCCCACCGCCGGGCACCGGACCGGACCCGGTCCCGAATTGGGGACGCCGACCCCGGCGGCGCTTGGTTAGGGTCGTGACGTGCATGCGCCCCCGACCGACCGGCAGCCGCAACCGCAGCCGCAGCCGTTGCCGCCGCAGATACCGCCGATGCCCGCCAGCCCGCCCGCGCCACCGGCGGGCCTGCACTACAAGGCCCGCCGGGCCCTGTGGGACACCCTCTGGGACAACAAGGCGGTCCGGGCGGGCGCGGTCTTCCTGCTGCTCGCCCTGTGCGGGCTGATCATCCTCGCCCTCGTCCGCGAGCAGACCGGCACCGAGGGCTTCCTGGTGGGCCTGGGCCTCGCCGTCCTGCCCGTACCGCTGCTCATAGCCGCGTTCCGCTGGATGGACCGCGTCGACCCCAAGCCCTGGCGCAACCTCGTCTTCGCCTTCGCCTGGGGCGCCTGCGCGGCCACCCTCGTCGCCCTGCTCGCCAACGGGTACGCCACCCGCTGGCTGCTCAGCGCGGTCGACGTCACCCAGCGCGACGACCCCTCCACCTGGGGGGCCACCTTCGTGGCGCCGGTGGTGGAGGAGAGCGCCAAGGGCGTGGCGATCCTGCTGCTGTACCTCTTCCGCCGGCGCGACTTCAACGGCATCGTCGACGGCGTCGTCGTCGCCGGCCTCACGGCCACGGGCTTTGCGTTCACCGAGAACATCCTCTACCTGGGCAACGCCTTCGCCGACGACCAGAGCTTCGGTTACTCGGGGCTGCCGACGACGACCGCGGCCACGTTCTTCATCCGGGTGCTCATGTCGCCCTTCGCGCACCCGCTGTTCACGTCGATGACGGGACTGGGCTTCGGCCTGGCGGCCACGCTGGCGGCCCGGCGCCGGGTGCTGAGGGCTGTCGTGCCCTTCGTGTCCCTCCTGACGGCGATGCTCCTGCATGCACTGTGGAACGGCTCGGCGACCCTGCCGAACGGCGGCTTCCTCGCGGTGTACGCGCTGTTCATGGTGCCGGTCTTCGGGCTGCTGACCTGGCTGGTGATCTGGTCCCGGCAGAACGAGCTGCGCACCATCCTCGCCGAGCTCCCCGCCTACCAGGCCGCCGGCTGGCTCACCCCGCCCGAACCCCTGGCCCTGTCCTCGATGCGGGCCCGAGGCATCGCCCGCGACGTGGCCCGCCGCACCGGCGGCGCGGCCGCGGCCCGCACGGTGGCGGAGTACATATCCTTCGCCACCTCCCTGGCCTTCCTCCGCCACCGCGCCCACCGCGGCACCCCGGACCCCCACTTCACCGCCCGCGAGCAGGAGCTCCTCCACCACCTCTGGCAACGCCGCACCACGGCCCAACCGGCCCTGGCCCAAGCAGTCACCACGATCCCGAGGCCGTACCCGACCCCGTACCCACCCCAGTGGGGCCCCGCCCCGGGCCAGTGGCAGGGGTGGCCGCCGCAGCGGTAGCGGCATCGTTCACTCGTACGCGTTCACCACTAGTCCATTGGGGGGGCACACCATGCCTGAAGACGAGGCGAAAGCCATCCGCAAACTCTTCGAGAGGGTCGGGCAGAGGACGGGGCTGGAAGACCAGCTGCATACCCTTCTGGCCGCTACGCCAGAGGAACGGCAGCAGGCCATCGCCCGGTTCTTGGCCGAGCATTTTCCCGCCGATCCTTGGCAAGAGGTCCTGCTCAGCGTCGGCCTGGTGGACGAAGAATTCGACGGCTTCGGGCACCCGCCGTACGTGCCCGTGGGCACCTGCTTCGAAAGCCGCGCCGCGCTGCGGGCTTCGGGTCTGCACGGCCCGCTGCAAGCAGGCATCTGGGGCAAGGCGAGGGAGGACGCCAAATCCATCGTGGTGTCCGGCGGTTACGAGGACGACCGGGACTACGGCGACCTGATCATTTACACGGGCCAGGGCGGGCGGGATGCCGACTCTGGTCGACAGGTTGCGGACCAGGAACTCACCCGCGGCAATGCGGCGCTCGTCAACAGCCAATCGTCGGGCACGCCCGTCCGCGTCATCCGCGGAGCGGAGCCGGACAACGCCCATGCGCCTTCACGCGGATATCGGTACGACGGCCTCTACCGCGTCGAGGACCACTGGTCGCAGCGCGGCGAGTCGGGCTTCCTGGTGTGGCAGTACCGCCTGGTTGCCGTTGACGCGGCCGGGGTCAACGAAGCGGACATCAGGGCGGCCCACAATGCTGCGAAGTTCGGCCGGCCCCCGCGCGACGAGCCCCTTCCCACCGGGAACGATGCGCCCGGCCGCAGGGTGACCTCGACGCAGCGCGTGGTGCGGAGTACGGCCGTGGCCAATACCGTCAAGCGGCTGTACGACTACGCGTGTCAGGTGTGTGGCACCCGCATCGAGACGCCGACCGGCGCTTACTCGGAAGCGGCCCACATTAGGCCGTTGGGCCGTCCCCACAACGGGCCGGACACCCCGGAGAACGTCCTGTGCCTGTGCCCGAACCACCATGTGGCTTTCGATTTCGGGATGCTCACCATTGACCCGGGCGGCACGGTCGTGGAACACGGCTCCCAGCAGCGTACGTACGAGCTGCGCCTGCATCCCCAGCACGCGATAGCTGCCGAACACCTGGCGTACCACCGCGAGCACCACGAGGCCCGACGCACCGCACCGGTCGAGGGTTAATCTCGCAGGAGATCGTCTGTCGACACGGAGGTGTGTGGGCCATGGCCGCAGTGAGCGGGATTCCGGCGTCTGTCGTAGCCGCCGTCGGGCTTGTCGGGGGGTACGGCGTGGCGCGGTGGACGAAGAAGAGGGCGCTCGGTGGGGTGGTGTTGGGGGCCGCCGGGGTGGTGGCTGCTCGGGAGTGGAACGACAAGGCCGGGGCGCAGGCCGCCGCCGGGCTGACGGGGTTGTATCTCGCCGCGTTCGGTGGGGCGCATCCGTTGGCGAAGAAGGTCGGGGCCTGGCCGGCGGTGTTCGCCGTCGCCGGTGGGGTGGCGGTGGCTTCGTGGGCGGTGGAGAAGCGGGCGTAGCCCACGAAGCCGTTGCCGGTGTCTATGCCGAGGCTTCGGTGAGCTGCCCCAGTTCGGCGTCCGTCAGGTGCAGGTCGGCCACCGCGAGGAGGGCCGGGAGCTGGTCGACCGTGCGGGCGCTGGCCAGGGGGGTGGCCACGGTGGGTTGGGCGGCGAGCCAGGCGAGGGCGACGGTGGAGACGTCCGCGCCGTGGGCGGCGGCCACCTCGTCGAGGGCGGCCAGGACGCGCCGGCCCCGCTCGGTTTCCAGGTGCTTGGCGGCGCTGCCCGCGCGGGCGCTGTCCACGGTCGTGCCGGGGCGGTACTTGCCGGTGAGGAAGCCGGAGGCCAGGGCGTAGTAGGGGACGGCGGCCAGGCCGTGGCGGGCGGCGACGTCGGCGAGGGGGCCCTCGTAGGTGTCGCGGGAGACCAGGTTGTAGTGGGGCTGGATCGCCACGTACTTGGCGAGGCCGGAGGCGTCGGAGAAGGCGAGGGAGGCCTCCAGGCGTTCGGCGCTGATGTTGGAGGCGGCGATCTCGCGGACCTTGCCCTCCTTCACCAGGGCGTCGAGGGTGCCGATGATGTCCTCGACCGTCTGCGAGGTGTCGTCGTAGTGGGTGTAGTAGAGGTCGATGTAGTCGGTGCCCAGGCGGCGCAGGGACTCCTCCACGCGGGACCTGATGGTGGCGGGTGCAAGGCCGGCCGGTTCGGGGACGCCGGCGCCGACCTTGGTGGCGATGACGGTCCGGTCGCGGTTGCCGCGGGCGGCGAGCCAGGCGCCGAGGATGGTCTCGGACTCGCCGCCCCGGTTGCCGGGGACCCATGCCGAGTAGACGTCGGCGGTGTCGATGAAATTGCCGCCGGCCTCGGCGTAGGCGTCGAGGACGGCGAAGGACTCCTTCTCGTCCGCCGTCCAGCCGAAGACGTTGCCCCCGAGGGCGAGGGGGTGGACGGAGAGACTGCCGATCGTGCGGTGGTTGTCAGCCATGCGATGCCACAACGCCCCTACCGGCAGCCTTATTCCGCGTCAGTTCGCGTGGTGGTGTCTTCGGTCAGTCCGCGGGTGCGGGAGCCGGTAGGGGCTCGGGAGGGTGGACGGACAGGGGGGTGGCGATGTCTTCGAGGGAGCGGCCTTCGGCGGCCACGGCGAGGAACGCGGCCACCGCCCCGCCGATGCACATCAGGGAGGCGCCGATGGTGAAGGCGAGCACGGTGTCCCCGACGACGCCGCTGTGGGTGAGGGCGGCGAACAGCAGCGGGCCGCTGATGCCGCCCGCCGCTGTGCCCACCGCGTAGAAGAACGCGATGGCCATGGCCCTGGTCTCCATCGGGAAGATCTCCGAGACGGTGAGGTACGCGCTGCTCGCTCCGGCCGAGGCGAAGAAGAGGACGACGGCCCAGCACGCGGTCAGGGTGACGGCGTTGAGCCGGCCGCTGCCGAAGAGCCAGGCGGTCGCGAACAGCAGCAGTCCGGCCAGCAGATACGTCGAGGTGATCATGATGCGCCGGCCGAGCGTGTCGAAGAGCTTGCCGAGGAAGAGCGGGCCCAGGAAGTTGCCCACTGCTATGACGGCGAAGAAATAGCCGGTGCGGGAGGTGGAGACGCCGAAGAAGCGGGTGAGGATCGCGCCGAAGCCGAACGTGATGGCGTTGTAGAGGAACGCCTGTCCGATGAAGAGGGCGAGCCCCAGCACCGCCCGGCGGCGGTAGTCGGAGAAGACGGTCCGGGCGATGTCCCGGAATCCGAAGCTCTCGCGCTGGCGAATGGTGAAGCGCCCCTTCGCGGGCGGCAGCTCGGCGCCCTTCTCCGCGACGACGCGTTTCTCGATCTCCGTGACCAGCTCCTCCGCCTCCCCGCTGCGGCCATGGATGAACAGCCAGCGTGGGCTTTCGGGAACGTGGCGCCGGACGAGCAGGATCACCAGGCCCAGCACGACGCCGAGCCCGAAGGTCAGCCGCCAGCCGACGTCCTTGGCGAAGATGCTCGTGTCCAGCATCAGGATCGACAGCAGCGATCCGGCGATCGCGCCGAGCCAGAAGCTGCCGTTGATGATCAGGTCGACGCGGCCGCGGTAGACGGCCGGGATGAGTTCGTCGATGGCGGAGTTGATGGCCGCGTACTCGCCGCCGATGCCGAAGCCCGTCATGAAGCGGAAGACGAAGAACCACCAGGACGAGTACGACAGTGCGGTCAGCGCGGTCGCCGACAGGTAGACGGCCAGGGTGACCATGAAGAGTTTCTTGCGGCCGAAGAGGTCGGTGAGCCGGCCGAAGAACAGCGCCCCGGAACACGCCCCCGCCACGTACAGCGCGGCGGCCAGGCCCGTCACCCCGCCGGAGGTGATGGGCAGGCCGCTGCCCTGTTCGGAGAGGCGGCCGGCGATGTTGCCGACGACCGTGACCTCCAGACCGTCCAGCACCCAGACGGTGCCCAGCCCGATCACCACCGTCCAGTGCCACCGGGACCAGGGCAGCCGGTCCAGGCGGGCGGGAACGGACGTGGTGATCGTCGGTGCGGTCGTCGTCACATCCTCTGATTTCCCGATCACACGGATAACATTCCCGGAAAATCGGGATACGTAGGGGAATCCACGCCGCTATGACCCGGCTGCCTCCCTGCGGTTGCGGAGCGCGCGCTACGGCTGCAGGCCCCGGCTGCGCAGCCAGGACAGCGGGTCCACCGGGGCGCCACCGCCCGGCCGCACCTCCAGGTGCAGATGGGGACCGGTGACATTGCCGGTCGCCCCGACCCGGCCGATGACCGTGCCGGCGCCGACCTTGCCGGAGGTGATCACCATCGACGACAGGTGGCAGTACCAGACCTCCGTACCGTCACCGAGGGTGAGCACGACGCGGTAGCCGTACGCGCCCGCCCAGCCGGCCTGCGTGACCGTGCCCCCGCTCACGGCCCGCACCGGAGTGCCGGTCGGGGCGGCGAAGTCCTCGCCGGTGTGGTGGTGCGACGACCACATCGCCCCGGCCCGCCCGAAGCCGGCGGTCAGGGTGTAGGAGGTCAGGGGCAGTGTGAAGGATGCGGCGGTCTGCGCCTGCGGATGCGCCTGCGGGGCGCGGTGGGGCTGGGGAGCGCGGTGCGCTTGCGGCGCGGAACGCGGGGCCTGCTGAGCGTGCGGGGCCTGTGGGGCCTGGTGGGTCCGCTGCTGCGGCGGCGCGGCCTGGGCGGGTGCGGCTGCCGCCGCGTGCGCCGCTGCCGCGCGGGCTGCCGCCGCCCGGGCCGCGGCAGCGGCCTTGGCCTCGGCCTCCGCCACTGCCGCCTGCTGCGCGGCCATCGCATGGTGCCGTTCCGCTGCCGCCCGGGCCTCGGCCGCCTGCACGGCCGCTTCCGCCGCCTCCTGCTGGTGCTCGGCCTGCTGCATGATGCGCGTCCGCAGCACCTCGCCCGCGTCGGCGGCTTCCTCGGTGAACGCCGCCGCGGATGCCGCGGGGGCGGCGGGTGCGTCCCGGCCGGGGTCGGGCACGGATATGGGGGCCGCCGGGCGGTCCTGCGCGCTGGCCATGCCGCCCGCGCCGACGGCCGCGATCATGCCCACGCCGAGGACGGCACCGCTGCGGGCCATCGTGCCGCCGCGCTGCTTGGCGGCGCGGTGCCGGCCGCGCTCGAGCGGCGTCGCCGGGAGGTCGTCGCCGGGGCCGGTGGCGCCGGGATCGTAGGGCGGGGCGTAAGCCGGGACGATCGGAGGGTCGTACGCGGTGTAGGAACCGTCGTCGGCACCGTGCCTGTTGGACGCCACCGGGGCGCACTCCTTTCCTTCCCACTCGCCTACCGGGTTAGCTGTCGGGTTCGGAGCAGGAAGGTCTCCTACGGGCCGGTGCGCGGCCCGATTCACCCCAAAGGGATGGTTCCCCGGTTCCGTTCACGGGATTCGGCGAAGGCGCGCGGCACCGCCTCTTGCGGCGGTATCCAGGACCGCGCTGCGTTATCGAACGTTAATAGACAGCGCGACCGGATTCCAAGCCGAACGGGTGAATCCGCAGGCGTGTTGACGCTCCGATTTTCTGACGGAGCGTCAATTGTTATGCGCGCTCCCCCGCGGGCCGGCGGCGCCGGGCCGGGCGGGTGCGGCCGCGCCCGGGACGGCGCTGCGCCTGCTCCTGCCGGGGCTGCTCCGACCGGGACTGCTCCTGCCGGGGCGTGGGCACCGCGATCGTCACCGGGATGCCGCTCGGCTCCCGGGCGCCGGTGATGCGGGCCAGCTCGGCGTCCTGCGGGTGGACGTCGGCCGTCGCCGGGGCGATGCGCGCGGTCGCCATCATCTGCCGCATCTCGCGCCGCTCCTCGGGCAGGACGAGCGTGACGACGGTGCCCGCCTCGCCGGCCCGGGCCGTACGGCCGCCGCGGTGCAGGTAGTCCTTGTGGTCGACGGGCGGGTCGATGTTGACGACGAGGTCGAGCCCGTCGATGTGGATGCCGCGCGCCGCCACGTTCGTGGCGATCAGCGCCGTCACCTGCTCGGTGCGGAACTGCTCCAGGACGCGGTTGCGCTGCGGCTGGCTCTTGCCCCCGTGCAGCGCCGCGGCCCGCACACCCTGCGTCAGCAGGCGCTTGACCAGCCGGTCGGCGCCCCGCTTGGTGTCCACGAACATGATCACGCGGCCTTCGCGGGCCGCGATCCGGGTGACCACCTCGCGCTTGGCCTCCACGTCGGCGACGTGCAGCAGGTGGTGCTCCATGGTCACCACCGCGCCCGCCGAGGGGTCGACGGAGTGGGTGACGGGGTCCGTCAGGAAGCGGCGGACGAGCCGGTCGACGTTGCGGTCCAGCGTCGCGGAGAACAGCATCCGCTGGCCGCCCGGGGCGACCTGGTCGAGCAGGCGGGTGACCTGGGGCAGGAAGCCCATGTCGGCCATCTGGTCCGCCTCGTCCAGGACGGTGACGGTCACGTCGCCCAGGGCGCAGTCGCCGCGCTGGAGCAGGTCGGCGAGCCGGCCCGGCGTCGCGACCATGACCTCGGCACCGCGGCCGAGGGCCTGCGCCTGCCGGCCGATGGACAGCCCGCCGACGACGGTGACCGTACGCAGGTCCAGGGCGGCCGCGTAGGGGGTGAGGGAGTCGGTGACCTGCTGCGCGAGCTCGCGGGTGGGCACCAGCACCAGCGCCAGCGGCCGGCCCGGCAGGGCCCGCCGGCCCGCGGTACGGGCCAGGAGCGCGAGCCCGAAGGCGAGGGTCTTGCCGGAACCGGTACGCCCACGGCCGAGGACGTCGCGCCCGGCGAGGGAATTCGGCAGGGTCGCGGCCTGAATGGGGAAGGGCTCGGTGACGCCCTCGCGGGTCAGCGTCTTCAGCAGCGCGCTGGGCATGTCGAGGTCGGCGAAGGAGGCGACGGGCGGCAGCGCCGGCGTCGTGGCCTCGGGCACCTCGAAGTCGGCGGCCGGCTCGACGACGGCGGCAGCAGCCCGTGCGGGGCCGCTGGCGCGGCGCCGGG
Source organism: Streptomyces luteosporeus (assembly GCF_039532865.1). NCBI lineage: Bacteria > Bacillati > Actinomycetota > Actinomycetes > Kitasatosporales > Streptomycetaceae > Streptomyces > Streptomyces luteosporeus. The sequence goes on from NZ_BAAASL010000024.1 coordinate 25,940, forward strand.
CGGGACGGCCTTCGCGGGCGGGACGGTCTTCGCGGCCGGGGCGGCTGTCGCCACGGGAGCGGGTGCTGCCGGAGCGGCTGTCGCCGCTGCCACGGGTGCTGCGACCGGTGCGGGCGTCGCCGCCGGAGCGGGCCTCGCCCTCGGGGCGGGCGCCCCCACGGGAACGGGTGCTGCCGCCGGAGAGGGCATCCCCGCCGGCGCGGCCGTTGCCGCCGGTGCGGGCGTCCCCACCGGAGCGGGCGCCACGACCGGAACGGGCATCCCCGCCCGAACGGGCACCGCCACCGGAACCGGCGCTACCGCCGGACCGGGTGCCGCCCCCGGACCGGGCACTGCCGGCGGAGCGGTTGTCGCCGCTCGAGCGGGCGCCACCGGTGGAGCGGGCATCGCCGCCGGAGCGGGCGGGGCGGGGGGCGGAGCGAGTCATGCGGGACCTTCCCTCGGTGGCGGCGGCGGGAGCCGGGCCCCCGGTGGACGGACGCGACAATGGGGCCCGCACCCAGTGGTGCGGGCCCCATGGCGCGTACGCGCGTACGGTTTCGTCAGATGGTGACGATGTTCTCGGCCTGCAGGCCCTTCTGGCCCTGCGTGACCTCGAAGGACACCTTCTGGCCCTCGAGCAGCTCGCGGAAGCCGTTGGAGGCGATGTTCGAGTAGTGGGCGAAGACGTCGGGGCCGCCGCCGTCCTGCTCGATGAAGCCGAAGCCCTTTTCCGAGTTGAACCACTTCACGGTGCCAGTAGCCATGTCTATCTCCTTAGTGATGGGGTGGCCCCCGACCGGAAAAAGACCGGCGAAAACAAAAATGCGCCTTCGGCTACATGGCCGAGGCGCACACGAGTTCCATGGGTACCACAACTGCAACTCGTACGAGCGTACCACGCCCTGTGCGCCTCGTGTGGATCTTGTACGGCCCGCTATAACTCGACGCCCTGGGCCCTGGCGTGCCGGTCGGCGGCGACCTCCGCCTCGGCCTCGTCGAGGTAGACCTCGCAGACCAGCCGCCCGTCCGCGGTCATGTTGTGCTCCAGCTCCCAGAGGCTGACCTCTCCCCCGCCTTCGAGCAGGAACGCGTGCTCGTAGAAGCGGCACCAGGTGGCGTCCTTGCCGGGCCCCCGGCGCCTGGGCTTGGTGATGAGCGCGATGTGGTGGCCGAGCGCCCCTTGGAGCAGCTCGCGCACCACCTCGCCGGGGCCGTCGGCGTTCTCGGCCCGGCGCAGCAGCCGGCGGGCGTGCTCGGGGGAGGCCTCGGCGACGTACTCGCGGCGGGGCCGGCTGGGGCCCATGGCCAGCAGCAGTTCCTCGGCCAGCCAGGCCGGCAGCTCCTCGTCCTCGCTGCCCGGGCCGATGCCGCCGCCGATGTGCTCGTGCACGCGGCGCTCGGCGGCGTCGAGGGCGGTGTCGTCGGTGTAGAGCTCGTACAGGAACCCCTCCTGCGGCCCGGTGTCGTGTTCGAGCTCGTACAGCACGAGGCTGCTGCCGTCGGCCAGCAGGAAGATGTGGCGGTAGGTGTTGCAGCGCAGGGGGCGCCCGCCGTCGTTGCGCTGGCGGTACGAGCGCAGCTCGGGCTGGTGCATCAGCGCGGTGCCCAGCCGCGCGAGGACGTGCTCGCCGATCTCGAAGCCGTTCTGGGCCCGCCTCAGCAGCTCCTGCACCTGCTCGGCGGGGGTCGCCTCGCGGCCGGCGGGGCGCTCCGTCCCCTCGCCGCCCCGCTGCTCGCCCTCGCCCCCGCCCTCGCGCGTCCTCGCCATGCCCCTCGACCTCCCGAGTCCCTCTCCCGCCACCGAGCCGGGTGCCGCCCGCCGCCCACCGTCCGCCGCAGGCTGCGCCGTCGCCGGCACGAGCGCCGTGCCGGCGCCCCTGCGCCGCTCGCGGGGGTCCGTGCGCTGCCCTTCCGCGCACTTACCGTAGCGGCGTGAACACGGCCGGCGGGCGGGGTTTTCCGCAAGTGGCCGTAGGGCGCCCTTACCGCACACGTTTCCCTCGAACATTCGGGCCTCGAACAGGGTCGTGCAGCGCCCCTACGGGGCGCCGTGGCGCCACGTGCCGAAGATCCGCCGGGCAGGCCCTAGGCACCCCCCGGCAGGGGCCGGGTGCGGCCGGCCAGGTACCAGCCGGCCGTTGCGGCGCACCACAGCAGGGCGCCGGCCGCCACGAAGGAGGCGCCGGGGGCGGCGTCGACGGCGAAGGGCAGCAGCAGCATTCCGGCCACGGACGCCGCGTGGGCGGCCATCTGGTCGACCGTCAGCAGCCGCAGCCGGGCGGGCGGCGCGAAGCGCGCCAGGTGGGCGCGGAAGGTGACGGTGCACACGGGGAAGAGCAGTCCGGTGACGATGCACAGTGCGATGACGGCGGCCATGCGGTCGGCGACGCCGAGTCCGGCGAGGGCGAGGCCGGAGACGGCCCAGGCGAAGCAGTAGGTGCCGAGCCAGTTCTGTTCGTCACAGGGGCGGGTGGTCAGGGTGTTGCCGGTCAGGAGGTTGCCGGCCAGTCCGCCGGCCGCGGTGGCGGCGAGGGCGAGGCCGTACCCGGCGGCGCCCTGGCCGAAGCGGGCGACGAGCAGCGGGGGCAGTCCGACGGTGGAGACCGCGGAGGCGAACAGGGCCACGGCGTGGACGGCGATGGCGGTGGCGGTGCGGCGCTGTTCGCGCAGCAGCCGCCGGGCCCGCACGGCCGGCAGGGGGCCGCGGGCGGCCGCGGCGCTCTTCCTGCGGGCCGTGCGCCGGCCCAGCCAGGCGAGCGCGGCGGCCGAGACGGCGAAGGTGAGGCCGTCGATGGTGAACAGCTGCACCTCGGAGACGAGCAGCAGCAGGGCGCCGGCGCTGCCCTGTCCCACCACGCCGGCCACCCGGGAGGTGAGGTCGAACAGGCAGCTGGCCTGGGCCACCTCGTCGGGTGTGACGAGCTGCGGGACGAGGGTGCCGAGGTTGGGGTCGAAGAGGGCGCCGAGGGTGCCGAGCAGCAGGACGAGGCCGAGGGTGAGGGCGAAGCCGAAGGCGTCGGGGGACCACAGCAGGGGCAGGGCGAGGGCCACCGCGGCGCGGGCGGTGTCCAGCCAGGCCAGCGAGCGCCAGCGGGAGAAGCGTCCGACGACCGTGCCGGCCCCGCCCAGGGCGATGTAGGGCAGGGACTCGACGGCGGCGACCAGCCCCATCCGCGACGACGACCCCGTGGCCTCGTAGACCACCCACATCGCGGCGAGGGCGTAGAGCCGGTCGCCCAGCACGGAGAGGGTCATGGACAGCCACAGCACGCGGACGGAGCGGGAGCGCAGCAGACGCACATGCCTCACGGCGCTTACCTCCGGCAATTCCGGTCCGGGGCGGCACACCCTAGGGCGCGGGCGAGCGGGCATTACCGGCCTTCCGTCGCAGACCGGGGCGGGGTGCGGGCGTTCACCACCCGCAGGTGTGGCGGTGTTCGCACGGCGTCTCACGACGCGGACCCGCGCGGGGCGGGCGCCGGGGCGGCGACCGGGGGCGTACGCGGTTCGGTCAGCGCCACTGGTCCATCCGGGGACGCGCCGCGCGCGACGATGGGGTGTGACGACATAGAGTGACGGCACAATTGCTCCGCGTATCTGCGGGACGCGAGGGATCGGCGGCCGCCGGCCTTCCTTGGTCCTGCTGAGATCAATCAGGAGGTTCCCAGTGGCGAAGGCGAAGTTCGAGCGGACGAAGCCCCACGTCAACATCGGCACCATCGGACACATCGACCACGGCAAGACGACCCTGACCGCGGCGATCACCAAGGTGCTGCACGACGCCTATCCGGACCTGAACGAGGTGTCGGCCTTCGAGAACATCGACAAGGCCCCGGAGGAGCGGCAACGCGGCATCACCATCTCCATCGCCCACGTCGAGTACCAGACCGAGCGGCGTCACTACGCACACGTCGACTGCCCCGGTCACGCGGACTACATCAAGAACATGATCACCGGTGCCGCCCAGATGGACGGCGCCATTCTCGTCGTGGCCGCGACCGACGGCCCGATGCCGCAGACCAAGGAGCACGTGCTGCTCGCCCGCCAGGTCGGCGTTCCCTACATCGTGGTGGCGCTCAACAAGGCCGACATGGTGGACGACGAGGAGATCCTGGAGCTCGTCGAGCTGGAGGTGCGCGAGCTGCTCAGCGAGTACGAGTTCCCGGGCGACGAGGCCCCGGTCGTCAAGGTCTCGGCCCTGAAGGCCCTGGAGGGCGACCCGGAGTGGGGCAAGTCGGTCCTCGACCTGATGAAGGCCGTGGACGAGGCCATCCCGGAGCCGGAGCGCGAGATCGACAAGCCGTTCCTGATGCCGATCGAGGACGTCTTCACCATCACCGGCCGCGGCACCGTGGTCACCGGCCGCATCGAACGCGGCGTCCTGCGCGTCAACGAGACCGTCGACATCATCGGCATCCACCCGGAGAAGACGACCACGACCGTCACCGGTATCGAGATGTTCCGCAAGCTGCTCGACGAGGGCCAGGCCGGTGAGAACGTCGGTCTGCTGCTGCGCGGCATCAAGCGCGAGGACGTCGAGCGCGGCCAGTGCATCATCAAGCCCGGGTCGGTCACTCCGCACACCGAGTTCGAGGCGACGGCCTACATCCTCTCCAAGGACGAGGGCGGCCGGCACACGCCCTTCTTCAACAACTACCGTCCGCAGTTCTACTTCCGCACCACGGACGTCACCGGCGTCGTGACCCTGCCCGAGGACAAGGAAATGGTCATGCCGGGCGACAACACCGCGATGTCGGTGGCGCTGATCCAGCCGATCGCCATGGAGGAGGGCCTGAAGTTCGCCATTCGCGAGGGCGGCCGCACGGTCGGCGCCGGCCAGGTCACGAAGATCACGAAGTAGGAAGGGCGGGAACGGGGGCCGGCTGCAGGCCAGAGGACCCTGGAGCCGAGCCGGACCACCCCGTTCCCAGTCGACACGCTAGCGCCCGGGCGGCGGCACCCCCCGCAGGCCGGTCGGCGTGGCGACGCAAAAACCCGCCGCGGCCGCACGCCGGACCGCAGGCGGGCGCGGGCCTCGGCTCACGGGGAAGTGCAGCGGAGCGAGGGGGCCTTGGCGGCCGGCCCGCTGACACTGAAGCCGAAGGTGACCGACCGGCGCGCTGGCACGGTGGCGTTGAAGGAGACGTTGCGTACGGCCACCTGCTGCCCGGAGACGCTGAGGGTGCCGTTCCACAGCTGGGTGACCCGCTGTCCGGGCGCGAGGGTCCACTCCACCGTCCAGCCGCTGATCTCCCGGGCCCCGGCCCGTACGGTGACCTCCGCCTCGAACCCGTCGTGCCAGGAGTTCGTGACCCGGTACGCCGCCGTGCAGGCGCCCTGCCGGTCGAGGACGGAGTCCGCGAGCCCCGTGACCGCCCCGGCGACGTCCCCCACCATGCCCGGGCCGGGCGGGGGCGCCGGCGCGGCACTCGCGGGAACGGCCGGAGCCGCGGCGGCGACGACGGTCAGAACGGTGGCGGCCCACCTGGAGCCGAGGATCGTCATGGGGCCCAGGCTTACCGGACGGATCCCCTCCGCTATCCCGCCGGCCCGGATCGAAACCACCCGGAAGCGTGGCCGCACCGCGCCCCCAACGACTGAGCGCCCCGCCCGGCAACAGCCGGACGGGGCGCTCAGTCGCAGGTCAGGGGGCGGTGCCCCCGCCTGCATCGGGTAGGCCGTGTGGGACTCGAACCCACAACCAATGGATTAAAAGTCCACTGCTCTGCCAATTGAGCTAACGGCCCGCACCCCGCAGCATAGCCCGGCCTGCCCGCGAAGCCCGAGTCGTTATCGCCGAGGACTTGGGCGGAGCGGCGCCGGGGCGGTCGCGGAGCGGGCGAGGGCCCGTACGACACGGTGTGTCGTACGGGCCCTCGAAAGCTGCCGCCGGGTCAGCCGTTGCGCTTCCAGCGGGGCTTGTCGGCGCGGCGGTCGAACGACGAGCCACCGCGGTGGTCGTCACGACGGCCGTACGGGCGGTCGCCGCCACCGGAACGGAAGCCGCCGGAGGGGCGGTCGTCGCGGCGGTCGCGGTTGAACGGACGGTCGCCGCCACCGGAGCGGTAGCCGCCGGACGGGCGGTCGTCGCGGCGGAAGCCACCGGACGGACGGTCGTCACGACGGAAACCGCCGGAGGGACGGTCGTCACGGCGCTCGTCGCGGCGGAAGCCGCCGGAGGGGCGGTCGTCACGGCGGAAACCACCACGGTCGTCACGGCGCTCGTCACGGCGGAAACCACCACGGTCGTCGCGACGGTCGTCACGACGGAAACCGTCACGGTCGTCGCGGCGGAAGCCACCGGTGGGGCGGTCGTCGCGACGGAAACCGCCGGAGGGACGGTCGTCACGGCGGAAGCCACCACGGTCGTCGCGACGGAAGCCGCCACGGTCCTCACGGCGGTCGTCACGGCGCTCGTCGCGACGGAAGCCACCGCGGTCCTCGCGGCGGTCGTCACGGCGCTCGTCACGGTCGTCGCGGCGGAAACCGCTGCTGCGACGCTCGAAGTTGCCGCGCTCGTCACGGCGCTCGTCGGCCGGGGCGCTCTGCTGCGCCGGGACGGCGGCGGCCCGGTCGGCCTCCTCCGCCCGGGCGGTCTCGGCCTCGGCCTCCGCGGCGGCGGCAGCCACCGCGGCCTCCGGGTCCTCGCCGCGCTCGCGGGCGGCACGGGCCAGCAGGCGGTCGGCCTCCTCGCGCAGCTCGGTGGCGCGGCGCTGGGCGCGCTCCAGCTGACGGGTCAGGTCCGCCAGGTCGCGCTCGGCCTGCTTGGCGGCGTTGGCCGCCGAGTCGGCCTGCACCTCGGTGAGCGAACGAGCGCCGGTGATCTTGGCGACGTCCTCGTCGAAGGCGCCGGAGCCGGCGACGATGTGGCGCGAGGCGTCCACGCCCGCGTCCTCCATCAGGCGGAAGATCTGCCGGCGCTGGTGCGGCAGGGCCAGGGAGACGACCGTGCCGGACTGGCCGGCGCGGGCCGTACGACCGGAGCGGTGCAGGTAGTCCTTGTGGTCACCGGCCGGGTCGACGTTCAGGACCAGGTCGATGCCGTCGACGTGGATGCCGCGGGCGGCGACGTCGGTGGCGACCAGGACGTTCACGCGGCCGCCCTTGAAGTCCTCCAGGACGCGGGTACGGGCGCCCTGGGTCATGCCGCCGTGCAGCGCGTCCGCGCGGATGCCGGCGTCGAGCAGCTGCTCGGCGACGCGGTCGGCGCCCATCTGGGTGCGGACGAAGATGATCGTGCGGCCCTTGCGGGCGGCGATGGCGGCCGTGACCGGCGCCTTGTCCTTCGGCTTCACGACGAGGACGTGGTGGGTCATCGTCGTCACGGCACCGGCGGACGGGTCGACCTCGTGCGTGACCGGGGCCACCAGGTAGCGCTTGACCAGCGTGTCGATCTCGTTCTCCAGCGTCGCGGAGAACAGCAGGCGCTGGCCGCCGGTCGGCACCTGGTCGAGGATCTCGGTGACCTCGGGCAGGAAGCCCATGTCGGCCATCTGGTCGGCCTCGTCGAGGACGGCGACCTGGACCTTGTCGAGGGAGGCGGCGCCGCGGTCGATGATGTCGCGCAGGCGGCCCGGGGTGGCGACGAGGATGTCGACGCCGCGCTCCAGGGCGTAGATCTGGTTGCCCATGGACGTACCGCCGCAGACGACCTTCATCTTCAGGCCGAGCACGTCGCCGTACGGCTGCAGGGCGTCGGCGACCTGCATCGCCAGCTCACGGGTCGGGGTGAGGATCAGGCCGCGCGGGCGCTTCTTCTCGGTGTGGCCGCCGGCCAGGATCGACAGCAGGGGCAGACCGAAGGAGAGGGTCTTGCCCGAGCCGGTGCGGCCGCGGCCCAGGATGTCCTTGCCGGCCAGGGCGTCCGGGATGGTCGCCGCCTGGATCGGGAAGGGGGTGGTCACGCCGTTCTGGGCGAGCTTGCGGACGATGGCCTCGTCCAGGCCCAGGTCGGCGAAGGTGATCTGCGGCTCGGCGGCCTCGACGACCTCGGCGGCGGCCTCGACGATCGCCTCGTCGGCGGCGGGCATGACGGTGGTGTCAGGGGAAATGGACATGCGAAATGCGAAACCTTCCGGAGTTTCGGCACGCGCCCAAGCTCCGTGTCGGCTTCACAAATGACCGCCTCGATGCGGTCAGCCACGGCAAGGTAAGGAACGCGCCACACGGCGCGCTTCTGTCTGGCGCCGGGCAAATGGGATCAAACGATCTACCACCATACGCACCCATCGCCCCGCGGCGCAAGCCGCCTGCACATGGCCTGGGACACACTCCCCCACCCCGCCCCGCGCCTCACGACGGACCCGCCTGCGGCGACGACGGAGGCTGCGTCGGCGGCGTCGGCGGCTGCGTGGGCGCCGGCGGCGTCGGCGGGGCCTGCGTCGGCGGCTGCGACGGCGCCGGCGGCTTGCCCGGCGCCGACGACGGGCCCGCACCGTGCCCGGCCGGCGGCTTCGACGGCGCCCCCGGCCTGTCCGGCCGCCCGGCCGGCGGGGACGCGCCCGGGGCCGCCGACGGCGACGCGGAAGCCGACGCCTCGGGATGCGCCCCCTTCGCCGACGGGCTGCCGCTCGCCCCGCCCTTCACCGACTTGCCGTCCACCCGACCGCCCGGACGGGTGCCCGGCATGCGGATGCCGCCCTCCGTCCGCTGACCGTCCCCCTGCCGGTCGCCCGCCCCCTTGGGCACCGGCCGCCCCGGGTCGCTCACGCTCATGCACCCGCCCAGGGCCAGGGACGCGACCGCCACCGCGGCGATACGGGTGGCCGTCGCGCGAGTGAACGCTGCGGCGTGCGCTGACATTGCGCGCATGGACAGGACCGCCTTCGGGTACGGGGGACAGGCGCCCTGCCCAACTGGCCCCGCCCCGCGCAGGACACGGCCGTCAGCCGTAGCCCAGGGCGTGCAGGCGGGCGTCGTCGATCCCGAAGTGATGTGCCACCTCGTGGACGACCGTCACCTCCACCTCGGCGACGACCTCCTCCCGCGTGGCGCACATGCGCAGCGTCGGGCCGCGGAAGATCGTGATGCGGTCCGGCAGCACACCGGCGTACCACTCGCCGCGCTCGGTCAGCGGCGTTCCCTCGTAGAGCCCGAGCAGCTCCGGATCATCGGTCGGCGGCTCGTCCTCGACGAAGACGGCGACGTTGTCCATCAGCCGCGTCAGCTCGGGCGGGATCCGGTCCAGGCCCTCGGCGACCAGTTCCTCGAACTCCTCGCGCGTCATCTCCAGCACGCGGCCATTGTCCGGCAAGGAGGCCCGCGGGGACCCTGCGGCGAGGCCCCCGGCAAACCGTTTTGGCGATACCTCCTCCCATCCCATATGCTTCTCACGTCCCCGAGGCGCTGCGAAGCGCCCAGGTGGGCCATTCAGCCCTCATCGTCTAGTGGCCCAGGACGCCGCCCTTTCAAGGCGGTAGCACGGGTTCGAATCCCGTTGGGGGCACGCTGGAACGTGTGCGAGACTTGTTCTCGCACATGAGCAAGGTCCTGTGGAGCAGTTTGGAGTGCTCGCCACCCTGTCAAGGTGGAGGCCGCGGGTTCAAATCCCGTCAGGACCGCTTACGATTGCTTGTGACGAGTGATCGTATGGCTGGGTAGCTCAGTTGGTACGAGCGTCCGCCTGAAAAGCGGAAGGTCGCCGGTTCGACCCCGGCCCCAGCCACGACGAGGCCCCCATCTCCGATGGGGGCCTCAGTGCGTTTCCGCCCCGTAGGGGCGCAGTGCCGTGTGCGCCCGGACCCCGGCTGCGGGCGCGTTGTGGCTGATCGCGCAGTTCCCCGCGCCCCTGCGGGGCGCCACACCGCCGGATAAATGGGTTCGCCGCTTCGCGGCGGCTGGTGCGATCCTGGGGGGCGTATGTCTACGCAGCCTGCCGCCACCGCCACGTTCGCCGATCTCGCCGCCCGTCTGTCCGAGCTGATGCTGCGCGACGCGCAGCGGCTGGGGCGGCGGATGGAGGGGGCTCGGCGTATTCGCAAGCCCGAGGCCCGTGCGGCCGTGCTGGCCGAGATCGCGGGGGAGGTCGAGGCGGCCGAGCTGCGCGTGGCCGCCCGGCGGCAGGCCGTGCCGGAGATCTCGTACCCGGAGCAGCTACCGGTCAGCCAGAAGAAGGACGCGATCCTGGAGGCGATACGCGACCACCAGGTCGTGATCGTCGCGGGTGAGACCGGTTCCGGCAAGACGACGCAGATCCCGAAGATCTGTCTGGAGCTGGGCCGTGGCGTGCGCGGCCTGATCGGGCACACGCAGCCGCGGCGGATCGCCGCCCGTACGGTGGCCGAGCGGGTCGCGGAGGAGCTGCGGACGCCGCTGGGCGAGGCGGTCGGCTGGAAGGTGCGGTTCACCGATCAGGTCGGTGGCGACACGCTGGTCAAGCTGATGACGGACGGCATTCTGCTCGCCGAGATCCAGACGGACCGCGAGCTGCGCCAGTACGACACGATCATCATCGACGAGGCGCACGAGCGCAGCCTCAACATCGACTTCCTGCTGGGTTACCTGGCGCAGTTGCTCCCGCGTCGCCCCGACCTCAAGGTCGTGATCACCTCGGCGACCATCGATCCGGAGCGCTTCTCCCGTCATTTCGGCGACGCGCCGATCGTGGAGGTCAGCGGGCGTACGTATCCGGTGGAGGTGCGGTACCGCCCGCTGCTGGAGGAGGAGTCCTCGGACGCGGACCGTGACCAGATCACGGCGATCTGTGACGCGGTGGACGAGCTGCAGCAGGAGGGCCCGGGCGACATCCTCGTCTTCCTCTCCGGTGAGCGGGAGATCCGTGACACCGCGGACGCGCTGGAGAAGCGCAAGTACAAGTTCACCGAGGTGCTGCCGCTGTACGCGCGGCTGTCGCACGCCGACCAGCACCGCGTCTTCCAGCGCCACACCGGTCGCCGCATCGTGCTGGCGACGAACGTCGCGGAGACGTCCCTGACGGTCCCGGGCATCAAGTACGTCATCGACCCGGGTTTCGCGCGCATCTCGCGCTACAGCCACCGCACGAAGGTGCAGCGGCTGCCGATCGAGCCGGTCTCGCAGGCCAGTGCCAATCAGCGCAAGGGCCGGTGCGGCCGTACGAGCGACGGCATCTGCATCCGGCTGTATTCGGAGGACGACTTCCTCTCCCGTCCGGAGTTCACGGACGCGGAGATCCTGCGGACGAATCTCGCCTCGGTCATCCTGCAGATGACGGCCGCGGGACTCGGCGACATCGAGAAGTTCCCGTTCATCGACCCGCCGGACCGCCGCAACATCAAGGACGGCGTGGACCTGCTGCAGGAGCTGGGGGCGATCGACCCGCAGCAGAAGGATCCGAAGAAGCGGCTGACGCCGCTGGGCCGCAAGCTCTCGCAGCTGCCGGTGGACCCGCGCCTGGCCCGCATGGTGCTGGAGGCGGACCGCAACGGCTGTGCCCGCGAGGTCATGGTCATCGCCTCCGCGCTGTCCATCCAGGATCCGCGCGAGCGGCCGGCGGACAAGCAGCAGCAGGCGGATCAGCAGCACGCCCGGTTCAAGGACGAGACGAGCGACTTCCTCGCCTTCCTGAACCTGTGGCGGTACGTGCGCGAGCAGCAGAAGACGTTGTCGTCCTCCGCCTTCCGCCGCATGTGCAAGTCGGAGTTCCTGAACTACCTGCGCATACGTGAGTGGCAGGACATCTACTACCAGCTGCGCTCGGTCGCGAAGACGATGGGCGTCCACCTGGCCGAGGAGGACGCGGCGCCGGAGCGGGTGCACCAGTCGCTGCTGGCGGGTCTGCTGTCGCACATCGGCCTGAAGGATCCCGAGAAGAACAACGAGTACGTCGGCGCCCGCAACGCCAAGTTCGCCGTCTTCCCCGGCTCCGCACTGTTCAAGAAGCCGCCGCGCTGGGTGATGTCGGCGGAGCTGGTGGAGACCTCGCGGCTGTGGGCGCGGGTCAATGCCCGCATCGATCCGGAGTGGATCGAGCCGCTGGCCCAGCACCTGGTGAAGCGCACCTACAGCGAGCCGCACTGGGAGCAGAAGCAGGCGGCGGTGATGGCGTACGAGCGGGTGACGCTCTACGGCGTGCCGATCGTGGCGCAGCGCAAGGTGAACTACGGGCGGATCGACCCGGAGACGAGCCGGGAGCTGTTCATCCGCCATGCGCTGGTGGAGGGCGACTGGCGCACGCACCACCAGTTCTTCCACGACAACCGCAAGCTGCTCGACGAGGTCGAGGAGCTGGAGCACCGGGCGCGCCGGCGCGACATCCTGGTGGACGACGAGACGCTGTTCGACTTCTACGACCAGCGGCTGCCGGAACACGTGGTCTCGGGTGCGCACTTCGACTCGTGGTGGAAGCACAAGCGGCGCGAGGAGCCGGAGCTGCTCAATTTCGAGCAGTCCATGCTCATCAACGAGAAGGCCGGGGCGGTCACCAAGGAGGACTATCCGGACTCCTGGCGGCAGGGCCGGCTGAAGTTCAAGGTGACGTACCAGTTCGAGCCGGGGGCGGACGCGGACGGTGTGACGGTGCACGTGCCGCTGCAGGTGCTCAACCAGGTCTCGGCGGAGGGCTTCGACTGGCAGATCCCGGGTCTGCGCGAGGACCTGGTGACGGAGATGATCCGCTCGCTGCCCAAGCCGATCCGCCGCAACTGCGTGCCGGCGCCGAACTTCGCCCAGCGCTTCCTGGACTCGGCGGTGCCGTTGCAGGAGCCGCTGCCGGTGGCGCTGGCGCACGCGCTGCACCGGATGACCGGGGTGCGCATGGAGGCGGGCGACTTCGACCCGGCCAAGGTCCCGGACCACCTGAAGATCACGTTCCGGGTGGTGGACGAGCGGCGTCGCAAGATTGCCGAGGACAAGGACCTGGAGGCCCTGCGGCTGCGGCTGAAGCCGAAGACGCAGGCGGCGATCTCCAAGGCGTTCGACGCGGCCCTGGACCGGGCGGCGGGCGCCGCGGGACCCGGCGGCGGGACGGCCGGCCGGCTGGAGCAGCGCTCGGGCCTGACCCGCTGGACGGTGGGCACGCTGCCGCGCACGTTCGAGACGCGCCGCGCGGGCCAGCCCGTCAAGGCGTACCCGGCGCTGGTGGACGAGGGCGCCTCGGTGGCGGTGCGGCTCTTCGACACGGAGGAGGAGCAGCGGGAGGCGATGTGGCGCGGCGTGCGCCGGCTGATCCTGCTGAACCTGCCGTCGGACCCGGCGAAGTTCGCCCAGGACAAGCTGGGCAACCAGCAGAAGCTGGCGCTCTCGCGCAATCCGCACGGCTCGATCCAGGCGCTCTTCGACGACTGCGTGGCCGCTGCGGCCGACAAGCTGATCGCGGCGCACGGCGGGCCGGCGTGGGACGAGGAGTCCTACCGCAAGCTCTTCGACGCGGTGCGCGCGGACATCGTGGACGCGACGCTGGACGCGATCCGCAAGGTGCAGGAGGTGCTGGCCGCCTGGCAGGCGTGCGAGCGCCGGCTCAAGGCGACGACCAGCCCGGCGCTGCTGACGTCGCTGACGGACGTCAAGGAGCAGCTCGCGGCGCTGATCAAGCCGGGCTTCGTGACGGAGCACGGCGTACGCCGGCTGCCGGACCTGCTGCGCTACCTGGTGGCGGTGGACCGCCGCCTGACGCAACTGCCGACGGGCGCGGAGCGGGACCGGGCGCGGATGGCGAAGGTCCACGAGATGCAGGACGAGTACGCCTGGCTGCTGGAGCAGTTCCCCAAGGGGCGGCCGGTGCCGCAGGAGGCCCGGGAGATCCGCTGGATGATCGAGGAACTGCGGGTGAGCTACTTCGCGCACGCGCTGGGGACGGCGTACCCGGTGTCGGACAAGCGGATCGTGAAGGCGGTCGACAAGCTGGCGCCGTAGGTGTGCCCCACGTCTCGTCGATGCGGTTCGACCGCACGGCCTGACCTGCTGTAGAGTCTTGCTTCGCAGCCCCCCGGAAGGGGAAACGCAAGCAAGGTCCTGTGGAGCAGTTTGGAGTGCTCGCCACCCTGTCAAGGTGGAGGCCGCGGGTTCAAATCCCGTCAGGACCGCAGCAAGATGAGGCCCGCACCGTTCATGGTGCGGGCCTCATCGTCGTTTCCGGCCGGAGCAGTGCACACCCCAGCGGGCCTCGTCGTCGTTTCCGGTCGGATCCCGGCCGGATCGGCGCACCCTCCCGCCAGGCCTCGTTGTCGACCTTGACTGCGACACGTGCCAGGGGTACCCCAGTCAGAGGGAGGTGCTGCGCCCCATGACGACGACCACCCGGACCGAGCGTGCCCGGCACGAGACGCGGGCGCTGTTGCGTGCTCATCTTTCCGCCGCGGCCGGCTACCGGCATCTGACCCGGCACTGCCCGGTCTGCCACCGGCTGCTGCAGCTGGCCCAGGAGGGGGTGGGAGAGCCGGCGGGGCCGCCGGGTGCGGGTGTCACCCTCAGTGGTGAGGGCAGCAACTCCTTTACCGCAGCGCCATGATGGGTGACAAGGCGACCGCGATGTGACGGGTGTCACCGAAAGAGTTTCGGTGAAGGGGGAACTCACACCCCCTTCACCCCTGCTCAATTTAATATGTGCAATTGCACCGGCCCCCGGCGGCCGCCCCGGGACAGGAGCCGGCCGGCACCACCCGGGCACAGTACGGACGTCCCGCGCACATGCGGGCATAAAAAGATCGCGCTGGACCCGGCGGAGTCCAGCGCGATCGACAACGCACCCAAGTCGGTGGGCTGGGAACCTGTTGGGGCAGGCGTCCCGTCGTTCACTGCTTGGTGGAGCTGTGCTGGGCGACAGCCGGGTTGGGGGCCCCGGAAATCACCCGGTCATTCAGTTGTTCAGGCCTCGCTGCGCTGCTGCGGAATACCCGCCAGCAGGGCACGGACCTCGGCTTCGCGGTAGCGCCGGTGTCCTCCGAGCGTGCGGATGGACGTGAGCTTGCCAGCCTTGGCCCAGCGGGTGACCGTCTTCGGGTCCACGCGGAACATCGTGGCAACCTCAGCCGGGGTCAGCAGCGGCTCGGCATCAGGGGTGCGAGCGGTCATGAGCGGCCTCCTCGGGAGAACCGAACCATCACGTCGGTTCTTTCCTCTAAATTCTGCACCTTGACCCGCGTTGCCCGAAATGGCGGACGCGGGCCGAGTCGGTTATAGGACGAACGGCTTGTCCTCGGCACTACAACTACACCATCTGTCCAGCCACGTCGGCCAAACCGATGGAATTGCCCTCTCAGGTGTTCAACCTCGACGGAAGCCGATGGACCATGCCATAGCGGACAGTCACGCCACCGTGACGATCAGTCACAGCGGGATCAATCGGATCAGGGGTCACCGGATCCGCCAAGGAGTGCAATACCGAGCTGTCCGCCCTCAGTTAGGCGGAAGGAGCCCTTCCGAGGCTCCTTGTCCTATTTTGCCATGAGGATGGGCGATCGGCGCAAGACCTTCCGTAAGTGCAGTAGGTCACGCTTGCCGCAATGGCCCGGATCGGGACCTAGGTCCCGGACCGTGCCCGCCCCGGCCCCACGACGGGCGGTCAGTTGGCGAACTGGCGGTTGCGGACCGCGCTCCAACGCTCCGTCAGCCGCTCGTACGCCGCACCGGCCCGCGCCCCGTCACCCGCCCGCAGCGCCGCCAGTCCCTCCGCCGTGTCGGCCGCGGAGTGGTCCTCGGCCAGTCGTGCTTCCGGAACCATATGCACAAGTCCGCCGTAGTCCAGCTCCACCAGGGACCGCGGATGGAACTCTTCCAGCCATCGCCCCACCTCCACCAGCCCCTCGATCAGCGGTCCCTCCTCGATCGCGTCCCGCAGGGTGCGCAGGCCGCGGGCCACCCGGCGGCGCGCCTGGACCATGGGCGTGCGGTAGCGCATCCGTACGTCCCGGCCGCCCTCGCCGCTGTCGTAGTCGCGCTCGTCGTCGGAGAAGAGCACGAACCAGCGCAGCGGCACCTGCCAGGTGGCGGTCCTGATCCACGGCCGGGCGTCGGGATTGCGCTCGAGCCAGTGCTCGTAGTCGGCGACGGCCTGGCGGCGCACCACCGGCGGCAGCGCCGCGTCCAGGACGGGCGGCGGCAGGCTGTCGGCCAGGCGCTGCAGGGCCAGCCAGCCGCGCAGCCGGGTCCGCCAGGGGCACACGCACAGCACGCCGTCGACCACGGCCACGAAGGCGTCGGCGCTCTCGTGCACGGGGACGGGCACGGGCGGGGTGGGCAGCAGGTCCGCGAGCGAGCGGCGCAACTCCTCCTGGGCGCCGGGCAGCTCCCCGCGCCGGGCGTAGCGCAGCCAGTGGCTGCGCTCGGGCTCGGGGAAGGCCCCCAGCGGCTCGTAGACCCGCAGGTACGCCGCGTACGGGACGGTCACCGACGACGCCACGCCCACGCTCGCTCCCTCAAGCCGTAGGACCCCCGGGCGGCGGCCGCCGGGCCGCTGGCCGCGCCGTCGCCCTGCTGTCTCGTCCAGATCGTCCCACGGCGTCGCAGCACGGGAGGGTGATCCTCGGCACGCGGCCCTTCCCGGCGCCCGCCAGGCCCTACCCTCGTGCCAACCGGCCCTCCGCCACCCCGGGAGGGCGACCTCCGCGACATATGGAGTCACCACCGTGACTGACGTACGTCCCACCACCGAAGCCGCCGGCGGCGTGCTGCAGACCCTGTTCCGATCGGAGCAGGGCGGCCACGAGCAGGTCGTGCTGTGCCAGGACCGCGCGAGCGGCCTGAAGGCCGTGATCGCCGTGCACTCCACCGCCCTGGGCCCGGCTCTCGGCGGTACGCGCTTCTACCCGTACGCCTCCGAGGACGAGGCGGTGCAGGACGCGCTGAACCTCTCGCGCGGCATGTCGTACAAGAACGCCCTGGCGGGGCTCGACCACGGCGGCGGAAAGGCCGTGATCATAGGCGACCCCGACCTGATCAAGACCGAGCAGCTGCTGCTCGCGTACGGCCGCTTCGTGGCCTCCCTGGGCGGCCGCTATGTCACCGCGTGCGACGTCGGCACGTACGTGCAGGACATGGACGTGGTTGCCCGGACGAACCGCTGGACCACCGGCCGCTCCCCCGAGCAGGGCGGCGCCGGCGACTCCTCGGTGCTCACCGCCTTCGGCGTCTTCCAGGGCATGCGGGCGGCCGCGCAGACCCAGTGGGGCGCCCCGACGCTGCGCGGCCGGCGGGTCGGCGTGGCGGGCGTCGGCAAGGTGGGCCACCACCTCGTGGAGCACCTGATCGAGGACGGCGCCGAGGTCGTGATCACGGACGTGCGGGCCGAGGCCGTCGAGCGGATCATCGCCCGGCACCCGAAGGTCACCGCGGTGACCGACGCGGACGTGCTGGTGCGCACCCCGCTGGACGTCTACGCCCCCTGTGCCCTGGGCGGCGCGCTCAACGACGACTCGGTGGCCGCGCTGACCGCCACGGTCGTCTGCGGCGCCGCGAACAACCAGCTGGCCCACCCCGGCGTCGAGAAGGACCTGGCCGACCGGGGCGTGCTCTACGCGCCCGACTACGTCGTGAACGCCGGTGGCGTCATCCAGGTCGCGGACGAACTCCACGGTTTCGACTTCGAGCGGGCGAAGGCCAAGGCGGCCAAGATTTTCGACACGACTTTGGCCATTTTCGATCGGGCGAAGGCGGACGGCATTCCGCCGGCCGTCGCCGCCGATCGTCTCGCCGAGCAGCGCATGGCGGAGGGGAAAGCCGAGGGGAAAACTGCCCGGGCGACCGCGGGGCAGTGACCGAAACGTTCGGCCTCGGTCCCGCCTTCACTCGTTCGGGTGAGGCCGCTTGGCCGAGTGCATGAACGAAGGCCGTACACCGGTCCCCACAGTGGGCCGCCGGGCGGTGGTGAAAGGAGAGAAGTGTCACCACCTCTCGGCGGGTCGGCGTCCAGGACACGTTAAAATCGCACCTGACCAGCGAGTACAGAGCGGCTCGCGGGTTGTGCTGCGTGCCACGTCATGCGGGCGACGTACCGTATGGCCGCGGAAGCAGGTACCGTTGAAGCTCTACAGGCCGGACACCCTTACACAGGGGTCCGCTCTGAACTCATGAACGTGAACGCGTGTCAAGACTCTGGGGCCGCTGAGCCCCGTCAATGAGGGGGTCGAGCCATGGGGCGCGGCCGGGCCAAGGCCAAGCAGACAAAGGTCGCCCGCCAGCTGAAGTACAACAGCGGCGGGACGGACCTGACACGTCTGGCCAGTGAGCTGGGCGCAACATCGCCGACGAAGCAGCCGCCGAACAGCGAGCCGCTCGACGACGAGCTGGACGACGACCCGTACGCTCAGTACGCGGCGCGTTACAACGACGATGAGGACGAGGACGAGCACACCGCGTCCGACTCGTCCGCATACCGTCGCCGCGCTTGACGCTCTGACATTTCACCGACCCGGTCCGGGCTCCGCCCGGACCGGGTTCTGTGCTGTCCGCGGCTCCGCCGGTGCCCCCGTGCCGCCGCAGCGGCGCGGAGGGCACCGGCGTGCGTTCACACCGCGTAGTCGCCCGTCAGGACGGCCGCCTCCGCGGCGTCGCCGCGCTCCGTGATCCGGCCGGCCACCCACGCCTCCAGCCCGCGGTCCGCGCACGTCGCCAGGGCGACGTCGACGGCCTCCGGGGGCACGACGGCGATCATGCCGACGCCCATGTTGAGCGTCTTCTCCAGCTCCCGGCGCTCGACCCCGCCCAGCTCCCCCACCAGGGAGAAGACCGGGCCCGGCGTCCACGTGGCGCGGTCGACGACCGCGCGCAGGTGGTCGGGGATCACGCGCGCGAGGTTGTTGGCGAGCCCGCCGCCGGTGATGTGCGAGAAGGCGTGCACCTCGGTGGTGCGGGTGAGGGCCAGGCAGTCCAGGGAGTAGATCCGCGTGGGCTCCAGCAGCTCCTCGCCCAGCGTGCGGCCGAGCTCGGGCACCTCGCGGTCCAGCTCCCAGCCGGCCCGGTCGAAGAGCACGTGCCGCACCAGTGAGTACCCGTTCGAGTGAAGTCCCGACGAGGCCATCGCGATGACGACGTCACCCGGACGAATGCGCTCGGCGCCCAGCAGCCGGTCGGCCTCGACCACGCCCGTGCCCGCGCCGGCCACGTCGAACTCGTCGGCGCCCAGCAGCCCCGGGTGCTCGGCGGTCTCGCCGCCGACCAGCGCGCAGCCGGCCAGGACGCAGCCCTCGGCGATGCCCTTGACGATCGAGGCGACCCGCTCGGGGTGGACCTTGCCCACGCAGATGTAGTCGGTCATGAACAGCGGCTCGGCGCCGCAGACGACCAGGTCGTCGACGACCATGCCCACGAGGTCGTGGCCGATGGTGTCGTAGACGCCCATGCGCCGGGCGATGTCGACCTTGGTGCCCACGCCGTCGGTGGCGGAGGCCAGCAGCGGGCGCTCGTAGCGCTTGAGGGCGCTGGCGTCGAAGAGGCCGGCGAAGCCGCCGAGGCCGCCGAGGGCCTCGGGGCGGGTGGCCTTCTTCACCCATTGCTTCATCAGCTCGACGGCGCGGTCGCCCGCCTCGATGTCGACGCCCGCGCTCGCGTAGCTGGCGCCGCCGCCGGCACTGGTGGTCTCGGGAGACATGGTCCTCAAGATCTTTCGTGTCGTACGTCAGGGGGTGACGTCAGGGTGGGGTGCGCCGGCGCTACGGGCGCCGGAGCGCGTCGGCGGCGTCGGGGCCGCCGGCGAGCTCGGTCTCCAGCAGGTGCTTGCCGAGCCGCTCGGGGTCGGGCAGCTCCATCGGGTACTCGCCGTCGAAGCAGGCGCGGCACAGGTTGGCCTTGGGCAGGGACGTCGCCTCGACCATCCCGTCGAGGGAGATGTAGGCGAGGGAGTCCGCGCCCAGCGAGCGGCCGATCTCCTCGACGCTCATGCCGTTGGCGATCAGCTCCGCCCGGGTGGCGAAGTCGATGCCGAAGAAGCAGGGCCACTTGATCGGCGGGGAGGAGATCCGGACGTGGACCTCGGCCGCGCCGGCCTCGCGCAGCATCCGCACCAGGGCGCGCTGGGTGTTGCCGCGGACGATCGAGTCGTCGACGACCACCAGGCGCTTGCCGCGGATGACCTCCTTGAGGGGGTTGAGCTTGAGGCGGATGCCGAGCTGGCGGATGGTCTGGCTGGGCTGGATGAAGGTCCGGCCGACGTAGCTGTTCTTGACCAGACCGGAGCCGTAGGGGATGCCGCTGGCCTCGGCGTAGCCCACGGCGGCCGGGGTGCCGGACTCCGGGGTCGCTATCACCAGGTCGGCGTCGGCCGGGGCCTCGGCGGCCAGCCGGCGTCCCATCTCCACGCGGGAGAGGTAGACGTTGCGGCCGGCGATGTCGGTGTCGGGGCGGGCGAGGTAGACGTACTCGAAGATGCAGCCCTTGGGGCGGGCCTCGGCGAAGCGGCTGGTCCGCACGCCGTTCTCGTCGATCGCGATCAGCTCGCCGGGCTCGACCTCGCGGACGAAGGTGGCGCCGACGATGTCGAGCGCCGCCGTCTCGGAGGCCACCACCCAGCCGCGCTCCAGGCGGCCGAGGACCAGCGGGCGGATGCCCTGCGGGTCGCGGGCGGCGTAGAGGGTGTGCTCGTCCATGAAGACGAGCGAGAAGGCGCCCCGGACGTCCGGGAGGACCTTCCGGGCGGCGTCCTCCACGGTCAGCGGCTTGCCGTCGTCGTCGGTCTGGCCCGCCAGCAGGGCGGTGACCAGGTCCGTGTCGTTGGTCGCCGCGACCTGGGTGGCCCGCCCGTTGTCCCGGGGCAGGGCCGCGACCATCTCCGCCAGTTCGGCGGTGTTGACCAGGTTGCCGTTGTGGCCGAGGGCGATGGAGCCGTTGGCCGTTGCGCGGAAGGTCGGCTGCGCGTTCTCCCACACCGATGCTCCGGTGGTGGAGTAGCGGGCGTGACCGACCGCGATGTGGCCCTGGAGGGAGCCGAGGGATGTTTCGTCGAAGACCTGGGAAACCAGTCCCATGTCCTTGAAAACGAGGATCTGCGAGCCGTTGCTCACTGCGATGCCCGCGGACTCCTGTCCGCGATGCTGCAGGGCGTACAGCCCGAAATAGGTGAGTTTGGCGACCTCTTCTCCCGGAGCCCAGACACCGAAGACGCCACAAGCGTCCTGGGGGCCCTTTTCGCCGGGAAGCAGGTCGTGGTTGAGTCGTCCGTCACCACGAGGCACACCTTGAGTCTATGGCAGGGACGAGGTTCATCCGAACCGGGTACGACCTGTTCTGCCTCACACCACGGACAGCCACTCGACGGGCACAGCGAATCACCTTTTCGCACGGCGCATTCGCACGGTGCGCAGGGGAATTCGCTTTAACCGCTCAAGTGAATAGCGGCAGGTATGCGGAGATGTCCGCGCGCTCCCCGCTCGCGGTCACGGTGGTGGCGCGCAGGGCGTCCTCCCACCGGGCCCGGCCCGTGGCGAGGCGGATCCAGGTGACCGGATCGCTCTCCACGACGTTCGGCGGGGTGCCGCGGGTGTGCCGGGGGCCCTCGACGCACTGCACCACCGCGAACGGCGGGATGCGCAACTCCACCGAGCCGCCCGGGGCCTTGACCGCCAGCGCGTCCGCGAAGAGCCGGGTGACGACCGCGAGGGCGTGCCGGTCGTGCCGCACGGCCGTGCCGGTGGCCTCGGCGAGGTCGTCGGCGTGCACCACGGCCTCCACCAGGCGCGTGACGAGGACGTCGGCCACCGTCATGGGGCCGAGCGCCGTCGCCACCACGTCGGTGGGATCGGCCTGTTCGAGCACCGCCAGCAGTCGCTCGGTGGCTCGATCCAGCCGCTGCGCGACCGCGGCGGGGCCGCCGCCGGTGAGGGCGGCGGCGGCCTCGCTCGTGCGCCGCGCCACGTCCGCGGCCTTCGCGCCGGCCCCGTCGAGGTACTCGACGAGGCCGGTGCGCACGGCCTTTGCACCCGCGGACGGCCGCGGCTCGTCCAGCAGCCGGGGCAACCAGTCGAGCGCGTCGGCGAGGTGGACGATCAGTTCGCCGACCGTCCACCGCCCCAGCCGCGTGGGCGCCGCCAGCAGCGCCTGCGCGTCCGGCTCCGCGCACACCACGGCCACCAGTTCCCGTACGGCGCGGACCTGGCCCTGCAGGGCGGTCCGCACCTTGGCGGGATCGTGGCTGCGGGTACGCGGCTTGCGCTGAGCGGAAGGCATGGCGCGAGCCTAATCGTTGGCCACGCTTCCGGTGGGCCCAACCGGGAGAACCGGCCGGGACCGACCCGAAGGCGTGATGGCGCCCGGGGGCGCCCCCGGGCGCGCGCCGTTACGCGAGCAACGCCGGGATGGTGGCCTCGTGCGCCGCGCGCAGTTCGGCCAGCGGCAGCGTGAACTGGCCCTGGACGTCGATCTCTTCGCCGTCCACCACGCCGATGCGGGTGGCCGGCAGGCCCCGCGCGCCGCACATGTCGGCGAAGCGGAGCTCCTCGCTGCGGGGGACGGAGACGACCGCCCGGCCCGCGGACTCGGAGAAGAGGAAGACGAAGGGGTCCAGCCCGTCGGGCACCACGATCCGGGCGCCCTTGCCGCCGCGCAGGCACGACTCGACCAGGGCCTGGATCAGGCCGCCGTCGGAGAGGTCGTGCGCCGCGTCGGCCATGCCGTCGCGGGAGGCGGCGATGAGGATCTCGGCGAGCAGCTTCTCGCGCTCCAGGTCGACCTTCGGCGGCAGGCCGCCGAGGTGGTCGTGGATGACCTGCGACCAGGCCGAGCCGCCGAGCTCCTCCGCGGTGTCCCCCAGGAGGTACAGCAGCTGGCCCTCCTCCCGGAATGCCATCGGCGTACGGCGGTTGACGTCGTCGATGACGCCGAGCACCGCGACGACGGGGGTCGGGTGGATGGCCGTCTCGCCGGTCTGGTTGTACAGCGAGACGTTGCCGCCGGTCACCGGGGTGCCCAGGGCCAGGCAGCCGTCCGCGAGGCCGCGCGTGGCCTCGGCGAACTGCCACATGACCGCCGGGTCCTCCGGGGAGCCGAAGTTCAGGCAGTTGGAGATCGCCAGCGGGCGGGCGCCGGTGGCGGCCACGTTGCGGTACGACTCGGCGAGCGCCAGCTGGGCGCCGGCGTACGGGTCGAGCTTGGTGTAGCGGCCGTTGCCGTCCGTGGCGACCGCGACGCCCAGGCCCGTCTCCGCGTCGATGCGGACCATGCCGGAGTCCTCGGGCTGGGCGAGCACGGTGTTGCCCTGCACGAAGCGGTCGTACTGGTCGGTGATCCAGGACTTGGACGCCTGGTTGGGCGAGGAGATCACCTTCAGGACCTGCTCGCGCAGCTCCTCGGGGGTCTGCGGGCGGGGCAGCTTGTTCGCGTCGTCCGCCTGCAGCGCGTCCTGCCACGCGGGGCGGGCGTACGGGCGCTCGTACACCGGGCCCTCGTGGGCGACGGTGCGCGGCGGGACGTCGACGATCTGCTCGCCGTGCCAGAAGATCTCCAGCCGCTCGCCGTCGGTGACCTCACCGATGACGGTGGCGATCACGTCCCACTTCTCGCAGATCTCCAGGAAGCGGTCGATCTTCGAGGGCTCGACGATCGCGCACATGCGCTCCTGCGACTCGCTCATGAGGATCTCCTCCGGCGAGAGCGTCGCGTCGCGCAGCGGTACGCGGTCGAGCTCGACCCGCATGCCGCCGGAACCGGCGCTGGCCAGCTCGCTGGTGGCGCAGGACAGCCCGGCGCCGCCGAGGTCCTGGATGCCCTCGACGAGGCCCTCGCGGAAGAGCTCCAGGGTGCACTCGATGAGGAGCTTCTCCTGGAACGGGTCGCCGACCTGGACGGCGGGGCGCTTGGCGGGCTTGCTGTCATCGAAGGTTTCCGAGGCCAGGACCGAGACGCCACCGATGCCGTCGCCGCCGGTGCGGGCGCCGTACAGGACGACCTTGTTGCCGGCGCCGGAGGCCTTGGCGAGGTGGATGTCCTCGTGCTTCATCACGCCCACGCACAGGGCGTTGACCAGCGGGTTGCCCTGGTAGCAGGCGTCGAAGACGACCTCGCCGCCGATGTTGGGCAGGCCCAGGCAGTTGCCGTAGCCGCCGATGCCCGCGACGACGCCCGGCAGGACGCGCTTGGTGTCGGGGTGGTCGGCGGCGCCGAAGCGCAGCGGGTCCATGACGGCGACCGGGCGGGCGCCCATGGCGAGGATGTCGCGGACGATGCCGCCGACGCCGGTGGCCGCGCCCTGGTAGGGCTCGATGTAGGAGGGGTGGTTGTGCGATTCGACCTTGAAGGTGACCGCGTAGCCCTGGCCCACGTCGACGACGCCGGCGTTCTCGCCGATGCCGACGAGGAGGGCATCGTTCTCGGGGGCCTTCTCGCCGAACTGGCGCAGGTGCACCTTGCTGCTCTTGTAGGAGCAGTGCTCGGACCACATGACGCTGTACATCGCGAGCTCGGCGCCGGTGGGGCGGCGGCCCAGGATCGCGCGGATGCGCTCGTACTCGTCCTGCTTGAGGCCGAGTTCGGCCCAGGGCTGCTCGACGTCGGGGGTCTCGTCGGCGTGCTTGACGGTGTCGAGAGTCATCAGGCGCTGACCAGCTTCTTGAGGAGCGAGGTGAAGAATCCGAGGCCGTCGGTGCGGCCCGTGCCGATGAGCGGCTCGACCGCGTGCTCGGGGTGCGGCATCAGGCCGACGACGTTGCCGGCGGCGTTGGTGATGCCCGCGATGTCGCGCAGGGAGCCGTTGGGGTTGCCCTCCAGGTAGCGGAAGGCGACGCGGCCCTCGGCCTCCAGCTCGTCGAGGGTGCGCTCGTCGGCCACGTAGCGGCCGTCGATGTTCTTGAGCGGGACGGAGATCTCCTGGCCCGCCGCGTAGTCGGCCGTCCAGGCGGTCTCCGCGTTCTCCACGCGGAGCTTCTGGTCGCGGCAGATGAAGTGCAGGTGGTTGTTGCGCAGCATGGCGCCGGGCAGCAGGTGGGTCTCGGTCAGGACCTGGAAGCCGTTGCAGATGCCGAGGACCGGCATGCCGGCCTTGGCCTGGTCGATGACGGTCTCCATCACCGGCGAGAAGCGGGAGATGGCGCCCGCGCGCAGGTAGTCGCCGTAACTGAAGCCGCCGGGCAGGACGACGGCGTCGACCTGCTTGAGGTCCTTGTCGCGGTGCCACAGGGGCACCGCTTCCAGGCCGGCGATGCGGACGGCGCGCTGGGTGTCGCGGTCGTCGAGCGTGCCGGGGAAGGTGATGACCCCTACGCGTGCGGTCACGAGTCCACTCGCACGGTGAAGTTCTCGATCACGGTGTTGGCGAGAAACGTTTCGGCCATCTCGTGGATGCGGGCGAGGGCGGCGTCGTCGACGGGGCCCTCCACCTCGAGTTCGAAGCGCTTGCCCTGACGGACGTCGGCGATCCCCTCGAAACCCAGGCGAGGCAGTGCGCGCTGCACCGCCTGCCCCTGCGGGTCGAGGATCTCCGGCTTGAGCATGACGTCGACTACGACGCGTGCCACTGGCACTCCCGGTGTTGGTGCGTGAGCTGAAGCGGTACCGCCAGAGTACAGTCCCGAAAAATCTACGCGCATAGATATGCTGGGCTTATCCTTCGCATTCCCGGCGGGACCCTTCGGGGACGCTCGGGAAAATTCCGGGAAAAATCCCGGGGGAAGGCACCGGGGCGATTGCGGCGACGGGCCGGTACGGAATTTACTGGTGCCGGCAACGCATTGCCCTTTGCCGTACAAATGAATATGTATGGCCCGAGAACAACCGCAAACCCGACGTCGCCGCAGGTCATCGCGGCGATACCTGGCCGAAAGGACCGATTTCCGTGGCACAGCGCGTAGTGGTCACACTCTCCGACGACATCGACGGCGGGGAAGCCGCGGAGACCGTCATCTTCGGGATCGACGGCAAGTCGTACGAGATCGACCTGAATGAAGACAATGCGGAGCGGCTGCGCGACATCTTCGCGCCCTACAAGGAGGCCGCCCGCCGCCAGTCCCGCTCCGGGCGGGCCTACCGCCGCACCGCCGTCGCACCCGACCCCGCGGCCGTCCGGGCCTGGGCCCGCTCGCGCGGCATGGAGGTGCCGCCGCGCGGCCGCATCCCCAAGGCGGTCTACGAGGCGTTCAACGCGGCCGGCTGACGCCGGCCGCCGGGCCGTCCCGCGCACACCCCCCGCGGGCGCCCGCCGCACCCCTGCGAAAGCCCCCCGCAGCTCCCCCGCAGCCGGGCTGATCATCCGACTTGCCAAGCACCCCGGGTGATCAGCTAGAGTCTGGATCACGCCGAGGGGCAAGGCCGGGAAACGGCCGGGCACTTCGAACGTCACGCGGGTGTAGCTCAGTAGTAGAGCGCCCCCTTTCCAAGGGGGAGGCGCAGTGTGCGATTCCTGTCACCCGCTCTGACCGTCCACCGGCCACGCACGTGGTCCGGCTGGAAGGCCATGCGGGTGTAGCTCAGTAGTAGAGCGCCCTCTTTCCAAGAGGGAGGCGCAGTGTGCGATTCCTGTCACCCGCTCCGCACCGTTTACCGACCACCGCAGTGGATCAGGTAGAGTGGTGCTCGCACCGCCCGGTGAGAGCCGGTCGGGAGCAATGCGGACGTAGCTCAGTTGGTAGAGCGCAACCTTGCCAAGGTTGAGGTCGCGAGTTCGAGCCTCGTCGTCCGCTCAGGGAACGAAGGCCCCGGTCATCAGACCGGGGCCTTCGGCGTTTCCGGCCCGCGGTGCCGTGATGACATTCGTCATCGCAGGTCGTGACAGCTCGCACTGCTGCCCGCCCGGATCCGCCGGGAGCCTTGAAGGCATGGAGTCCAGGGAGAGTGTGATCGAGGTCTCCCAGCTGCGCCGGCGATACGGGCGGCCCGGGGAGGACAAGGGATGCGAAGCGGTGCGGGGCGTCTCCTTCACCGTGCGCCGCGGCGAGGTGTTCGCGCTGCTGGGCACGAACGGGGCGGGCAAGACCTCCACCGTCGAGCTGCTGGAGGGCCTGGCCCGGCCGACCGGCGGCGAGGTGCGGGTGCTGGGCCACGACCCGTACGCGCAGCGCCGCCTGGTACGGCCGCGGATTGGGGTGATGCTGCAGGAAGGCGGCTTCCCCTCCGAGCTGGGCGTCACCGAGACGGCGACGATGTGGGCCGGCTGCACCACCGGGGCCCGGCCCGTGGCCGAGGCCCTGGCGCTGGTGGGGCTCGGCGGCCGCGGCGGGGTGCGCGTCAAGCAGCTCTCCGGCGGTGAACGGCGCCGCCTGGACCTGGCGCTGGCCCTGCTGGGGCGGCCGGAGGTGCTCTTCCTCGACGAGCCCACCACCGGTCTGGACCCCGAGGCCCGGCGCACCACCTGGGAGCTGGTGCGGCGGCTGCGCGAGGAGGGCACCACCGTGCTGCTGACCACGCACTACCTGGAAGAGGCCGAGGCCCTGGCCGACCGTGTGGCGATCATGCGCGAGGGCCGCATCGTCACCGCGGGCACGCCCGCGCAGGTCATCGGCGCCCACCCGGCCCGGATCCGGTTCGCGATGCCGGCGGGCTGGTTCGTCGGCGACCTGCCGCCGCTGGCCGAACTGGGCGTCCTGCGGCACGAGGAGAACGACGGGCGCGTGGAGCTGCAGACGTCCGAGCTGCAGCGCACCCTGACCGGGCTGCTGCTGTGGGCCCGGGACAAGGACCTGGAACTGGAAGGGCTGGACGCGCGGACCGCCTCCCTGGAGGAGGCGTTCCTGGCGATAGCGGGCGTACCGGGAGACGTACCGGCGGGCGTTTTTGCGGGGAGGGGCGAGTGAGGGCGACGACGGGTACGGTCACGGGGCCGCGGCGGGCCCTCGCGCTGGGGAGGGCGGAGCTGACGCTGCTCGGCCGCAACAGGACGGCGCTCTCCATGACCCTCCTGATGCCCGCGCTCATGATCTACGCGATGCGTGCGGGCGCCCAGCAGGTGGACCTGGGCCGCAGCGGGATGTCGCTGAAGGAGGTCACGATGACCGGTGCCTTCGGCTACGTCCTGATCTTCTGCGTCTACTACAACCTGATGAGCGCCTATACGGCGCGGCGCGAGGAGCTCGTCCTCAAGCGGCTGCGCACCGGCGAGGCCGGCGACCTGGAGATCCTCGCGGGCACGGCGCTGCCGTCGGTGCTGATCGCGCTGGTGCAGTGCGTCCTGCTGGTCGTGGCGGGCGTCACCTGGCTGGGCATGCCCCTGCCGGCGCGGCCCGAACTCCTCGTGGCGGGAGTGCTGCTGGGCGTGGTCGTGCTGACCGCGCTGGCGGCCGCGTCCACGGCCTTCGCCCGCAGCTCGGAGAGCGCCCAGCTCGCGGCGATGCCGCTGGCGATGGTCTCGCTGCTGGGCTCGGGCATCTTCGTCCCCCTCGACCTCTTCCCGGAGGCCCTCGCGCGGGTCTGCGAGGTGCTGCCGCTGACGGGGGTCGTGCAGCTGGTGCGCGAGGGCTGGCTCGGCGGGGCGGGTGCGGGGGGCGTGCTCGCCCACCTGGGGGCCGCCTTGGTCTGGGTCGGCCTGGGGGTGTTTGCTGTACGACGGTGGTTCCGCTGGGAACCACGGCGCTGAGCAGGGCAGATCGGCAGATCCAATACGGGGGGTGGCGCGCGTGTTCCGCCGGGTGCGGGCGTTCCGGCGCCAGAGCAAGGTCAAGCAGATCGACATGTACTCGCGCGGTGCGCTGTACGTGGTGCCGTGGTTCTTCCTCCTCGCGCAGAGCGCCTCGCTGCTGGCGCTCGCCGAGCAGGGGGCGGTGAGCACGGTCCTCACCGCGGCCTTCATCGCCGTCGGCGTCGTCCAGGCCGTCACCGGGGCGGGCCTGATCCGGCGGGCCCTCGACCACTACCTCGACAAGAACGGCGAGGCCCCCGTTCCCCGGGGGCGGCTGGTCCTCGGCACGGCCCTGCTGGCGCTGGCGCTGTGCCTGCTCGCCGCGATGCTGGGCAGGCACCCGTCCCAGGACGCCCTGCAGGCCGCGCCCACCTTGCTCATGGGCACCTCGCTGCCGCCGGCCGGCGCCTTCTGCCTCCTGGTGCGCAAGCGCGTGTACGCGGCGGTGTCCGCGGGGGTCTCGCTGCTGCTGGCGTGGGTGCCGTTCGCAGTGATCGGGCTGCCGTCCCCGGTGCTCGCGGGCATCGCGGTGGGCGCGCTCTTCCAGTGCGGCTGGGTCATGCTCATGGCCCGCGTCACCGGCTGGATGCTGTCGATCGTCTGGGAGGTCGACGCGGCCCGCGCCGTCCAGGCGCGGCTGGCGGTCGTGGAGGAACGGCTGCGCTTCTCCCGGGACATGCACGACATCCTCGGCCGCAACCTGGCGGCGATCGCGCTCAAGAGCGAGCTCGCGGTGCAGCTGGCCCGGCGGGGATCCGAAGCGGCCGCCGACCAGATGGCCGAGGTGCAGCGCATCGCGCAGGAGTCGCAGCGCGAGCTGCGCGAGGTCGTCCGCGGCTATCGCGAGGCGGATCTGCACACGGAACTGGCCGGGGCGCGCGGCATCCTGACCGCGGCCGGCATCGCCTGCCGCATCGACGACGCGCAGGTCGCCGACGGCGACCTGCCCCCGGCGGTGCAGTCGGCGCTGGCGTGGGCGGTGCGGGAGGCCACGACGAACGTGCTGCGGCACGCGGACGCGCGGCGGTGCGAGGTGCGGCTGCGGCGCGTGGGGGACGCGGCGGTGCTGACCGTCGACAACGACGGCGCGAGTGCCGGCGGGGCCGGCGGCGGCGCCGGTTCCGGGCTGGCCGGCCTGCGGGAGCGCCTGGCGGCACTGGGCGGCACGGTGGACGCGGCGTACGGGGACTGCGCCACGTTCCGGGTGACGGCGCGGGTGCCGGTGGGTGCGGCGGCGGATCCTTCGCCCGCCGCGCCGCCGCCTGCGGCGCCGGTGAGCGGCGTGCGCAGGTGGGCCGCGGCCGGCGAGGGGAGGGCCGTGTGATCCGCGTCATGCTCGCCGACGACGAGCACCTCATTCGCGGGGCGCTCGCCGCGCTGCTCGGGCTGGAGGACGACCTGCGCGTCGTCGCCGAGGCCGCCAGCGGGCCGGAGGCGCTCGCCATGGCCCGGGCCCACCGGCCCGACGTGGCCGTTCTGGATCTCCAGATGCCAGGGCTGGACGGTGTGACAGTGGCCATATCCCTGCGGGCCGAACTCCCCGGCTGCCGCACCATGATCGT
This sequence comes from Streptomyces luteosporeus, assembly GCF_039532865.1. Lineage (NCBI taxonomy): Bacteria > Bacillati > Actinomycetota > Actinomycetes > Kitasatosporales > Streptomycetaceae > Streptomyces > Streptomyces luteosporeus. The sequence continues at coordinate 55,928 of NZ_BAAASL010000024.1, forward strand.
GACGGGTCACGGGCGGCCCGGGCACCTGAAGCGCGCCCTTGAGGCGGGCGTCCGCGGCTTCGTCCCGAAGACGGTGTCGGCCCAGCGGCTCGCCGAGATCATCCGCACGGTGCACGGCGGAAGCCGGTACGTGGACCCGGAGTTGGCGGCCGACGCCATCAGCGCCGGCGACTCCCCGCTGACCGCGCGCGAGGCGGAGCTGCTGGAACTGGCCGAGGACGGCGCCCCCGTCGCGGAGATCGCCGAGCGCGCCCGGCTCACCCCCGGCACGGTGCGGAACTACCTCTCCTCGGCCGCCGCGAAACTCGGCGCGGAGAACCGTCACGCGGCAGCGCGCATCGCACGCGCCCAGGGTTGGCTATAGTGGAACCCGCACCGCACGGAAACGCGCGGAGCGAATGCGGACGTAGCTCAGTTGGTAGAGCGCAACCTTGCCAAGGTTGAGGTCGCGAGTTCGAGCCTCGTCGTCCGCTCGGAGAACGAAGGCCCCGGTCACCGACCGGGGCCTTCGTCGTGCGTACGGGCCATGGTCAGCCGGAAGAGGGCACCGCCGCCCGGCGCGTGCTCGGCCGTCAGCTCCGCGCCGTGCGCCCGGGCGATCTGCCGGGCCATGGCCAGGCCCAGCCCGGAGCCGGGCAGCGCCCGGGCCTGCCGGGAGCGGTAGAAGCGGTCGAAGACGTGCGGGAGGTCCTCGGGCGTGATGCCCGGGCCGTGGTCGCGCACGGTGAGGCAGGCGCTGCCCTGCGTACGCCGCAGCTCCACCTCCACCACCGCACCGGCCGGGCTGAACTTGGCCGCGTTGTCGAGGAGGTTGCCCAGCAGCCGGGCCAGCCGGGCGGGCACGCCGGCCACGGTCACCGGTGCGACGTCGGCCGTGAAGGGCGTCGCCGGCCAGTGGCCGCGGGCGTCGGCCACGCAGCGCTCGGCGAGCCGGTCCAGGCGCACCTGCTCCACCAGGGGCTGCGGCTCCTCGTCCCGGGCGAGCTCGATCAGGTCGCCCACCATGCCGGTCACCTCGCGCAGCTGCCGGCCGAGCGCGTCGGCGGCGCGGGTGCGCTGGGCCGGCGAGAGCCGCTCGGCGCGGGCGAGGAGTTCGGCGTTGGTGCGCAGGGCGGTCAGCGGCGTGCGCAGCTCGTGCGAGGCGTCGGCGACCAGGCGGCGCTGGGCCGCCACGGCCTCCTCCAGCTCGCCGAGCATGGTGTTGAAGCTGGTGGCCAGGCGGGTGATCTCGTCCCCGCGGCGGGCCTCGTGGGGGGCCAGCTCGATGCGGTGGGCCGCATCGCGGGTGGCGGCGATGCGCTCGGCGGTCGCGGTCAGCCGCGTCACCGGGCGCAGCGAGGTCCGCGAGGCGGCGTACCCCAGGCCCCCGGCGAGCAGGACGCCCGCGCCGCCGACCGCGCCGAGGAGCAGCCCGGCCTGGCGCACGCCCTGGTCGACGGAGTCGGAGCGCGCCGCGACCTGCAGGGCCTGGCCCGGGCGGCCGGGCAGGGGCGTGGTGAGCATCCGCATCGGACGGCCGTCGTGGGTGATGTCGCTGTAGTACGGGCCGAGGGTGCCGGCGGCGACGCGGCGGGTGGCGCCGGTGACGGGCAGGAGCAGGCCGCCGTGCGGGCCGGGGCCGGGGGCCGCCGGGTCGGCAACCACGACCTGGGCGCAGGCCGGTGCGGCCCGCCACGTGCACTGGTCCCCCAGCACGCCGGGGCCGCTGCCGCGGCTCTGCTGGGCGATGAGCTGGGCCTGCTGGCGCAGCTGCAGGTCGAGCTGGCGCACGAGCTCGTAGCGGATGACGACGTAGGCGGCCGCGAGGACGCCGAGGGCGACGACCGCCACGGCGGCGGTGGTCACCAGGGCGAGGCGGGCGCGCAGGGGCCTGCGGCGCAGCAGTGCTCTCATGGCGTCTCTTCCGGCGTCTCTTTGAGCCGGTAGCCGACGCCGTGCACGGTGTGCACCAGCCGGGAGGCGCCGCCGGCCTCCAGCTTGCGGCGCAGATAGCCGATGTAGACGGCGAGCGAGTTGGACTGCGGGCCGAAGTCGGCGCCCCACACCCGCTCCTGGATCAGCTCCCGCGGCAGCACCTGCCCGGGATGGCGCATCAAGAGCTCCAGCAGGGCGAACTCGGTCCGGGTGAACTCGATGGCCCGGCCCGCGCGCTCGCCGGTGCGGGTGGCCGGGTCGACGGTCAGATCGGCGAAGGCCAGCGGCCCCTCGGGGACGTCCTGCTGCTCGGGCCCGGGAGCTGCGCGGCGCAGCAGGGCCCGCAGCCGGGCGAAGAGCTCGTCGAGCGCGAACGGCTTGACGAGGTAGTCGTCGGCCCCGGCGTCCAGGCCGGCCACGCGGTCGGAGACCGCGTCGCGGGCGGTCAGCACGAGGACGGGCGTACGGTCGCCCAGCTCCCGCAGCCGGCGGCAGACGGCGAGGCCGTCGAGGACGGGCATGGCGAGGTCCAGGACGAGGGCGTCCGGGGGCGCGGCGGCCACGGCGGACAGGGCGGCGAGGCCGTCGGGGGCCTCGCGCACGGTGTAGCCCTCGACGGCGAGGCCGTCGGCGACGGCGGCACGGACGTCGGGATCGTCGTCGACGACGAGGATGGACGGCGGCGGCATGGTGCCCACGATCGCAGACGGCTCCAGTGCGCCCCCGCGCCCCTACGGGGCGCTCAGGTCGTGTCCGGCGGATCCGCCCCGTCAGGGGCGCGGGGAACTGCGCGATCAGCCCCCGACGGCCTGCAGCCGAACACGCCACCCCGGGGCCCGGGCGCGGCACGGTACTCCGCCTGCGGGCGCATCGTGGCTGGTCGCGCAGTTCCCCGCGCCCCTATGGGGCGCTGCATGATCCGCCACGGTGCCCCCTAAGGGGCGCGGGGAACTGCGCGATCGGCCACCGACGGCCCGCAGTCGACGTGCCCGCGTGCCCCGCGCCCCTTACGGGGCTCCGAAAGGGCCTCAGGCCCACTTCGTGCCGGTGAGGCGCTCGTACGCCTCCACGTACTTCGCTCGCGTCCGCTCGACGACCTCCGCCGGCAGCTCCGGCGGCGGCGTCGTGCCGTGGCGGTCCCAGCCGGACGCCGGCGAGGTCAGCCAGTCGCGGACGTACTGCTTGTCGAAGGACGGCTGGGCGCGCCCCGGCTGCCAGGTGTCCGCGGGCCAGAAGCGGGAGGAGTCCGGCGTGAGGACCTCGTCGGCGAGGACGAGCCCGGCCGCGCCGGCCTCGCCCTTCGCGAAGCCGAACTCGAACTTCGTGTCCGCGAGGAGGATCCCGCGCTCGCGCGCGATGTCGCGGGCGCGGCTGTAGACGGCGAGGGTGAGCTGCCGGAGCATGGCGGCGGTCTCGGCGCCGACGCGGCGGGCGACCTCCTCGTAGGAGACGTTCTCGTCGTGCTCGCCGACCTCCGCCTTCGTGGCGGGGGTGAAGATCGGGGAGGGGAGTTCGGAGCCGTCCTCGAGGCCCTCGGGCAGGGCGAGCCCGCACACGGTGCGGCTCTCCCGGTACTCGGCGAGGCCGGAGCCGGTGAGGTAGCCGCGGGCGACGCACTCGACGGGGACCATGTCGAGGTCGCGGCAGATCAGGGTGCGCCCGGCCCAGTCGGCGGGGGCGCCCGCGGGCACCTCGGCGGAGACGACGTGGTGGGGGGCGAGGTCGGCGAGGAGGTCGAACCACCACAGGGAGAGCTGGGTGAGGATCCGGCCCTTGTCGGGGATCTCGGTGGGCAGCACCCAGTCGTAGGCGGAGATGCGGTCGCTGGCGACCATCACCAGGTTTCCGGCGTCGTCGCGGTAGAGGTCGCGGACCTTGCCCGTGTGCAGGTGGACCAGGCCCGGCACCTGGGCCGGCTTGGGCTTCTCGACGAATCCGGACACGCGTCCTCCTGGTGGTTTGTCCAAACACCTCGATTCTGCCGCACGGCCGTGCGCTGCTGCCGGGAGGGGTCAGACGCGTTTGCAGATGCGGTCGAGGAGATTGGCGGTGGCGCGCTGGATGCGCGGGTCGACGTGGCCGGGCCGGTCGAGGGCGGGGGACCAGGCGAAGGTGCCGGAGGCGAAGACGAGCGCGCCGCTGGGGGCGCGGTAGAGCGAGGTCTCCTGGTGGCGGGTGACGCCCTCGCCGTCCTTGTACGGGGAGTGGGTGAGCAGGATGCGGCGGGTGTGCTCGGGCAGGGCGGTGCGCGGGAAGTAGCGGTCGGCCTCGCCGGCGACGAGGCCGGGCAGTTCGTCGCCCTCGCCGGCGCCGGTGGCCTCCCACAGCCAGTGGTCGGCGTTGCGGACGACCATGGGGGCCGGCTCGGGGACGCGGCCGGCGTACTGGATGCCGAGCAGCTGCTGTTCGGCCGGGGCCTGCTCGCGCCACAGGGCGGGGCGCCCGGGGCCGCGGCGCTTGCGGCAGGTCAGCAGCTGGTGGGGGCCGGCCGGGGAGGCGGCGAGCTCCACGCGCCAGTACATGGTGTTGGCGGAGAGGAAGACGAGCGAGGTGCCGCAGTCGCGGGCGTGCTCGACGGAGCGGCGCATCTCGGCCGTCCAGTACTCGTCGTGGCCGGGGAAGACGACGCCCCGGTGGCGTGCCGGATCGATTCGCCCGGCGTGCAGGTCGCGGGTTTCGGCGTAGGCGAGGTCGTAGCCGTAACGCTCGGCCCAGCGGATGAAGTCGTAGGCGTGGCCGACGTGCATGGGCAGGCCGGCGCCGGCGTAGGGGCGGTCGAAGGAGACGGTGGTGGCCGCGCCCTCCTCGCCGAGCAGCCGGCCCTCGTCGTCCCAGGCGTGGTAGAGGCTGGCGCCGGTGCGGCCGTCCTCCGGGTAGAGGTTGTAGGCCTGCCAGGTGATGTCGGGCAGGACCAGCAGCAGGTCGGCGGGCTTGCCGTCGCGAACGGTGAACGGGATGTGGCTGCGGTAGCCGTCGGCGGTGGTCAGCACGGCCACGTAGGCGCCGCTGCTCCAGAAGGCGGGGATCTGCAGCCGCCAGGACAGCCACCAGTGGTGGCAGGAGACGGTGCGCTCGGCGACGAGCGGCGGGGGCTGGACGATGCCGGACAGCCGGGGGCTGGTGGTGATCTTCGCGGCGCCGACGCCGCCGTAGTGCCCGATGCGGTAGATGTCGACGCTGAACTGCTGCGGCGGATCGACGGTGATGCGGAAGTCGATGGCCTCGCCGGGGGCGACGGCGCTGGCGGAGGCGAAGCCCTTGATCTGGCAGTGGACGTCGTCGGCGGCGCGCGGCCCGGGTCTGCGGGGCGGCGGGATGCGGGCCCCGGCGGGGGCCGGGACCGGGTCGACGTACCAGGGGATGATCTGCCCGGTGCCGTCGAAGTAGAACTCGCCGCCGCGCAGCCAGGGCAGGGGCCCCTGCCCGAAGGGGTCCGAGACGGCGTGCGCGAGCGCGCCGGACTCCCAGCGGCGGTTGTGCTCCCTCTCCATGTGCGCTCCCTCCCCTGGGCCACCGCATACCTTTTCGGTTTCCCGGCAGATTCCCAGCAGATCACATGACGCAACCGGTCCGTCACCGATCGTCGGGAAATTCCCCGAAAGTGATGGCTCTGCCCCTACGCTGCGTGATGCCGTCACCCAGCGTCACCGCGCCGGGGCGGTCACACCAGCCGTACGGGCTTCTCCACACGTACCCCGAGGTCGCCCAGCCAGGCCCGCAGGGGCTCGCCGTCGCCGTCCTCGATGAGGCTCAGGACGGAGTGGGCCAGGCCCGCGCAGCGGGCACCGCCGACCATCAGGGCGGGCCCGTCCAGCCAGTCCAGGCCGGGGGTGGCGCCCGCGGTGTCGACGGCGGCGCAGCACACCATGGCCGTCACGTGGTCGGTGAGCAGCTCGCGCCCGCTGCGGGGCGGCTGCAGGGGGAAGAGCGGGGCGAGGCCGTCGACCCAGGTGCCGGCCGGGGAGCCGAGGGCACCGCTTTTGGCGGCGCGCTCCTCGCGGGCCGCCTCGCGGGCGACCGCGGCGCTCAGCCGCAGCTCCAGCTCCTCCCCCACGCCGCCGCCGGCGGGCCCGGTGAGCCGCTCCAGGACCCGGGCGACGGTGGGGGCGCCGGGCGCCGAGTCCTGCGCGGCGGCGGGCGGCGCGGGTGCGGCCTCCTGCGGGCTGCCGGGGGCGGCGCCGCAGGCGGCGATCTCGTCGAGGACGCGGTGCAGGCGGGCGGCCTCCAGGCGCCATTTGCGGTCCACGACCTCCTGCGGGTACTGGCTCCAGGCGACCGGGGACCAGCCGGGGCCGGGCTCGGGCGGGCCGCCGTGGAAGAGCCGGGCGGCCAGCAGGGAGGCGGCCTCGTCGATCAGGCCGGGCTCCTCCAGCAGGTCGCAGGCGGGCCGCTCGCCCAGCCGGGAGGCGAAGCCCTCGGCGAGGCGGTCGCGGCGGGAGAGCTCGGTGAGGGCGGAGACCACGCCGGCGTCCAGCCGGGAGGGCCAGCGGCCCATGCGCCAGGCGGGCAGGGCCACGCGGTTGAGCAGCCGGTCCCAGCCGGCGTAGGCGAGGCCGACCTGCTCCTGGGCGACGATGCGCAGCCCGTAGTCGACGGCCTGGGCGCGCTCGGAGGCGGCCGCGGCCACCCCCCGCTCCATCTCCGCGGCGTGGTCGCGGCAGGCGCGCAGCAGCAGGCGCGCGATCCAGCCCACGAATGCGAGAGGGGGCCGGCCCGCCGCGACGGCCACGGCGGCGTCCAGGCCCCTGACGAAGCGGCGGGCGGCCGCTATGTCGGGGTGGGCGGCCGGGCCCGTGCCGGCCACGACGGGGGCCAGCAGGGCGCGCAGCTCGGCCACGCGCATCCACCACAGGAAGGGCGAGCCGATCACCAGCACGGGCGCGGCGGCCGTGCGCGGGCGCACCAGGGCGAACCGGCGCTGCGGGCCGTGCGCCGGATGGGTGCGGTCCTCCAGCCAGCTGTCGCAGTCGGGCGTGAGGGCTATGGCGGACGGCGGGGGGACCTCCAGCCGGTCGGCGAGGTCGCGCACCAGCCGGTACAGATCGGGGGCGGTCTCCTCGGGGATCGGCACGGTGGGGCTCAGGGCCGGCCGGGCCCGGGCGACGACGGCGGCGACGGCCGCGGTCAGCAGCAGGGCGAGCACGGCGGCCGCGGTGACGGCCGGGCGGGCCGCGGCCCAGGCCGAGCCGTCGGCGATGTGGCCGGTGGCGGAGCCGGCCGCCAGCACGACGGCGGTGGCCGCCGGCAGGAGGGCGAGGGCCAGTGCGGCGCTGCGCACCCGCAGCACCGCCAGGGCTCGGGTGCGCGCGGCCAGCGCGCCTGCTTCCGTACCTGCCACGAGACCGATCACCCCCAGTTGCCTGTCGTGCTCTGCCGAGGTGCGTTGCCTACCACCCCCACTGTGGCACCGGCCACTGACATCGCAATGCCGGTGGGCCGGTCGGGCCGGTGGACCGGCCATGCGCAGCCGCCCCGCGCCGCACCCTAGTTGGGGGCGGGGCGCGCGTCAGCAGGTTGGGCAACCGCTCACCCGATGGAATGGCTTTGGGCAAAGCCTCGTGCGGCGGCCGCGGGGGACGGCCGCACGCCACTCCAAGGGGCCCGGACGGGCGAACGACGGGACGGGGAGCCGGAAAACAGCCCGGAGAACAACCCCAGAACAGCCCGGGAAACAGCCCGGAACAACCGCCGCCAACAACGACCGGAAACGGCCGGAAGCGACCGGCCCGGGAAGCCGGTTCAGGCCGAGGCGGCCGCCTTCTCCGCGATGTCCGTACGGTGGTGGGAGCCGTCCAGCCGGACGCGGGCGACGGCCTCGTAGGCGCGCTCGCGGGCGACGGTCAGGTCCGGTCCGGTGGCGGTGACCGACAGCACGCGGCCGCCGGCGCTCACGATGCGCCCCTCGGCGTCGTGGGCGGTGCCCGCGTGGAGCACGTACGCGCCCTCGACCGCGTCCGCCTCGGCCAGGCCCTCGATCGCGTCACCCTTGCGGGGGGCGGCGGGGTAGCCCTGCGCGGCGACGACGACCGTCACGGCGGCCTCGTCGCGCCAGCGCAGCGGCGGTTCGGCGGCGAGGTTGCCGGTCGCGGCGTTGAGCAGGACGCTCGCCAGCGGCGTGCGCAGGCGGGCGAGGACGACCTGGGTCTCGGGGTCGCCGAAGCGGGCGTTGAACTCGATGACCCGCACGCCGCGCGAGGTGATCGCCAGGCCCGCGTAGAGCAGTCCGGAGAAGGGCGTGCCGCGGCGGCGCAGTTCGTCGACGGTGGGCTGCAGCACCGTGCGCAGCACCTCGTCCACCAGGCCCGGCTCGGCCCAGGGCAGCGGCGAGTAGGCGCCCATGCCGCCGGTGTTGGGGCCCTCGTCGCCGTCCAGGGCGCGCTTGAAGTCCTGGGCGGGCTGCAGGGGCAGCACGGTCTCGCCGTCGGTGATCGCGAACAGCGACACCTCAGGGCCGTCCAGGAACTCCTCGATCACCACGCGCCCGCAGGCCAGCGCGTGCTCCCGGGCGGCGACCGGGTCGGTGGTGACCACGACGCCCTTGCCGGCGGCCAGGCCGTCGTCCTTGACGACGTACGGGGCGCCGAAGGCGTCCAGCGCGGCGTCGATCTCCTCGGCGGTGGTGCACACGTAGCTGCGGGCGGTGGGCACGCCGGCGGCGGCCATGACGTCCTTGGCGAAGGCCTTGGAGCCCTCCAGCCGCGCCGCCTCGCCGGACGGGCCGAAGACGGCGAACCCGCGCTCGCGCAGCACGTCCGCGACGCCCGCCACGAGCGGTGCCTCGGGGCCGATGACCACCAGGTCGGCGCCGAGCCGCCCGGCCAGCTCCGCGACGGCCGCGCCGTCCTGTGCGTCCACCGGGTGCATCTCGGCGAGGGCGGCGATGCCGGCGTTGCCGGGGGCGCAGTGCAGCGCCGTGACGTCGGGGTCGAGGGACAGGGAGCGGCACAGGGCGTGTTCGCGGGCGCCGCCGCCGATGACGAGGACCTTCACGGGTGCCACCCTATTGCCTGCCTTGTGGATCACTACGACTCGGGGGTCGCCGCGTACTCGTAGGAACCTCTTGCCCGCTGTGCGGCGCACTCTTTCGGGTGAGGGCAGGGAGGGACCTCTACCGCATACCCCTGCACTTTGGGACGGAAAAGGCTGGATCTTGTGCGCAACGCCAGCCGTTCGGCGGTAGAAGGGAGGCTGCCCTTGCGGTTAGGGGCGTACGCGAACGCAACCGGATGCGGCACACGGCGGAGAGGGAGTGCAGGGGTGAGCCAGCCTGAGATGCAGCCCGAGGGGCTTCCGCGCGAGCAGGGAGGCCACCAAGGAGGGCAGCACCGGGGCGACCTGCGCGGCCGGACCTTCCCCCTCGGGGACTGGGGCGAGCCCGCCGAGCGGCTGGACGAGTTGTACAGATGGGTGGAGGGCGGTGCCCTCGCCCTGGCCGACTGGTACCTCACGGACCGCGCCTGGAAGCGCCGCTGGGCGCGCGGGCTGCGGTTGGCCACGGCGGCCTTCGCCGTGATCGGGGCCGCGCTGCCGCTGCTGGAGCTGACGAAAGTGCTGCACACGGGATCGGCGTGGGCGTTCCTGGCGCTGCTCGGCGCGGTGGCCTGCGTGGCGTGCGACCGCTACTTCGGGCTGACGTCCGGATGGATGCGGGGGGTGGCCACGGCCCAGGCGGTGCAGCGCCGGCTGGAGGTGCTGCAGTTCGACTGGGCGTCGGAGTGCGTGCGCGAGGTGCTCGGCCCGACGGAGGGCACGGCCAGCGAGGCGGCCGAGCGCTGTCTGACGGTGCTGCGGCGCTTCTCCGAGGACGTCTCGGAGCTCGTGCGGGCGGAGACGGCCGACTGGATGGTGGAGTTCCGGGCGGGCCCGGCGCCCCTGCTGACCCAGTCGCTGGTGGCCTGGGGGCCGCGGGGCGAGGCGGGTGGGCAGGTCGGCCGCTTCCCGCTGCCGCCCCACACCCGGCCGAACATGCCGCGCCAGCGTCCCCCGGAGTCGCCCCGCTGACGCACGGCGGCCGCACGGGCGGCGCGCGGCGGCCGGGTCAGCTGAAGACGATCATCGAGCCCTGGCCCAGGCTGCGCGTCGCCGCCGCGTGCAGTCCCAGCCACACGTGCCGCTCCCGCGCGAACGGACTGTCGTCGTGCGGGGGCGGCGCGGCGCGTTCCTCCAGCGTCGTCGGCCGCCGGGGGGCGGCGGGCGGCGCGGGCGGGTTGGCCGGGTCGATGCCCAGCACCGGTGCCACCGCCTCCAGTTCGCGCAGCAGGCCGTGGCTCGACCCCAAGGGGCCTCCTCCGGCGAGGAGTTCGTCGTTGGACAGCGGGTGGGCGAAGTCGACCGGGACGTACGCGCCGGCGTGGTCGTAGTGCCACACCAGGTGCGACTCCCGGGCCGTCGTCTCGAACATCTCCAGCAACTGCTCGTAGTCGCCGCCGAGTTCGTCCACGGGGGCGACCGGCAGCCCGCAAAGGTTCAGCATGTGGGCGCGCCGCAGGAAGTGCAGCGCGTCGTAGTCGAAGCCGGCGACCGGCGCCACGTCGCCGGACAGCCCGGGCATGTAGCCGAAGACCGGCACCGGTGGCAGTCCGGCCTCGCCGAGCGCCTTGTCGTACGCGGCGATCTCGTCGGCGAAGGGGTTGTCGGGGCTGTGGCACAGCACGTCCACGAGGGGCACTAGCCAGAGGTCACAGGCCAACGTGAGCTCACTTTCGCGTCTCGCCCGTCTGCGGTGGTCGGGACAGCGTAGTGCCGTTCAGCGTTTTGTCACACAGGGACGACAGCGGTCACCTTGCGTCGTCGGCGCGGGTGAGCCCGTCGACGAGGTCGAGGGTGAAGCGGTTGTACGCGTCGACGATCTCCTGCGCCCGGACCACGTCGCGGGCCCCCACCGCCGCCACGAGGTCGGCGTGCCCGTGCCACAGCCGGCCCCGCAGGTCCGGCAGCCGGCGCAGCAGCGGCACCGTGAAGATCCAGCTCTGCACCCGCACCCGGTCCAGGAAGTCGGCTATGTAGGAGTTGCCGACCAGGCCGGACATCTCCCGCCAGAAACGCAGGTCGTACCCGATGAGGATGTCCAGGTCCCCGGCGAGCGCGGCCCGCTCGGCCTCCTCCGCCCGCCGCCGCGCGGAGGCCAGCTGCTGCGGCGTGACCGCGCGCAGCACGTCCTCCGAGCGGCGGAACATGCCCTCGATGATCAAGGTGCGGGCCTCGACCATGTCCCGGAAGTCGGCGTAGGTGAACTCGCGCACCCGGAAGCCCTTGTGCAGCTCGACGTCGAGCAGGTCCTGGGAGCACAGGTCGAGCAGCGCCTCGCGTACGGGTGTGGCGGAGACGCCGTACTGCTCGGCGATCTCCTTGACCGTGAACTGCCGTCCCGCCGGGAGCCGGCCCGCGATGACCTCGTCGAGCAGGGCGTCGGCGATCTGCGAGCGCAGTGTGGTGCGCTTGACAGCCTCGCTGCCGGGCATCTGGTCTTCGTCTCCCCTTCCGGTGGCGGAGAAACGGTACCGGACGCCTGCGGCGGGCCGTGCAGCGCCCCGTAGGGGCGCGGGGAACTGCGCGATCAGCCACCGGCGGCCTGCAGCCGACGCGACACCCCGGGGCCCGGGCGCAGCACGGCGCTTTCGTCTGCGGGCGCGTCGTGGCTTGTCGCGCCCGCGCGGCGGCAGCCGCAGATCGACACTGCCCCGCGCCCCTGCGGGGCACCGGCCACGGCCTACGCCGCCGTGTACGCGTCCGCCACCGTCAGTGCCGTGTCCAGGACCGCGAGGCCCTCCTTCGCCTCCGCCTCGGTGATCGTGCAGGGCGGCACCACGTGCGTGCGGTTCATGTTCACGAACGGCCACAGGCCGCCCTCGCGGCAGGCCGCCGCGAACGCCGCCATGGGGCCGTTCGCCTCGCCCGTCGCGTTGTACGGCACCAGCGGCTCGCGCGTCTCGCGGTCCCGTACGAGTTCGAGGGCCCAGAAGACGCCCGTGCCGCGCACCTCCCCCACCGACGGGTGGCGCTCGGCGAGCTCCGCGAGGCCCGGTCCGAGGACGTCCGCGCCGATGCGGGCCGCGTTCTCGACGATGCCCTCGTCCGCCATCGCGTTGATCGTGGCCACTGCCGACGCGCAGGCCAGCGGGTGGCCGGAGTAGGTGAGGCCGCCCGGGTAGGGGCGGGTCGCGAAGGTGGCGGCGATCTCCGCGGAGATCGCGACGCCGCCGAGCGGCACGTAGCCGGAGTTCACGCCCTTGGCGAAGGTGAGCAGGTCGGGGACGACGCCCCAGTGGTCGGCCGCGAACCAGCGGCCCGTGCGGCCGAAGCCGGCCATGACCTCGTCCAGGACGAAGACGATGCCGTACCGGTCGCAGATCTCGCGGACGCCCGCGAGGTAGCCGGCCGGCGGCACGAGGATGCCGGCGGTGCCGACCACCGTCTCCAGCACGATGGCGGCGATCGTCTGCGGGCCCTCGAAGGCGACGACCTCCTCCAGGTGGGCGAGCGCCCGCTCGCACTCCTGCACCTCGCTCGTGGCGTGGAAGTGCGAGCGGTAGAGGTACGGGCCCCAGAAGTGCACGACGCCCGCGGAGGCCGTGTCGGAGGGCCAGCGGCGCGGGTCGCCGGTCAGGTTGATGGCGGCCGCGGTGGCGCCGTGGTACGAGCGGTAGGCGCTGAGGATCTTGGGGCGGCCGGTGTGCAGCCGGGCCATGCGGACGGCGTTCTCCACGGCCTCCGCGCCACCGTTGGTGAAGAAGATCTTGTCGAGGTCGCCGGGCGTGCGCCGGGCGATCAGCCGGGCCGCCTCGGAGCGGACGTCGACGGCGAAGCCCGGCGCGACGGTGCACAGCCGGGCCGCCTGTTCCTGGACGGCGGCGACGACCTTGGGGTGCTGGTGGCCGATGTTGGTGTTGACGAGCTGGGAGGAGAAGTCGAGGTAGCGGTTGCCGTCGTGGTCCCAGAAGTACGAGCCCTCGGCGCCGGCGACGACCAGCGGGTCGATGAGGTCCTGCGCGGACCAGGGGTGGAAGACGTGCGCGCGGTCGGCGGCCTTGACCGCGGCCTGCGTGCTCTTGCTGCTGCCGGTGCTCACGGGCGACCTCTGATCGGTGTGCGGGGGGCTGGCTGGGCTGGCTGCTGCTGTGCGCCGCAGCCTAGGCAGCCCCCTCGCGGCCCCGCCACCGGCACCGTGTCGCCGCCCTCGCGCCGTGCCTGGACACAGTGCCGGGCGGCGGCGCTCCGCGAATCGCCGGAGCCGCGGGAAATCCGTTTTCGACGGCAATGGGCTGCTACGGTCGATTGCGGTTTTCATGGGGCCGCACCCCATTTGCCATTTGTCATGTGCGCCTGAAGGTCCGTGACCTCGGGCGCACTTCAGTTTTGCTGGAGTACGGAATTCCGCCGTGCGCCCCCGATAAGGAGATCAGCTTGGCTACCGGCATCGTGAAGTGGTTCAACTCGGAAAAGGGCTTCGGCTTCATCCAGCAGGACGACGGGGGCGCCGACGTCTTCGCCCACTACTCGAACATCGCAACGCGCGGCTTCCGCGAACTCCAGCAGGGCCAGAAGGTCACGTTCGACATCACGCAGGGTCAGAAGGGCCCGCAGGCCGAGAACATCGTGCCGACGACCTGAGCGGAGCGGCCGGCTGGCACCCCCGCCCCCGTGCGCCGGGCCGGGTAACCGTACGTCTCCCCGTACCGGATACCCGGCCCCTCCTCGTGCCGCTATTCTCCGCGAGGAAACACGGGGGAAAACCCGGGGGAAGGAGCGCACCCGGTATGGAAGCACTGACACCGGAGGACCCGCGCACGCTGGGCGCCTACCGGCTGCTGGGCCGGCTCGGCGCGGGCGGGATGGGCCGGGTCTACCTGGCCCGCAACGACCGGGGCCGTACGGTCGCGGTGAAACTGATCCAGCCGGAACTGGCGGGGCAGGAGGAATTCCGCCGCCGCTTCCGCCAGGAGGTGCGCGCCGCCCGGCAGGTCGGCGGGGAATGGACGGCGCCCGTGCTGGACGCCGACACCGACGCCGACGTCCCCTGGGTCGCCACCGGCTACATAGCCGGGCCCTCCCTGCGGCAGGTCGTCGACCACGACTTCGGCCCGCTGCCCGAGCGCTCGGTGCGCATCCTCGGGGCGGGCCTGGCCCGCGCCCTGCAGGCGATCCACGCCGCCGGGATCGTGCACCGCGACCTCAAGCCCTCGAACGTGCTCGTCACCCTCGACGGCCCGCGCGTCATCGACTTCGGCATCGCCCGGGCCCTGCAGACGGTCACCGACGGCGGCGGCCTGACACGTACGGGCGCGACCGTCGGCTCCCCCGGTTTCATGTCGCCCGAGCAGGTGCGCGGTGAGCAGGTCACGCCGGCCAGCGACGTCTTCTGCCTGGGTTCGGTGCTCGCCTACGCCGCCAGCGGCCGGATGCCGTTCGGCAGCGCCGACAGCGGGGTGCACGCCCTGATGTTCCGCATCGCCGAGGAGGAGCCCGACCTCACCGGCGTACCCGCCGGGCTGCGCCCGCTCATCTCGGCCTTCCTCGCCAAGGACCCCGCCGACCGGCCCACGCCCGAGCAGGTCGCCGAGCGCACCGGCGTGCAGGACCTGCTGACCGACCTGCGCACCGCCGAGCCCTGGCTGCCCGCCGGCCTGGTGGCCCAGCTCGGCCGGCACGCCGTGCAGCTGCTGAACGTCGAGGGCCCGGCCGGCCCCACCGCGGGCGAGGCGATACCCGCGGCGCACCCGGCACCCGAGCCGCCGACCCAGGTGCAGCCGCCGGCCGTAATGCCACCGCAGCAGCCCACGGTCACCGCACCGGCCGCCCACGGCGCCGCGGGCCCGCCGCAGCCGCCCGCCGGCTACGGGCCGCCGTACCCGGGCCCGTACGGGGCCCCGTACCACCCGCCGACCGTGCAGGTCGCGCCGCTGCCGCCGGCACGCAGCGCGAAGACCCCGTACCTCGTCGCCGCGATCGTCACCGCCGGACTGCTCGCCGGCGGCGGCACGGTCTACCTGCTCAACCACAAGAACCAGGACGGCGGCCACAGCGCCGGCAACCAGGCCGCCCCGCCCGCCCCCGTCTCCTCCGCGCCGTCCTCTCCGGCCTCCGTCCCGGGAGGCACGCTCCCCTCGACGCCGGCCACGCCGCCGCCCGGTACGACGACGCCCGCCGCCACCGGGGCCGAGGCCTTCGCCGGCACCTGGCAGACCAGCTTCGACAGCGGCGGGGGCACCAACCGGCGCACGATCATCGTCTACCGCAGCGGTGCGGGCACCGACGTGACGATCCAGGGCGGCGGCGTCCTCGACGACGGCACGTCCTACACCTGCCAGTGGCGCACGCGCGCCACCGACGGCGGCACGGCCACCACCTTGCACCTGGGGCCGTCCTCCGTCACCCAGGCCAACCCCACCTCGGCCTGCCAGCCCGGGTCCGCCTCGGACCTGGTCCTGCTCCCGGACGGCCGGATGCGGCGCGACTTCGCCGACTCCGGCACGAAGGACGCCTCGCTGGTCTACCGCAAGACCGGCTGAACAACGGGCCGAACGCGACGGCGCCCCGGCGGCCTCGAAGGCCACCGGGGCGCCGTTGCGCGTACGGGGGTTACGACAGGAACGAGTTGATCTCGATCGTCTCGTCGCGGCCCGGGCCGACGCCGATCGCGGAGATCGGCGCGCCCGACATCTCCTCCAGCGCCTTCACGTACGCCTGCGCGTTCTTCGGCAGGTCGGAGAAGGTCTTGGCCTTGGAGATGTCCTCGGTCCAGCCCGGCAGCATCTCGTAGATCGGCTTCGCGTGGTGGAAGTCGCTCTGGCTGTAGGGCAGCTCCTCGACGCGCTTGCCGTCGATCTCGTACGCCACGCAGACCGGGATCTGCTCCCAGCCGGTGAGGACGTCGAGCTTGGTGAGGAAGAAGTCCGTCAGGCCGTTCACGCGGGTGGCGTAGCGGGCGATCACCGCGTCGAACCAGCCGCAGCGGCGGTCACGGCCGGTGGTCACACCGCGCTCGCCGCCGATGACGCGCAGCTTCTCGCCGTCCTCGTCGAACAGCTCCGTCGGGAACGGACCGGCGCCCACGCGGGTGGTGTACGCCTTCAGGATGCCGATCACGCGGTTGATCTTCGTCGGGCCCACGCCCGCGCCCGTGCAGGCACCGCCGGCGGTCGGGTTCGAGGAGGTGACGAAGGGGTACGTGCCGTGGTCGACGTCCAGCAGCGTGCCCTGGCCGCCCTCGAAGAGGACGACCTTGCCCTCGTCGATGGCGTTGTTCAGGATCAGCGTGGTGTCGGCGACGAACGGCTTGATCTGGTCGGCGTAGGCCAGCAGGCCGTCGACGATCTGCGCCGAGTCGATGGCGCGGCGGTTGTAGAGCTTCGCCAGGAGCTGGTTCTTCAGCTCCAGGGCCGCCTCGACCTTCTGGGTCAGGATCGACTCGTCGTACAGGTCCTGGACCCGGATGCCCACGCGGTTGATCTTGTCCGCGTAGGTCGGGCCGATGCCACGGCCGGTCGTACCGATCTTGCGCTTGCCGAGGAAGCGCTCGCCCACCTTGTCGAGGGTGACGTTGTAGGGCGTGATCAGGTGCGCGTTACCGCTGATGAGCAGCTTGGACGTGTCGACGCCGCGCTCGTTCAGCCCGCTCAGCTCGGAGAGCAGGACCGCCGGGTCGACGACGACACCGTTGCCGATGACCGGGGTGCACCCCGGCGAGAGGATCCCGGAAGGGAGGAGGTGGAGCGCGTATTTCTGGTCACCGACCACCACCGTGTGGCCGGCGTTGTTGCCACCTTGGTAGCGCACCACATAGTCCACGGAACCACCGAGCAGGTCGGTGGCCTTTCCCTTGCCCTCGTCACCCCACTGAGCACCGAGCAGCACAAGTGCGGGCACAGGCGTACACCCCTTCCGGGCGGGGCATGTCCAACGTGCACAGGCGGCGTGAGCCCGCTGGTTTCGGGCGTTCACCACCGCCGGAGCCGTCGAACCGGTGCCCCGGATAGACGAAGCCCCTGGCGCAACAGCGACAGGGGCTCTTGCACCGAGAGATTACCTGAGGAAGGACGAAGGTGTCGGCTGCAGACCCGAGCGGAGCGCAGCTGCTCGTCGTCGTCGACCCGGTCGCCAGGCGCGTGGACGGCGAGTCCACGCGGATCGCGCGGGACGTACTGTGCGCCGGAGCGGTGGCCAGAATCGCCCTCCCCGGCGGGCCCGAGGAAGTGGCACGGGCGGTCGCCAGACGCGGCCGCCGCCGCATCGTCGTCATCGGCGACGACCGGGCCCTGCTGCGCGTCGTCGCCCTCCTGCACCGGCGGCGCGAGCTGACCGAGACCCCGCTGGCCTGGGTGCCGGTGGGCGCCCTGCCCACCGTGAGCGTGGCCCGGACCCTGGGCGTGCCGCTCGGGGCCGTGGCGGCCGCCAGGGCCGTCCTGGACGGCGAACAGCACCGGCTGGGGCTGCTGGCCGACGAGGACGACGGCGTCGTCCTGGGCGGGCTCTGGGCACCCGCCACGGCCGCCGCCACGGCCGCCCACCGGCACGCGCCGGCACGCACCCCGGCCGAGGCGGCCGTACGCACCGCCGCCCGCACCGCCCTGACCCTCCTGACCGGGCCCTCCTCCGGGCGGCACACGGTGCCCGGGGCGGGGCTGCGGCTGCGCGTCGAGGCGGACGGGGAGGTCCTGGCCGACCTCGACCGGCCGCTCGGACGGGTGTCCGTCTCCGCCGGGCCGGACGGCGCGGCGGAGGTCGTCGTGCACGCGCCGGCGGCGTCCCCGGAGCCCTTGCGGGTGCGGGCGCGCACGGTGACCCTGTCCGGCCCGGACTTCCGCTACCGCGCGGACAACCGCGTCCGCGGCCCGGTGCGCACGCGCACGTGGACGGCCCTGCCGGAGGCGTGGCGCCTGACGCTGCCACGGGGGTAGCCCGGGGCTCTGCCCCGCCCCGTAGGGGCGCGGGGAACTGCGCGATCAGCCACCGGCGGCCTGCAGCCGAACGCGCCGTCCTGGGGGCCGGGCGAAGCCCGGTGCTTCGTCTGCGGGCGCGTCGTGGCTTGTCGCGCAGTTCCCCGCGCCCCTACGGGGCGCCCGGCGTGACCAACCCCGCCTCGTACGCGAAGACCGCCGCCTGCGTGCGGTCGCGCAGGCCGAGTTTCACCAGGATGCGGCTCACGTGCGTCTTCACCGTCGACTCCGCCACCACCAGGTGCTCCGCGATCTCCGCATTGGAGCGGCCCTTGGCGACGAGCACGAGCACCTCGGTCTCGCGCTCCGTGAGGTCGCCCACGCGTTCGGGCGCGGTCTGCGCCGCCGTGGGGGCGCCGAGGCGGGAGAACTCCTGGATGAGGCGTTTGGTGACGGCCGGGGCGAGGAGGGCTTCGCCGTCGGCGACGATGCGGACGCCGTCGGCGAGCTGCCGGGCGGAGGCGTCCTTGAGGAGGAAGCCGCTGGCTCCGGCGCGCAGCGCCTGGTAGACGTACTCGTCCAGGTCGAAGGTGGTCAGGACGAGCACCTTGGCCCCGGAGTCGGCGGCGACGATCTCGCGCGTGGCCTCCAGGCCGTTCATGCCGGGCATGCGGATGTCCATGAGGACGACGTCGGGGCGCAGTTCGGCGACCTTTTCGACGGCCTGCCGGCCGTCGACGGCCTCGCCGACGACGTCGATGTCGGGCTGGGCGCCGAGCAGGACGGAGAAGCCTTCGCGGACCATCATCTGGTCGTCGACGATGAGCACCTTGATCGTGTTCACGCGGCGGCCTCGGTGGTGGGGGCGACGGGGAGGAACGCGGCGATCTCGTAGCCGCCGTCGGGGGTGGCCCGTGCGGTCATCTCGCCGTCGAGCATGGTGACGCGTTCGCGCATGCCGGTGAGGCCGTGGCCGGCGCCCGGGGAGGGCTTGGCGAGGCGGTCGGGGCGGCCGTTGACGATGCGCAGGCCGAGGCCGACGGGTACGTAGCCGATCTCGACGCGGGCGGTGGCGCCGGGGGCGTGCCGCAGCACGTTGCTGAGGGCTTCCTGGACGATGCGGTAGGCGGACAGCTCCACTCCCTGCGGCAGTGGCCGCACCGCGCCGGTGGTGACGTGTTCGACGTGGAGGCCGGCGTCGCGGACGTTGGCGAGGAGGCCGCCGAGGTCGGCGAGGGTGGGCTGGGGTGCCTCGGGTTCGGCGGCGCCGAAGGCGTCGGGGTCCTCGGAGCGTACGACGCCGAGGACGCGCCGCAGCTCGGTGAGGGCGGCCACGGCGTTCTCCCGGATGGTGGCGAAGGCGGCGGCGAGCTCGGGCGGGGTGTCCTGGACGCGGTAGGGGGCGGCCTCGGCCTGGATGGCGACGACGGACATGTGGTGGGCGACGACGTCGTGCAGTTCGCGGGCGATGGTGGTGCGCTCTTCGAGGAGGGTGCGCCGGGAGCGTTCGACCTCGGTGACGGCGGCCTGGGCGGCGACCTGCTGCTTGGAGTCGCGCAGGCCGCGGACGGCGGCGACGACGAAGAGGACCATGCCGAAGAGGACGGCCATCTGCAGCACGTCCGCGGACCTGTAGCCGTAGCCGTTGAAGGCGCCGAGGAAGGCGCTGAAGCCGATGGTCAGCAGCCACATCTCGGCGGCGACGCGGGGGCGGGTGCGGGCGGCGACGACGGCGGTGACGGCGAGGTGGGAGGCGAATCCGGCGGGGTGCCAGGGGGTGCCGGTCAGCAGGACGCTGGTGACGAAGATGCCGCCCAGGGAGAGCCAGAACGCGCCGATGGGGCGGAAGAGGGTGACGACCAGCGGGGTGCAGGCCAGGAAAGTGAGCAGGAAGCCGGCGGTGCCGGGCTGCCGTTCGAGCATGAACAGGGCCAGCAGTGCCGCGAAGCCGGTGACGACGGCGTGCGGCAGCCAGCGCACGTACCGGCGCAGCCGGCGCGGCGTGCGGCGCAGGAGGGGGTTGTGCTCGGTGAGCGGCGCCATGGGCCGCAGGGCGAACGCCTCGGTGAACAGATCGTGGCGGATGCTGTCCGTGGCGCTCTGCACGACGCGCATCTCGCTGCGCAGGCCGTTGTGCTCGTACGTCTTGTTCACGGCATCAACGGTAGGCAGGGCGGAAGCCTGAGTCGTCAGCTTGCGAGCGGATATACGGGTGTCCCTCTCAAGTACTACGTGGCGCGCCGGCGCAGCACCGCGGCGAGCGTCCAGGCTGCCCGCTCGGCCTCGGCGAAGCGCGTGTAGAGCGGGGAGAAGCCGAAGCGCAGCAGGTCAGGGGGGCGGTGGTCGCCGACGACGCCGCGCCGGAGCAGCTCGTCCATGACCGCGGCGGCGTCGTCGGCGGGGCAGGCGAGCGATACCTGGCCGCCCCGCTCGCGGTGTGCTGCGGGGGTGACGGGCACGGCGCGTCCGGCGGGGACGTACGCCTCGATGCAGGCCAGGAAGAAGTCGGTCAGGGCCAGGCTCTTGGCCCGTACCGCCGCCGGGCGGACGCCGTCCCAGACGTCGAGGGCGGCGTCCAGGGCGAGCAGGGAGAGGATGTCGGGGGTGCCGCAGCGGCCTCGTGTGGCGCCGGGGGCGGGGGTGTGGTCGGCGGCCATGGCGAAGGGGTGGGCGTGGGAGTTCCAGCCGGGCAGGGGTGAGTCGAAGCGTTCCTGCAGGTCGCGGCGGACGTAGAGGAAGGCGGGCGCGCCGGGTCCGCCGTTGAGGTACTTGTACGTGCACCCGGCGGCGAGGTCCACGCCGTGGGTGTCGAGGCCGATGGGCAGGACGCCGGCGCTGTGGCTCACGTCCCACACCGCGTACGCCCCGGCGGCGTGCAGGGCGGCGGTGGTGGCGGGCAGGTCGTGGAGCCGGCCGGTGCGGTAGTCGACGTGGTTGACCAGGGCGGCGGCGGTGCGCGGCCCGGCGGCGCCCGGGATCTCGCCGGCCGGCACCGCGCGCACGGTGCAGCCGGTCAGGCGGGCGGCGGAGCGGGCGATGTAGGCGTCGGTGGGGAAGGTGGTGGCGTCGACGAGGATCTCGTCGCGGGCCCGGTCGCCGTCGTGGAGGCGGACGGCGGCGACGACGGCCTTGAAGAGGTTGACGCTGGTGGAGTCGCCGACGACGACCTGGCCGGGGCCGGCGCCGACGAGGGGCGCGATGCGCTCGCCGACCCGTTCGGGCGCCGCCCACCAGCCGGACTCGGTCCACGAGCGGATGCCGAGCCGCCCCCACTCGTGGCCGACGACGTGCGCGAGGCGCTCGGCGACGCCGTGCGGCAGGGCGCCGAGGGAGTTGCCGTCGAGGTAGGCGACGGCGTCGTCGACGGTGAACGCCGCGCGCAGGGCGCGCAGCGGGTCGGCCGCGTCGCGCGCGGCCGCCTCGCCGGCGAGCGGCCGGTCAGACACGGCTGCGGGCCGTCCACAGTTCGGGGAAGACGTGCCCGGCGGCGCGCTTCTCCAGCCAGGCGACCCCTGCCGAGCCGCCGCTGCCGGTCTTGGCGCCCATGGCGCGGCGGGTGGCGACGAGGTGGTCGTTGCGCCAGCGCCAGACGAGTTCGGCGACCTCGGTGAGGGCCTCGCCGAGGCGGCACTCGTCGCTGTCCTGGTCGCCGGCGTAGATGCGCTGCCAGACGTCCTCGACGGCGGGGCGGGGGGCGTAGCGCTCGGCGACGTCGCGTTCGAGGACGTCGGCGGGCACGGCGTGGCCGCGCCGGGCGAGCCAGTGCAGCACCTCGTCGTACAGGCCGGGCCGGTGCAGGGCGGCTTCGAGTTCGGCGTGCACGCGCGGGGCGCCGCGGTAGGGCACGAGCAGGGCCGGGGACTTCTCGCCCAGCAGGAACTCCAGGCGCCGGTAGGTCGCGGACTGGAAGCCGGAGGCCCCG
Source organism: Streptomyces luteosporeus (assembly GCF_039532865.1). Lineage (NCBI taxonomy): Bacteria > Bacillati > Actinomycetota > Actinomycetes > Kitasatosporales > Streptomycetaceae > Streptomyces > Streptomyces luteosporeus. Next base: position 77,639 of record NZ_BAAASL010000024.1, read on the forward strand.
CCGAGGGCGGCGCGGTAGGAGTTGAACTGAGCGGGCGTCAGATGGGCGAGCGGGCGCCAGGAGTCGTTGAGCGACTGCAGCTCGTAGGTGGAGCGCCGCAGCGCGGCCATCGCCGTGGGCAGGTCGTCCTCGCGCAGGGCGCGGGCGGCGGTGGTCCATTCGTGGACGATGACGGTGAACCACAGCTCCATCACCTGCGTGGTGACGAGGAAGACCATCTCGCCAGGGTCGTCGGACAGCGGGTGCTGGAGGTTGGTGAGGACCTGGGCGCGGACGTAGTCCTCGTACGGCGTGGTGCCCTCGAACTCGAGCTGGGGGGCGGCGGGCAGGGCTGCGTGCGGCATCGCGTGCTCCTCGGCAACGGTTGTTCCCGGGTAGCGGTCCGCCCCTTCCGTCTCGTCCTGGAGCCCCGGTCCCCTGAGCGCATCTTGCGCCGCGGGCACCGCTCACGGCAAGGGTCGTGAGCGGTGCCCGGACACTGCCGTGGCGGCCGGCCTCAGCCGAGGATGTCGGCTGCCGTGGGGGAGCTGTCGCGCAGGAACGTGGAGCAGCGCTCGTACTCCTCCTGCTCGCCGATCGCCTGCGCGGCGCGCGCGAGGGCGTGCAGGGCGCGCAGGAAGCCGCGGTTGGGCTCGTGCTCGAACGGCACCGGGCCGTGGCCCTTCCAGCCGTTGCGGCGCAGCGCGTCCAGGCCGCGGTGGTAGCCGGTGCGGGCGTAGGCGTACGACTCGACGACCCGGCCGGCCTCGTACGCCTCGTCGGCGAGCTGCGCCCAGGCGAGCGAGGACGCGGGGTACTTGGCGGCGACGTCGGCGGGGGCGGTGCCGGAGGCGAGCAGCTCGCGCGGCTCGGGGTCGTCGGGCAGGTGGGTGGGGGGCGGCCCACCGAGCAGGTTCTCGTGAAGGGACATGCCCTCAGTCTGCCGCAGCCCGTCCCGGCTCCTCACCCGGATCGAGCGGCGGCGCACCCACGCCGCAGTGGTAGGTGCACTCGGGGTGGCAGGCCCCGCGCGGGGCGGGCTCGCGCACGGTCGCCCAGGCCAGCACCGACCCGGCCACCAGCGCGCCCGCGCACCACAGCATCGCCCGGTCGAACGCCGCGGAGAAGACGGCCGGGTCCCGGTAAGCGTCCGCGCCCATGCCCGCCGCCAGCGGCAGCGCGGCCACCGCGACGAGACCTGCGGCCCGGGCGGCGGCGTTGTTGATGCCGCTGGCCAGGCCGGCCCGGGCGACGTCGACGGACGCCAGGACGGTCGCGGTGAGCGGCGCGACCAGCGTGACCATGCCCAGGCCCAGCACGAGCAGCGCCGGCAGCACGTCGCGCCAGTACACCGCTCCCGCCCCGACGCGGGTCATCAGCAGCAGGCCCACCGCGCACAGCAGCGGTCCGCAGGTCAGCGGCAGTCGCGGGCCCAGGCGCTGGCCGAGCCGGCCGGCGCGGGAGGACAGCAGCAGCATCATGACGGTGGTGGGCAGCAGCGCCGTGCCGGCCACCAGCGCGGACCAGCCGACGACCACCTGCAGCTGGATGACGGCGAGGAAGAAGAAGCCGCTGAAGGCCGCGTAGACGAACAGGGTGACGGCGTTGACCGCGGAGAACATCCGGATCCGGAAGATCGACACCGGCAGCATGGGGTCGGCCCGCCGCCGCTCGACGACCACGAACGCCACCCCCAGCAGCACCCCGGCCACGGCCGGGACGATCACCGCGGGGGACGCCCCCTTGCCGGGTGCGGCGATCAGCGCGTACGTCACGGCGCCGAGGGCGAGCGCGCCCAGGGCGGCGCCGGCGGCGTCGAAGCGGCCGTGGGCCCGGGGGTCCTTCGTCTCCGGTACGTGGCGCAGGGCGATCGGCACGCACACGGCGGCCACCGGCAGGTTGATCAGGAAGACCCAGCGCCAGCCGGGCCCGTCCACCAGCCAGCCGCCGACGAAGGGCCCCACGGCCGCCGCCACGCCGCCGAGCCCGGACCAGGCGCCCACCGCGCCGGCCCGGTCGTCGGGGTGGAAGACGGACTGGATGAGGGCGAGCGAGCCGGGGGTGAGCAGCGCGCCGCCCACGCCCTGCAGGGCCCGGGCCGCGATGAGCACCCAGGCGCTGGGCGCCAGCCCGCACAGCAGCGAGGCGAGCGCGAACCACACGACACCGAGCACGAACACGCGCCGCCGCCCGTAGCGGTCGCCGAGCGCCCCGCCCAGCAGGATCAGCCCGGCGAGGGTGAGCATGTAGGCGTTGACGGTCCACTGCAGGGCGTCGAGGCCGACGCCGAAGTCGCGGCCGATGTGCGGCAGCGCGACGTTGACGACGGTGCTGTCCAGCAGGGCCATGCCCGAGCCCAGGACGGCCGTGCCCAGCACGGCCCGCCCGGCGGGGGTGCCCAGGCGTACGGCGGGGCCTTCGGCGTGTCCTTCGGCGACGGCAACGGGGTCGCTCATGCCCCGATGGTCCCTCGAACGGCCGCAGGCGGCCACGCGAAGGGCCCGGCACCCCTGGGGTGCCGGGCCCGTGCGCGAGCCGGTGGTCGAGCCGGTGGTTACTTCAGCTTGGTGCCGGTGGAGCGCAGGTCGGCGCACGCCTTGGTGACGCGCTCGGCCATGCTCGCCTCGGCCAGCTTGCCCCAGGTGCGCGGGTCGTAGGCCTTCTTGTTGCCGACCTCGCCGTCGACCTTCAGCACGCCGTCGTAGTTGGTGAACATGTGGGCCGCGACGGGGCGGGTGAAGGCGTACTGGGTGTCGGTGTCGAGGTTCATCTTCACGACGCCGTTCTCCAGCGCGGTGCGGATCTCCTCCTGGGTGGAGCCGGAGCCGCCGTGGAAGACGAAGTCGAAGGGGTTGTCCTTGCCGAAGTGGGTGGCGACGCCCTCCTGCAGGTCCTTCAGCAGCTCGGGGCGGAGCACGACGTTGCCCGGCTTGTAGACGCCGTGGACGTTGCCGAAGGAGGCGGCGAGCAGGTAGCGGCCCTCCTCGCCCAGGCCCAGCGCCTCGGCGGTGCGGATCGCGTCCTCGACGGTGGTGTAGAGCTCGTCGTTGATCTCGTGGGAGACGCCGTCCTCCTCGCCACCGGTCGGGGTGATCTCGACCTCGAGGATGATCTTGGCGGCGGCGGCCTTGGCCAGCAGCTCCTGGGCGATCGACAGGTTGTCGGCGAGGGTCTCGGCCGAACCGTCCCACATGTGGGACTGGAACAGCGGGTTCTCGCCCTTGGCGACGCGCTCGGCGGAGAGGGCCAGCAGCGGGCGGACGTAGCCGTCCAGCTTGTCCTTCGGGCAGTGGTCGGTGTGCAGGGCGATGTTGACCGGGTACTTCTTCGCCACGACGTGCGCGAACTCGGCCAGCGCCACCGCACCGGAGACCATGTCCTTGCTGTACTGGCCGCCCAGGAACTCCGCGCCACCGGTGGAGATCTGGATGATGCCGTCGCTCTCCGCCTCGGCGAAACCGCGCAGGGCGGCGTGCAGAGTCTGCGTCGAGGTCACGTTGATGGCCGGGTAGGCGAACTTGCCTGCCTTCGCCCGGTCGAGCATCTCGTTGTAGACCTCGGGGGTTGCGATGGGCATCTGTCCGCTCCTTGGGGTGTTGCGGGTAAGGGGGCGACGGTCATCGTCGCCCCCATCTTCCCAGACTCGCCGGATTACTCCACATGAGGTCCACCACGCTCATACGAGCAGACCCCTGTTTCACGTGAAACGTCAGCCGAGGTCGAGGTCACCCAGGGTGTAGCCGGTGATGTAGCGCAGGCCGGCGCCCTCGATGGCGGAGGAGGCGCCACGGTCGACGATCGTCGCCACGGCCACGACCTCCGCACCCGCCTCGCGCACGGCCTCGACGGCGGTCAGCGGGGAGCCGCCGGTGGTGGAGGTGTCCTCGACGACCAGGACCCGGCGGCCTTTGATGTCCGGACCCTCGATGCGGCGCTGCATGCCGTGCGTCTTCTGGGCCTTGCGGACCACGAACGCGTCCAGCTTGCGGCCGCGCGCGTGGGCGGCGTGCAGCATCGAGGCGGCGACCGGGTCGGCGCCCAGGGTGAGCCCGCCGACCGCGTCGAACTCCAGGTCGGCCGTGGCGTCCAGCATCACCTGACCGACCAGGGGGGCCGCCTCGGCGTCCAGGGTGATCCGGCGCAGGTCGATGTAGTAGTCGGCCTCCTTGCCGGAGGAGAGGGTCACCTTGCCGTGGATCACGGCCTTGTCCTTGATCTGCTGCAGCAGGGCGTCACGCACGTCGGTCATGGCCATGAGCTTAGGCCAGGGCCCGCCAGCTCCACGTCGTGGAGATCTCCAGCGGATCGATCGGCGTGACGAGCCGGGGGTGGGTGTTGAGGCCGTTCGGCGGACCGGACTGCGGCTCGACGCACACCGCCTCGGCCTGCTCGTCGTAGATCACCACCCACTCGCCCCGGCTGGTCACCGTCAGCTCCAGCGCACCCGGCCAGGTGAGGGTGACCTCGACGCCGTCCGGCATGCCGAAGCAGTCGTCCCACGGGCCCGGGCGGGGCTCGATCCGGCGGCCGGTGGGCAGGTGGTCCTCGCCGCGCTCCTCCTGCCAGGCGGCGCTGAACGCGATCTCGGCGTCCTTGCCGATGCCCAGATTGCGCAGGAACCACGGGTGCCAGCCGGCCTGTGCCGGGAAGGAATCGCCGTACGTCTCCACGCCCATGGTCAGCGTGAGGGAATCCTCGCCCAGCTCCACCATCTGGGTGACGCGGCCCGGGTACGGCCACGGGTCGGCGAGGTCGTAGGTGAAGACGGCCGAGGTCTCGTCGGCACGGGCCGTACGCCAGGGGTTGTCGCGCGCGGTGCCGTGAATGGCGTGCGGGCCGGAGTTGAGCGGCATCTGGTGGACCTCGCCGCCGTTGCGGAAACGGCCGTGGGCGGTGCGGCCGCACCAGGGGACCATGGGGAAGGCGCCGTAGCGCTCCCCCTGCCGCAGGAGCTCCGCTCCGTGGACGCGGAGGCTGCTCAGGCGGCAGCCGTTGGTGGGGTCGACGGTTACGGCGGCGTCGCCGCGGTCCAGATGAATGAGCGTCACGCCTTCGACGATAGGGGCTCTCACCGCCTGCGGCGCAGCGCCCGCCCCACCACCACGGCCCCCGCGATGGCGATCGCCGCCGCCGGGGCGGCCCAGCGCAGGACCGCCGTGCCGGAGGCCGTCTCCGGTGCCGGCACCGGCGCGTAGCGCCCCCGCGGGGGCGCGTGGTCGACTTCCTCCGCGCTGCGGCCGATCATCGTCCGGCGCGCGTGCGCCGCCTCGGCCGGCGGCTCGTCGTCGTCGAGGCCGCCGTCGAGGCCACCTTCGAGCTCGCCGTCGAGGTCGCCGTCGAGCTCGACGTCCTCGAAGGACAGGTCCTCGTCGCGGGCCGGGGACGGCAGTTCCTCCTCCGGCTCGCCGTCCGGGGTGTCCGCCGCGGACTCCTCGCGCAGCTGCTCCGCCAGCTCCTCCGCCAGCGCCGCCGCGAAGCGGTCCAGCAGGCGGCGGGCCGTCGACTCCACCGTCCTGGGGTCGAATTCGGCGAGGCGGCCGGCCGCGCCGACCGAGCCGGTGCACTCCAGCCGCGTCCCGCCGGGCATCTCCTGCGGGTGCGCGCTGAGCGCGAGCGTCACCTTGCCGTTGCCCCGGGCCTCGGTGCCCTCGCCGGAGACCTCGTAGGAGCCGTCCCGCTCGGTCAGCCGCAGGGAGCCGCGGTAGGTGATCGTGGATCCGCCGATGCGCAGCCGCAGCCGCCCTTCGAGTGCGGCGCCTGCCGACGCGTCCTGCTGCAGCCCCGGCACGCACCGGGCGACGCGCGCGGGGTCGGACAGGACCCGCCGCACCGCACCGACGGGATACGGAACGAACACCTCATGCTCCATGGCATGCGAGCCTACCCACCGGGATCCGCAGCGGCGCCGCCCCGGTCGAATCCGATCGAACTTTCCGTCGGAAGACGGTCAGTATCCGACCGTGAAGCGCTCACCCACGTGCTGGGGGTTCTCGATCTCGTCGACGAGGGCGACCGCGTAGTCCTCGGCGGAGATACGGCTGTTGCCCTCCGCGTCGACGACGAGGTCGTTGAGCGCGGTGCGGTACGTACCGGTGCGCTCACCGGGCTCGATGGTGCCCGCGGGGCTGATGTTGGTCCAGCGGACGTCCGTGATGCTGCGGTAGTAGGCGAGCGCGTCCCCGTGCGCGTGCATGATCTGCAGCAGGAAGCCGGGAATGCCCTCCTGTTCCCACACGAGCCTGCCGCCCGGGGTGCGCAGCGAGCCCGCGCCGCCCACGGCGATGAGCCGGGGGGCGTCGGCGCCGAGCTGGCGCACGCCTGCGACCAGGGACTTCGCGGCGGGTTCGATGGTCGCAATGTGACCGGGGCCGTCGCCGCCGCCGACGGCGCTGACGACGACGTCCTTCCCCCGGCCCGCGGCCGCCACGGAGACGGGGTCGAGGACGTCGCCGGTGGTGACGGTGAGGGCCGGGTGCTGCTCGGTGAGCTTGGCCGGGTCACGGACGACGGCCGTGACCTGGTGGCCGCGGTCCAGCGCCTCGCGCAGAATGCGGCTGCCGATCGTTCCGGTGGCGCCGAAAAGCGCGATCTTCGCCATGGGACCTCTCCTGTGTCGTCTGGGCACCGCGGGGGCTGCTGCCCCGGCCGCAGCGGCTGGACTTCCATCAGATCATCGCCGTCGACTCCGGCGCGGCAGCCCACACCGTCGACTTCACCCGTCACGCCCTGGGCGACGGTGCCGTGCTGTGGGTGCGGCCCGGTCAGGTGCAGCAGGTCGGGCCGTGTTCTGCGCGGTGCGGCATCCGGCCACCGACTTCCGCGCCGGCAGGCACCTGCCGGCGACGCAGCACGCCACGGGGTGAGCAGCGGCGTCGCGGTCAGTCGTCGTACCGCGGGTGCATGAGGGTCGACGGCAGCAGGCCGGGCGGGCGGCGGGTGCAGGGCCGCAGGCCCGGGCCGTGCACGCCGGTGGGCTCACGGGCGGCGAGCACGAAGCCCCAGATCCGGGGCCGCTCCCCGGGCCCGGGCGGCCCGGCGGCGGTGTAGGGCGTGGTGCGCAGGCCCACGGAGCGCACGGTCTCGTCGACCGTCCACAGGGTGGGGGAGCCGGCGGGGTCGCCGGTGTCGCCGCTGTGGACGACCATGCGGCCGTCGGGCACGAGGGCCCGGCCCACCAGCCCGTAGAACTCCTGGGAGTACAGCTTGGTGCTGGGCGTCACGCCCGGCCCGGGCAGGTCGGAGACCACCACGTCGTACGGCCCGTCGCCGGCCCAGCGGCCTTCGCGCAGCCAGTCGAAGGGGTCGGCCGTCACGCAGTGGACGCGCCGGTCGTCGTACGCACCGTGGTTGAGGGCGACGAGGTCGGGGTCGGTGCGGGCCAGGCGCAGCACCTCCGGGTCGCGCTCGACGACGGTGACGGCGGCGACGCCGGGGTGGCGCAGCACTTCGCGCACGGCCAGCCCGTCGCCGCCGCCGAGGACGAGGACGCGGTGGTGCGGCCCGGTCATCGCGGGGCGGACCAGCGCCTGGTGGTAGCGGGAGGCGTCGGTGCCGCTGACGCGCAGGTGGCCGTCGAGGAAGAGGGAGACCGGGCGGCCGCTGCCGCCCCCGCCGGTGAGCACGACCTCCTGGACCTCGGAGTGGACGGCCACGCGGACGTCGGCGCCGTAGACGGCGTGCCGGGCGGCGCGCTCGAAGGGGCCGCTGAGCAGGGAGCAGACGGCGAGCACCACCAGCACCAGGCCGTTGGCGGTGAGCAGGGCCCAGCGGGCCCGGGGCCCCAGGTCGCAGCGGAAGAGCCACAGCACCAGGGCGCCGCCCGCCACCGCGTTGACCGCCCCGGTGACCAGCGCGCCGGTGAGCTGGCCGAGAACGGGCAGCAGCAGGAAGGGGAAGGCGAGGCCGCCGACGAGCGCGCCGACGTAGTCGGCGGCGAACAGGTCGGCGACGGCGCCGCCGGCGTCCTGGCGGCGGATGCGCTGGATGAGGGTCATCAGCAGCGGCACCTCGGCGCCGATCAGGACGCCGATGGCCAGGGAGAAGGCGACCAGGGCGAGCCGGGCCTGCCCGTACCAGGCGAAGCAGGCGTACAGCGCCATGGCGGACAGGCCGCCGGTGAGCGCGAGGACGGCCTCGACGACGGCGAAACCGAAGGCGGCCCGGCGGCGCAGCCGCTTGGCGAGCAGGGAGCCGACGCCCATGGCGAAGACCATCACCGACAGCACGACGGACGCCTGGGTGACGGAGTCGCCGATCAAGTACGAGGCGAGGGCGACCAGTTCGAGCTCGTAGACCAGGCCGCAGGCCGCGCACACGAAGACGGTCGTCAGAACGGCGAGGCGGCCGAGCCCGGCCGGTACGGGCAGCCGCGCCGGTACCGGGCGCTGGTGGACCATGCGGTAACGCTACGTCACGAACAAGCACCCACTTGTCACCCACAAGAGTCTAATGCGCGCCCCGGGCGTGACTCGGCCGCCTTTCGGCCGGCCGCCGCGGGGCCGTGTCTCACCGCTCTCACAGGGTGGCGGGCATGCGCACCCCCACCCGGGTCCTGGTGGCCACGAGTCTGCCTTCCTGCGGATAGGCGTGCCAGGTGCGCCAGCCGATCTGGCCGTCGCTGCGCTGGGCGAGGAGGGCGGTGAAGGCGTTGGGGTCGCCGGGAAACGTTCCGGCCAGCCCGTGGGGGTGGTCGGCGACCAGGGCGAGCAGCTCCTGGGCGCGTCCGGTGAACGAGCAGCGCGTGAGCGTCTCCACGCGCGCCGCGAACTCGTACTCCCACGCCCCCACGCGCTTGGCGACCCCCAGCGGCAGGGGGGTTTGGCTGCCGGGTATGCAGGCGACCGTCTCGGAGCAGACGCCGCTCTCCTCGGTGAGTATGACCTGGTGGGAGGCGCCCAGCAGGCGCAACTGGACGGTCGAGCCGGCCAGTTGCAGGTCGAGCACCGCCAGCGCGGGAAGGGGTTCCTTCCCCAGGCACCAGGCGAGGTCGGCGGCGCGGGTGTCGGTGTAGGTGGTCTTGAGGGTGGTGAGCATGGGTCGGCTCCGCGAGCAAGCAATGGAGGGTGGGCCGGCCCGGTCCCGATGGACACCGGCGAGTGGTTCCGCCGCGGTGTCCCGTCGAGGTGCGCCGGCTCATGCCCACATTTGAGGTCCTCGGCTCCGTTCCGGTGGAGGGATCCTTGTACCTCCGCGAGCCCGGGGAATCCGGGGAGGTGCTCTCAACGTGGCTCTGAATGAAAGGGAATCACGAGTGCAGCGGTGCCCACAGCAGTTTTACCCATCATCTGCAAGTTTCCATCCACGCGAGGGCCATACAGTTCAAATGTTCAACAGACCAGCGCACACACGTTCACGGAAATGGCGTTCAGGCCGCGTTCACGAGCTTCTCGACCGCTTCGACCACTGACTTCTCGTGCCTGCAGAAGGAGAAACGCACCCAGTGGGCCGGGGCGCCCGGGCGCAATTGGAAGGCGGACGTGGGAATTGCCACCACCCCGGCGCGCGTGGGGAGTTCACGACAGAATTGCACGCCGTCCGTGTACCCCCACGCGCGGATGTCGGCCTGGACGAAATAGCCCGCCTCCGCCCGGTAGGGGCGCAACCCGGCCCGGGCGAGCCCCTCGGTCAGCAGGTCGCGGTTGCGGCGCAGGGTCTGCCTGAGCTCCCCCGCCCACGCCTCCACGCCCCCCAGGGCCCGCGCGAGCGCCTCCTGGTACGGCGTGCCGGAGGCGTAGGTGAGGAACTGCTTCGCCGCCGCCACCGCGCCGATCAGCGGCGCCGGGCCGCACACCCAACCGACCTTCCAGCCGGTGACGTTGAAGGTCTTGCCGGCCGAGGAGACCGTGATCGTGCGCTCCCGCATGCCCGGCAGCGCCGCGATCGTGCGGTGCTCGCCGCCGTCGTAGACCAGGTGTTCGTACACCTCGTCCGTCACCACCACCAGGTCGTGCTCCTGGCACACCTGCGCGATCGTCTCCAGCTCCGCTGCGGTGAAGACCTTCCCCGTGGGGTTGTGCGGGGTGTTGAGCACCAGCACGCGCGTACGGGCGGTGACGGCGCCGCGCAGGGCGTCCGCGTCCAGCACGAAGCGCTCGCCGTCCTCCGCGAGCGGCACCGGCACCAGGCGCGCCCCCGCGAAGCGGGCCACCGCCGGGTAGGCGTCGTAGCAGGGGTCGAAGGCGAGCACCTCGTCGCCCGGGTCGCACAGCGCGAGCAGGGACGCCGCCAGCGCCTCGGTGGCCCCGGTGGTCACCAGCACCTCGCCCTGGGGCGCGTAGGCCAGCCCGTAGCGCCGCTGCTGGTGCGCGGCCACCGCCTCGCGCAGGGCGGGGAAGCCGTACGCCGGCGGGTACTGGTTGGCGCCGGCGAGCACCGCGTCGGCCACGTCGCGCAGCAGGGCCGCGGGCGCGTCCAGTTCGGGCACGCCCTGGCCCAGGTTGACCGCCCCGGTGCTCCTGGCGAGCTCCGTCATCTCCGTGAAGACCGACACCCCCGTGCCCTGCACCCGCTGCGCCGCGCGGGCCCGCGCGCCCCTGCCCGTACCGCTTCCGGCCGTGGTCATGCCCACTCCCCTGGATCGTCCGGTCGCCGGCCCCGGGGATCGCCCGTGCCGGCGTCGTCGGGATCACCATAGGCGGGCCCGCCCGCGCGCCCCAGGGGTCGCCGCAGCACATCCCGTCGCAGCACACGGGCCGCCGTCCGCGGGGTGCGACACGCCCGGGTGCCGCCGAGCGGGTGGAAGGGGCACCGCTTACGGGCGTTTCCCGGTCGCGCGCGCGAGGCACGCGCGACATGGTCGGTATGCCCGGATCGTCACGTCAGCAGCCCCCCGCATCGCACCGGAGGTGCCCCCGTGTCCGCCGACGCCGCCGCGCCCGTACGGGCTCCGGAGCCGCGCCGCGCCCCGGAGGAGCGCCGCCCGTACAGGGACCGGGTGCTCCAGGCCTTCGACCGGGCCCTGCCCGCGCTCGGCCTGTACGCCGTGGCGCGGATGACCGGCACCATCGCCATGGCCGCCTGGGCCCTGTGGATCGGCAAGCACCCGCGCACGCTGCTGGGCCACCTGTGGGACGGCATCTGGTACGCGGGCATCGCCCGGCACGGCTACGGCCTGGTCGTGCCCTCCCCCACCAGCAAGGGCGTGGTCTTCAACGACCTCGCCTTCTTCCCGCTCTTCCCCGGCCTCGTGCGGGCCCTGACCACCATGCTGCCGATCACGCCGGTCACCGCCGGGCTGCTGGTGTCCGGGGTGTCGGCCCTGGCCGCCGCCTGGGGGCTGTACGCGGTGGGCGAGCACCTGCACGGGCGCCGGGTGGCCACCGCACTGGTGCTGCTGTGGGGGCTGCTGCCGCACGCGATCGTGCAGACGATGGCCTACACCGAGTCGCTGATGACCGCGCTGGCCGCCTGGTCGCTGTACGCGGTGCTCACCGGGCGCAGGCTGACGGCCGGCGTCCTGGCCCTGGCCGCGGGGCTGTCGCGGCCCAACGGGGTCGCCGTGGCCGCGGCCGTGTGCACCGCCGCCGCGCTCGCCCTGTGGCGCGATCCGCGCGCCCGCACCGACCCGCGGCTGTGGGCGGGGGCGCTGCTGGCGCCCCTGGGCTGGGCCGGGTACGTGCTGTGGGCGGGCCTGCGCTCGGGGCACGGGGTGCTGGGCTACTTCGAGGTGCAGCGGCTGTGGGGATCGCGCTTCGACTTCGGCCAGAACGCCTTCGGCTTCGTGCGGCACCTGATCGTCGGGCGGGACTCCCTGGCGTACTACGCCACGCTGCTGATCCTGGTCGTGGCGCTGTTCTCGCTGGTGCTGCTGGCCCTGGACCGGCCGCCGGCCACGCTGCTGGTGTACGTGCTGGTGCTCGTCGTCATCGCGGTCGGCGGCTCCAGCTATTTCGCTTCCAAGCCGCGCTTCCTGATGCCGGCGTTCCCGCTGCTGCTGCCGGCCGCGCTGGCCATGGCGAGGGCCCGGCCGCGCACCGCCGCCCTGGCGACGGCCGCGCTGGCCGGGCTGTCGTTCTTCTACGGGACGTACCTGCTGACGGTCGCCAGGGTCCCGATGTGAAACGGGGCCCTGACGGGAAGCGGGGTCCCGATGGGAAGCGGAGTCCCGATGGGAAGAGCGGGGCTCAGCCCTCGTCGTCCGGCTTGTCGTCGCCGGACTCGAAGTCGGCCTCCAGGCCGAGCTGCTCCACGAGCCACTTGTCGAACTCGATCGAGGCGCGCACCCAGCTGACCGTGCTGGAGACGAAGTGCTCCAGCGCCACCCCGACGCCGATCAGCATCTGCGCCTCGCCGATGAGGCGGACGGTGCCGTCGTCGTGGGTGTGGGTGTAGACCTTCGGCCACAGGGTGCGACGGTTCCAGTCGTCGACGACCTCGAGGATCTTGCCCTTCTCCTCGATGGCGTGCGGACGGTCGTAGAACGTGCGCACGGAGAAGACCTGCTGCTCCTCCTCGCCGCGGAACATGAAGTACGTGCGGAACTGCTCCCACGGAGCGGCGAGGTCGCCCTCCTCGTCCACCACGTACTTCAGCTCCATCTGCTCGAGGAGCTGCTTGATCAGGTCCTGGTCGGGGATGACGGGGCCGGTCGGGCCCGCCTCAGGCTGCGGTTCGGGCTGGCCCCCGAAATTCGGAATCGAGGACGGGTCGATGCTCACCGTTAAATTCCCTTCGTACGGTCTCCCGCCATCCTCCCCCATCACGGGCGGGGGCTGGTACCCCCGCCTCGCCGTATGTCACAGGCTTTTCGCGGCGGCCGCCTGACGTGCGGCGGCGCGGACGGGGGAGACGGTGAGCTCCTGCCCGCCGTCCGCCACCGAAACCCCCACCGTGTCGCCGTCGCGCACCTCGCCCGAGAGGATCGCCCGGGCCAGCCGGTCGCCGATGGCCGTCTGCACCAGGCGGCGCAGCGGGCGGGCGCCGTAGGTGAGGTCCGGCGCGGCGCCGGCCTCCTCCGGCTGCCCCAGCCGGGCCAGCCAGCGCAGGGCATCGGCGTCGACGTCGAGGGTGAGCCGGCGGTCGGCCAGGCGTCGCTGCAGGTGACCGATCTGGATCTCGGCGATGCGCTCCAGCTGGCCGGTGCCCAGCGGGTGGAAGACGACGGTGTCGTCGAGGCGGTTGAGGAACTCGGGGCGGAAGGAGGCGCGGACGGTCTCCAGCACCTTCTCCTTCTTCTGCTCCTCGCTCAGCAGCGGGTCCACCAGGAAGACCGAGCCGAGGTTGGAGGTGAGGATGAGGATGGTGTTGCGGAAGTCGACCGTCCGTCCCTGGCCGTCCGTGAGCCGGCCGTCGTCGAGCACCTGCAGCAGGATGTCGAAGACCTCGTGGTGGGCCTTCTCCACCTCGTCCAGCAGGATCACGCTGTACGGCCGGCGGCGCACCGCCTCGGTGAGCTGGCCGCCCTCCTCGTAGCCGACGTAGCCGGGCGGGGCGCCGACCAGGCGGGCCACCGAGTGCTTCTCGCCGTACTCGCTCATGTCGATGCGGACCATGGCCCGCTCGTCGTCGAAGAGGAAGTCGGCGAGCGCCTTGGCCAGCTCCGTCTTGCCCACGCCGGTCGGGCCCAGGAAGAGGAACGAGCCGGTGGGCCGGTCGGGGTCCGCGATGCCGGCCCGGCTGCGCCGCACGGCGTCCGAGACCGCCCGGACGGCCTCCGCCTGCCCGATCAGCCGCTTGCCGAGCTCGTCCTCCATGCGCAGCAGCTTCTGCGTCTCGCCCTCCAGCAGGCGGCCGGCCGGAATGCCCGTCCAGGAGCCGACGACGTCCGCGATGTCGTCCGGGCCGACCTCCTCCTTGACCATCAGGTCCTTCTCGGCGGCCTCCTGCTCGGCCTCCGCCTCGGCCCGCGCGGCCTCCTCCAGCTCCCGCTCGACGCCGGGGATCTCGCCGTAGAGCACCTTGGAGGCGGTGTCGAAGTCGCCGTCGCGCTGGGCGCGCTCGGCCTGCACCCGCAGGTCGTCCAGGCGCTCCTTGAGCTCACCGACCCGGTTGAGGGACTGCTTCTCCTTCTCCCAGCGGGCGGTCAGCCCCCGCAGCTCCTCCTCCTTGTCGGCCAGGTCGCGGCGCAGCTTGGCCAGGCGCTCCTTGCTGGCCTCGTCCGACTCGTTGTTCAGCGCCAGCTCCTCCATCTTCAGCCGGTCGACCGCGCGCTGGAGCTCGTCGATCTCGACGGGCGAGGAGTCGATCTCCATGCGCAGCCGGGAGGCGGCCTCGTCGACCAGGTCGATGGCCTTGTCCGGCAGGAAGCGGGAGGTGATGTAGCGGTCGGACAGGGTCGCCGCGGCGACCAGCGCCGAGTCGGCGATCTGCACCTTGTGGTGCGCCTCGTAGCGGCCCTTGAGGCCGCGCAGGATGGCGATGGTGTCCTCGACGGACGGCTCTGCGACAAGTACTTGCTGGAAGCGCCGCTCCAGCGCCGGGTCCTTCTCGATGCGCTCGCGGTACTCGTCGAGGGTCGTCGCACCGACCATGCGCAGCTCGCCGCGGGCCAGCATGGGCTTGAGCATGTTGCCCGCGTCCATGGCGGAGTCGCCGCCGGCGCCCGCGCCGACCACGGTGTGCAGCTCGTCGATGAAGGTGATGATCCGGCCCTCGCTGGCCTTGATTTCCGCCAGGACGGTCTTCAGCCGCTCCTCGAACTCGCCCCGGTACTTCGCGCCCGCCACCATCGCGCCCAGGTCGAGGGCGACCAGGCGCTTGTTGCGCAGCGACTCGGGGACGTCGCCCTTGACTATGCGCTGGGCGAGGCCCTCCACGACGGCGGTCTTGCCGACGCCCGGCTCGCCGATGAGGACGGGGTTGTTCTTGGTGCGCCGGGAGAGCACCTGCACGACGCGGCGGATCTCGTGGTCGCGCCCGATGACGGGGTCGAGCCTGCCCTCGCGCGCGGCGGCCGTGAAGTCCGTACCGAACTTCTCCAGCGCCTTGTACGTGCCCTCCGGGTCGGCCGAGGTCACGCGCTGCCCGCCGCGCACGTTCTCGAACGCCTCCAGCAGCCGGGCGGCCGAGGCGCCCTGGCGCGCCAGGAGCTCGCCGGTGGCCCCGCCCTTCGCGGCCAGGCCCATCAGCAGGTGCTCGGTGGAGATGTACTCGTCCCCCAGGTCCCGCGCGCGGTCGGCGGCATCCGCCAGCGCGGCCAGCAGCTCGCGATTGGGCTGCGGCGGCGCCACGGTCGACCCCTGCACGCTCGGCAGGCCCGCCAGCAGCCGCTCGGCGCCCGACCGCAGCGCGGCCGCGTCCGCCTCGACGGCGGCCAGCAGGTCCATCACGTTCTCGTTGTCCCGGCCGGCCAGCAGCGCCAGCAGCAGATGCGCCGGCGTCATGTCGGCGTGGCCCGCCGTGACGGCCCGGTCGTTGGCGGCGCTGAGCGCCTCCCGGCTCTTGTTCGTCAGCTCGGCATCCACGGCCTGCGCTCCTCCTCCTGTCCGAACGGCAGCATTGCCTGGGACAACGTCCGATAAGTTGAGTCTATTCCACTCAACCCGGCAGGGGCAGCCCCCTCACCCGAAAAGTGCAGCGCACACCCGGACGGGCGCGCCCCTCGGCGCGCCCGCCCCTGACCTAACCTGGCCGCATGGCCCTCGACCTCGACGCCCTCGACGCCGCCTACCTCAGCTTCTGGCAGGAGCGGCACGTGTGCACGCTGACCACCCTGCGCCCCGACGGCTCCCCGCACGTCGTCCCGGTCGGGGTCACCTTCGACCCGGACACCCGCACGGCCCGGGTCATCTGCAACAAGAGCAGCCGCAAGGTCGCCAACGTCCAAGCCGCCGGCCCCGCCGGCGCCCGCGTCGCCGTGGCCCAGCACCAGGGCAGGCGCTGGGCCACGCTGGAGGGCCGCGCGGTCGTCCGCACGGAGGCGGACGCGGTGGACGACGCGGTGCGCCGTTACGCGGAGCGCTACGGCCGGACGCCCTCCCCCAACCCGGACCGGGTCCTCATAGAAATCACGGTCACCCGCGCCCTGGGCCGCGGCTGACGGCCTACGCCGTCAGGGGCGCGATCGACCAGCGCCCCGTAGGGGCGCGGGGTGCCGCGCGACGAAGACCTGCCCGACAGACAGGCAGCGCCCCGTAGGGGCGCGGGGAACTGCGCGATCAGCCACTGACGGCCGGCAGTCGACCCGCTACCCCGGCACCCCGTCCGCGGGCACGCCGTGGCTTGTCGCGCAGTTCCCCGCGCCCCTACGGGGCGGAGCCCCTAGTTGGCCTGGACGCGGCGGGTCAGGCGCGTGAGGGTCACGCCGTTGGGGAAGGCCGTGCGCTCGGCGACGTCGAAGACCGTGGGGTCGAAGGCGCCGTCGAAGGCCGGGATCCCGTCGCCGGCGACGACCGGGTAGTTCTTGATCACCAGTTCGTCGATCTCGGGCAGCAGCGCGCCCGCGAGCTTCCCGCCGCCGCAGAGCCAGATGCCCAGCGCGGAGTCCTCCTCCTTGAGCTCGCGCACGAGCGCGAGCGGGTCGCCCGGCACGACGGTGACGGCCGGGTCGATGTCGGCCTGCAGGGTGCTGGAGACGACGTACTGGCGCAGGTGCGCGTACGGGCTGGTCATCCCCGCGTCCAGACCGGGGCGGTACGCACCCAGGCCCATCAGAACCGTGTCGAAGTGCCGGTTCGGCGCATCGGCCACCCCGACCGCCTCACGGAAGGCGGTCGGCACGGTCTCGGGGTACAGCGTGGTGGTCCAGGCGGAGTAGGCGGCCGCTTGCGCCTCGTCGCCTTGGGGGAAGAAGTCGTACTCACCGCCGGGGCCGGCGATGCGCCCGTCGAGGGTGACGGCGACGTAGTAGACGAGCTTGCGCATACGCTGACCACTCCTTGCGTAGTACTCTGATTGAAGTGATCAGAACGTAGTACTACATCTGGAGTGGTGTCAATGGTGAGACGCAACGACGAGCGACGCGCCGCCCTCGTCGACGCTGCGATCGAGGTGCTGGCCGCTGAAGGCGCACGCGGCCTGACCTTCCGGGCGGTCGACACCGCCGCCGCCGTGCCCACCGGCACCGCGTCCAACTACTTCGCCAACCGCGACGACCTGCTCACCCAGGCCGGCGCCCGCGTCTACGAACGCCTCCAACCCGACGAGGCCACGATCACCCGCCAGCGCACCGCCGGCCGCGACCGCGAGACGTACGCACAGCTCATGCGCGAACTCGTCGGCCGCATCGCCGCCTTCCGCACCGGCTACCTGGCCCTGCTCGAACTGCGCCTGGAGGCCACCCGCCGCCCCGAGCTGCGCAAGGTCCTCACCGAGCGCGTCCGCGCCGACATCGACGCCAACCTCGCCTACCACGAGGCCTCCGGCCTCCCCGGTGACGCCACGGCCGTCAAGCTGCTCATCCTGGCCCTCAACTGGCTGATCGTGGAGCAGCTCACCCTGCCGGACGTCTTCACGGAGGAGGAGCGGGAGCAACTGGTGACGGCGGCGGTGGAGCGCATCGTCTCCACCGAATGAACACCACCGGGCCCGGGGCGGTTGCACGCAACCGCCCCGGGCCCCACAGCCACGCTGGCGGGGCCTCACGAGAGCGGCGCTAGCAGCGCTCGCTGCTTCCTCCGCCGGGGAGGAACGTGTCCTTCACCCACCCCATCTGCGAGCCACCCCTCTTGCGCAGATGCGTCCAGGTGCCCTCACTGTTCGTCGTCGTATAGCAGTGGTAGTAGACGTGGTCATCACGGTCGAGCTGGAACAGCACGCTGCACGGGCCGCCGTCGGAAGTGGCATGCGGACCGGAGCGCACATTGACGTCCGTCCGATCGATGTCCGCTTCACCATCCTTGTCCCGGTCGGACCACGCGTGCGAGCAGCCGAACAGGGCGAGCTCCGGCGGCAGCCCCTGCGACGCCTCCGAGGCCTGCGCCACCGGGCTGAGAGCAAGGCCCGGGCCCAAAAGGGCCGCACCGGCGAGAGCGGCGAGCCACGCTGGTCTGTACATGCTCGTTCCCCTTTCCGTCGGGATACCGGAAGTCTGGCAACCAGCCCTTCACGAACGGCACTTGTGTGCGCCTGAACGCACACTCCCTGCTCGGAAGCCCGGCACGAAGGAGACACAGATGCTCCGTATCCACTTCACCGGCGAGGACCTCGCCCGTACGACACTCGCCGAGCACCCCGACCCCCTCTGGGAGGTGTCCATCAGCCTGCACAGACTCCAGCGCCGCGACAGCGGCGTCCTCTTCGCCCCCTGGCGGCGTGACGTCCTGCGCCGCCTGCCCACGGCAGCCACCCGCATGCTCTCCCCCGTCGCCCCCGCGAAGGGCTACTGCCTCGACTTCCTCACCCCGGCCCCGTCGGGCGGCAGCCTCGCCGCCGGCCTCGACCTGCTGCGGTCCACGGAGCGCAGCGCCATCCGCCGCGACCTGCAGGAGTTCCACCGGCAGCACCCCGGACGCCGCTTACCCGCCTGGTGCGCCCACTTGGCCGACGGCACGGAGACCCTCGGGCGCCTGACCGACGCCGTGAAGACCTACTTCGACGCCTGCCTGGCCCCCCACTGGCAGCGCATCGGCAAGGAGATCCGGCAGGACCGCGCCCGCCGCTCCGCCCTGCTCGCCAGGGGCGGCTGGGAAGCGGTGTTCACCTCCCTGCACCCCACGGCACGCTGGAACCCTCCCGTGCTGGAACTGGACTACCCCGACGACCGCGACGTCCACCTCGAAGGGCGCGGCCTCGTCCTGCAACCGTCCTTCTTCTGCCGCTACCAGGCCACCAGCGTCGTCGCCCAGGACATGGCCCCCGTCCTGGTCCATCCCATCGACCACGACCCCGGCTGGGCCTCCGGCGGCGCACCGACGGCCCTGCCCGCCCTGCTGGGACCGGTACGGGCCCGACTGCTGCAGGAGAGCGCCCACGGCCCCGCCACCACGGGCGAACTGGCCCGCCGCACGGGCACCACCGCCCCCAACGCCAGCCGGCACCTCGGCGCCCTGCGCGAAGCGGGCCTGATCCACAGCAGCCGCCGCCGCAACGCGGTCCTGCACGCCACGACGGCGCTCGGCACCGCCCTCCTCAACGGCGCCACCCCCCGCGTACCGGCCTAGTGGCGCGTCCCGGTGCCGCGGGCCCCCCGTAGGGGCGCGGGGAACTGCGCGACAAGCCACGACGCGCCCGCGGATGGGGACCGTGCTTCGGCTGCAGGCCGCCGGTGGCCGACCGCGCAGTTCCCCGCGCCCCTATGGGGTGCCCCCAGCCGCGTCCCGCAGTTCGACGCCACGCAGCACCACAGCGCCCCGTAAGGGGCGCGGGGAACTGCGCGAGAAACCACGACGCGCCCGCAGAAGGGGTGCCGGGGTGCGCGGTCGACTGCGGGCCGCCGGTGGCCGATCGCGCAGTTCCCCGCGCCCCTACGGGGCGCCCAGCCGCCCGCCTTTGGCGGCCCGCACGAGGGCCGCCAGCGTGGCGGGGGCGGTGGTTATGACGACCTCCGGGTCGTCGCTTTCGCGAAGGGCGATGGCGGCCGGAGCCGCCGCGACCTCGACGCAGTCGTTGCCGGGTCCGGTGCCCGAATAGGAGGACTTCTGATGCCTTAACGCAGCGACCTCAACGCACTCGTTGCTGGGCCAAGGCCCAGAGACGTAGGTCTTCAGCCACGTCCTTGGAGTCGCGGCAACCTCCGTGCAGTCGTTGCGCGGGCCTCCTCCGGAGCGCGTGCTCCCCCGCCAGTCACCTCGCATGAGGGCCAACTCCACGCAGGAGTTGTCCGGGCCTGTGCCGGACAGGGAACTCTTCTGCCATACCAGGGGATTCACGACCGCACCTCTTAATGCTCGCGAGCAATGCTCCGGACGAAGTCTCGACTCGCCTCGACTCCGAGCGCCAACCGATCAACCGTCCGCAAGACGGCGCGGTAGCGTTCGAGCTCTTCCTGGGCGTCGAGGAACACGCTGCCGTGCACTTCGTCGATCTGCACGGTGTCGAGCCGGGGGACGCCTCCCGCCATGTATTGCATCGCGTAGCCCATGCAGACGAAACCCTCGGCCGAGAACGGCACTACCCTCACGGTCGTACCGGGCCGTTCCGACCTCGCTGCGATCAGCTCCAACTGCTGGCGCACGACGTTCCGGTCTCCAACCTTCATACGCAGTGCCGCCTCATGGATGAACGCCCTGTAGGGAGGCGGATCCTCGCGATCAAGCACTTCCTGGCGTCGCATCCGGAAATCGACGATGGCGTCAAGGTTGCTGGGCCTGGCCTCCTGCGGCATGTGCGAGAAGATCGCTCGGGTGTATGCCTCAGTTTGCAGGAGCCCTGGGATGTGAACGATCTGCAGCCCGTCGATGCCACTGGCGTGCCACTCCAAAGCAGCGAGATCCAGCGAC
Organism: Streptomyces luteosporeus; assembly: GCF_039532865.1. Taxonomy (NCBI): domain Bacteria; kingdom Bacillati; phylum Actinomycetota; class Actinomycetes; order Kitasatosporales; family Streptomycetaceae; genus Streptomyces; species Streptomyces luteosporeus. Next base: position 97,933 of record NZ_BAAASL010000024.1, read on the forward strand.
CGCTGCGGCAGCAGCCCTTGATGCTTCTCCCACCAGCCGCGCTCCTGGCGCCCAGTAAGTTCCGCCAGCGCATCGATGTAGGCGCTGTCGCTGCAGCCGTAATGCATTGCGAACTTCCGCAACCGCTCCTCGCTCACGCCGAGGCGGCCGATCTCAATGTGGCTCATCCGCATGGGCGTTACGCCCAGCTGCGCGGCGGCCTCGCGAGCGGTCAGGCCTGCGCGCTCGCGCATCTTGCGCAACTCGGTACCGAGACGCGCCTGGCGCGCGGTGGGGTTGTTCCTGGGCGGCATGGGGTCAGTCTCCCTGCTGCGAACGGCGTGAGGCCACGCTGTGCCCCGATGGGGCGAACTTCGGCGACTCCGTTGCAGCGGGGCTACATAGCCCCCTACGTTGAGTCGCGTGCCGCACACGCAGCGGCACCGTTCCGGCCCGCGGAAGCGCACCGGGCTGCCCGCAACGCGGCAGCGACCGGCAATGACACCGCTTCGGCCGCCTCACCCCACCGCAGGAGGCGACATGCTGCTGCCCTTCCCCGTCAAGGAAACCGCAGAGCGCATCGAACCGTTCGAGTACAGCCTGCTCGTGCCGCACGACGCGAGAGCGGTCCGCGTCGCTCGTACCACCCTGCGCGCCGCGCTGCTCGCGCACGAGCTGGGCGAACTGATCGGCCGGGCCGAGCTGCTGGCCAACGAGATGCTCACCAACGCCATCGTGCACACGAGCGGCACCGCCGAGTTGAGCCTGTGGTGGTCGGAGTGGCGCGTTCTGCGCGTCACCGTGCGGGACAACTGCCCGCGTCCGCCGACCCCCCGCGCCGTGCGCCCGTACGGGGAGAACGGCCGAGGGCTTCGCCTGCTGCAGGCGCTCGCGGACCGCTGGGGGCACGCCCCCTCCCCCGGCGGCGGAGCCAAATCCGTGTGGTGCGAGATCAGCCGCGCTTGATCGTCAACGCGCCGCTGCCCGTCGACGCGTCGATCCGGTACTTGCCGGAGGAGTCGTTCTCCACCTCGATGTCCTTGCCGCCGCTGCCGGTCTTGGCGCTGACGCGGTACGTGGCGGCCGGAACGGTGACGTCGACCGCCCCGCTACCTGCCGTGGCCTGGACGTCCTGCGGCGCCGACAGCGTGAGGTCGATGGCACCACTGCCCGTCCTGGCCTTCACGGGTCCACCGTGCAGGCCCCGGCCCGTGATGGCACCGCTGTCGGCGCGGACGTCGACGGGCCCGCGGACGTCGACGACGTCGATGGCACCGGAGTCGGTGGACACCGACACCGCACCGGTCTTCTTGAGCGTGAGCGCGCCGCTGGAGTTCTTGCCGGTGACCGGGAGGCCGGCCGGCAGGTGGACGGTGTAGGCGACGGCGCAGTCGTCGCCGCAGCCGCGGAGGACGAGGACGCCGTTCTCGATGCGGTGGGTGGCCCCCTGGGGGCGGTCGCCGCCGTATTCGACGCGGCGGTGGAGGCCGACGTTGGTGCCGCCTTCGTCGCCGATGAGGGTGACGGCGCCGGATTCGTTGTCGATGCGGACGGAGGTGATCTTCTGGGAGATCGTGGTGTCGTCCTCGAAGTCCTTGTTCAGGAGGCTGCCGCAGGCGCTGAGGGCTCCGACGGCCACGCCGGTCGCGGCGAGGGCGGTGATGAGACGGAGACGCGCGCGCATGAGGGTTCCCACCGTTCGTGAAAGAGGATCAGACACGGAGAGGCTATGCGCGGGGGTGGGCGGCGCCCATGGGGGATTCCCCTGATGCACCCCCGACCCGGCCCCTGTCAGGGGCCGGGTCGGGGCGAAGCGCTCAGTGCTTCTTCTGCTCCCGCTTGGGGCGCCAGACGACCAGCGCGCTGGCCTGCTGGACCTCCTGGTACGGGACGAGGTCGCGCCGGTACGAGGCGTGGACGGCGGCCTCGCGCTGCTGCATGGCGGCGGCGGCGCCGTCGACCACGGCCTGGAGTTCGGCCACGCGGGCCTGGAGCGCGGCGACCTGGGTCTCCAGTTCGATGATGCGCTTGATGCCGGCGAGGTTGATGCCCTCGTCCTGGCTGAGCGTCTGCACCTGGCGCAGGAGCTCGATGTCACGGGCGGAGTAGCGGCGGCCGCGACCGGCGGTGCGGTCGGGGGAGACCAGACCGAGGCGGTCGTACTGCCGGAGGGTCTGCGGGTGCAGGCCCGACAGCTGGGCGGCTACGGAGATGACGTAGACCGGCGAGTCGTCGGTCAGCTCGTAGGGGTTGCGTCGACGGCCACTACCTTCCATGGCTCAGGCTCCCTTCGCGGCCTGGAACAGTTCCGCTCGCGGGTCTTCGCTGGCGGTCGCCTCCCGATAGGTCTCCAGGGCTTCCCGGGCCTTGTCGTCGAGGCTGGTGGGCACGGCGACCTCGACGGTCACCAGGAGGTCGCCGCGGGTGCCGTCCTTGCGGACGGCGCCCTTGCCGCGGGCGCGCATCGTGCGGCCGTTGGGGGTGCCGGCGGGGAGCTTCAGGGTGACCGGGGGCCCGCCGAGGGTGGGCACCTTGATCTCGCCGCCGAGGGCCGCCTCCGTGAAGGTGACGGGGACCGTGACGGTGAGGTTGTCGTCCTTGCGCCCGAAGACGGGGTGGGTGCCGACGTGGACGACGACGTAGAGGTCGCCGCTGGGGCCGCCGCGCTCCCCGGGGGCGCCCTTGCCGCGCAGGCGGATCCGCTGGCCGTCGGAGACTCCGGCGGGGATGCGGACCTGCATGGTGCGGGCGGACCTGGCCCGGCCGCTGCCGTGGCAGACGTCGCAGGGGTGCTCGGGGGTGAGCCCGCGGCCCTTGCAGTCCGGGCAGGGGTCGGTCAGCGAGAAGCCGCCGCCTGTGCCCCGCGAGACCTGGCCGGTGCCGACGCAGGTGGGGCACACGCGCGGTGTGCCGTTCTTGTCGCCGGTGCCGGAGCACGCCTTGCAGGCGGCTGCGGAGGACATGCGCAGCGGGACCGTGGCGCCCTCGACCGCTTCGGTGAAGCTGAGGGTGACCTCGGACTCGATGTCCTGGCCGCGGCGCGGCTGGGTGCGGGTGGCACCGCCGCGGTTGAACAGTCCCCCGAAGACGTCACCGATGCCGCCGCCACCGCCGAAGCCGCCGGCACCGCCCTGGGCGCCTCCGAAGAGGTCGCCCAGGTCGAAGTTGAACGAGCCGCCGGCGCCCGGCCCGGCACGGAAGCCTCCGTTGCCGAACAGGGCGCGCGCCTCGTCGTACTCCTTGCGGCGCTTGGGGTCGGCGAGGACGTCGTTCGCCTCGGAGATCTCCTTGAAGCGCTCCTCCGCGGAGGCGTCGCCCTTGTTGGCGTCCGGGTGGAACTCGCGGGCGAGCTTCCGGTACGCCTTCTTGATCTCCGCCTCGGTGGCGTCCTTGGGGACGCCGAGGACCTTGTACAGATCCTTTTCGAGCAAGTCCCTGCTGAGGCTCATCCTCGACGTCCCTCCTTCCTCGTCCTGCGCTGTGCGTCAGCCCTCGTCCGGGCCACCGCTCTCCTCGTCCGACGACTCGTCCTCGGCCTTGGGCTGGGCGCCGGGCTGGGGCTCGGCGACGGCCACCCGCGCGGGGCGGATGGTGCGCTCGCCGATGCGATACCCCGGCTGCAGGATCTGCACGCAGGTCGTCTCGGTGACGTCCGGCGCGTAGCTGTGCATCAGCGCCTCGTGCACCAGCGGGTCGAAGGGCTCGCCCTCCTTGCCGAACTGCTGCAGGCCCATCTTGGCGGCGACCGTCTCCAGGGACTCGGCGACGGACTTGAAGCCGCCGACGAGCTCGCCGTGGTCACGGGCGCGACCGATGTCGTCGAGGACGGGCAGGAGCTCGGACAGGAGGTTCGCGACGGCGACCTCCTTGACCGCAGCGCGGTCCCGCTCGACCCGGCGACGGTAGTTCTGGTACTCGGCCTGGAGCCGCTGCAGGTCGGCGGTGCGCTCCCCGAGCGCCGCCTGGGCCTGGTCCAGCTGTGCCTGGAGGCCTACCTCGACGAGTTCCTCGCCCGTGGGGGCCGGGCCGGCCGGGCCCGCCTGATCGGCGGACCCGGCGGCCTTCGCCGCGTCGTCGGGAGCGGTCGGCTCGGAGGGGCCTTCAGGCTTCTCGTTCTCGTTGAAGCCCGGGGTCTCCTCCGTCACGCCGACGCACCGCCCTTCGGCTTCTCCTCGTCGACGATCTCGGCGTCGACGACGTCGTCGTCGGCCTTGGCCTGCTGGCCGTCACCGGCGGCACCGGCAGCGCCCTGCGCGGCCTGGGCGTCGGCGTACATGGCCTGGCCGAGCTTCTGGCTGACCGCGGCGACCTTCTCGGTGGCGGTGCGGATCTCGGCGGTGTCCTCGCCCTTGAGCTTGTCCTTCAGCTCTGCGACGGCCGTCTCGACCTCGGTCTTGACCTCGGCGGGGACCTTGTCCTCGTTGTCCTTGAGGAACTTCTCCGTCTGGTAGACGAGCTGCTCTCCCTGGTTGCGGGTCTCGGCGGCCTCGCGGCGGCGGTGGTCCTCCTCCGCGTACTGCTCGGCCTCCTGGCGCATGCGGTCGACCTCGTCCTTCGGCAGCGAGGAGCCGCCGGTGACGGTCATCTTCT